>JBKOYV010000399.1:0-17532 GCA_046725585.1 Gemmatimonadota bacterium | reverse complement strand
GCGTCGCGCGCGATGGCGCCGAGCTCGTCGACGACCGGTCCGGGCACGTCGACGCTCGACTCCCAGTACCGTCGGTACCAGTCACGACCTTCAGGGGTGCGCTCGCCGACAACCGCCCCGAACGTCATCCCTCGCGGATAGGCGCTCACGAACGCTTCGGGAAAGACGGCCAGCTTCGCTCCGCGCTGGCTGGCGTCGAGCGTCAACGATCGCACCTTGGCCAGCGTGCATTCGCGATCGAAGGCAACCGGAGCTGCCTGCACGACCGCGACCCGAACAGTGTGGTGGGACGTCACCTGTCTCCCGATGTTTGGCTGCGTCATCCCGAGCGAAGCGAGGGATCCTCATCGTCCCGGTAGAGGCCCTCGGTCGGGAGCCTGAAGATCCCTCGCTTCGCTCGGGATGACAATCCAGGCTCGGGATGACAATCCAGGCGCGGGATGACAACCCGGGCTCCGGATGACAACCGATGCTTGCACTAACACATGTTTGCACTAGCTTGATTGTCCCGAACAAATGCCGAAATCGCGGCGCCCGTTCGGAGACCCACTCGAGACGGAGGGAGCCATGTCGAGCTCGAAACTTCCCGCCGGTTATCACACAGTCACGCCCGCCATCGTCGTGCGCGACGCCGCAGCGGCCATCGAGTTCTATCAACGCGCCTTCGGCGCAGAAGAGGTGAACCGCATGGCCGGGCCCGATGGCAAGATCATGCACGCGGAGATCCGCATCGGCGACTCGCTGATCATGCTCGGCGAGGAGAACGAGCAGTGGGGTACGAAGTCGCCGCTGCTCACGAACGGCACTTCCGGATCGCTCCACATCTATGTCGATGATGCGGATGCGTCGTTCGATCGTGCGCTCAAGGCCGGCGCGACGGTCAAGTACCCGCTGGAGGACGCATTCTGGGGTGACCGTTACGGCAAGGTCACGGACCCGTTCGGGCACGAGTGGGGCATCGCCACCCGCGTGAAGGACCTCACCGACGCCGAGATGAAGCGGGCCGCGGACGAGTGGATGGCGAAGGCCGCGCAGCAGATGGCTTCCGCCCAGGCGTAGTCGTTAGGTCAAGTAGGACTGCGGCGCGGGTCGCTCGAGCGACCCGCGCCCCCCGCTCCGCCGTCTAGGCCGAACGCAGGGCAACCACCGGGTCGGTCTTCGAGGCGCGACGGGCCGGCAGAAACCCCGCCAGCGCCGACACGGCGACCAGCAGGGCCGCTGTTCCAACAAACGACAGCGGGTCGGTCGGCCCAACCCCGTAGAGCAGCGACCGAATCAGGCGCGCCCCGCCAACCGAGGCCGCGCCGCCGATCACAACGCCGGCGGCCGCCAGCAGCAGCGTTCGACCGACCACTCGGCGCCTAACGCTGGCGGCGGATTCACCGAGAGCCATTCGGATCCCGATCTCGCGAACGCGCTGGCTGACCGAGTACGATAGCACGGCGTATATGCCTAGTGCGGCGAGTAGCAGTGCCGTACCCGCGAAGGCGCCGAGGATCATGAGAATGAACCGACGCGGCGAGACGGCGCGATCCACGACGGCGTCGAGCGTCTGATAGTCCGCCACGGGAAGGGCCGGATCGGCCGCACGCAGCATCGCCTCCACCCGCGGCGCGAGCAGCCCCGGGTGCACGCGCGATCGCACGACCATTGCCATCGTGCCAAAGTCCGTCAGTTGCGAGTACGGGATGTACACCTCGAGGCCCGACTCCTCGTCGAGCGCCTGATGCCTAACGTCAGACACGACTCCCACGACCTGCCATTCGTCGTCCCTGAAGATCAGAACGGTTCGGCCAACCGCGTCCACGCCGGGAAACAGTCGAGTCGCGGCGGTCCGGTTGAGGATCACGACACGTTGCGAGGTCGCACGATCGTCGTGCGTGAAGTACCGGCCGGCGAAGAGCGGGATCCGCATGGCGCGGAGGTAGTCCGCGTCCACCAGGCGCGGGAAGACGCCCGGCGTCTCACCCTTCTCGTACACCACGCCCTTGGCGCGGATGCCCCACCCGCGGTTGCGGCCGAGCGGCGGGGTGTCCGTCAGTCCCACGACCTCCACGCCGGGGACATCACGTACGCGAGCGACAAGGTTCTCGTAATACGCGACGCGCACAGTGTCGTTCGGAAACGAGCGGCCGGCGTCTAGCTGCCACATCATGGCCCCATCGGGGCGGAATCCAAGGTCGACATCGAGGAGCCGTACGAAGCTGCGGAGCAGCAGGCCGCCGCCCACGAGCAGCACGAATGCGAGCGCAACCTCGCCAACCACGAGCACCTCCCGCACTGCCCCGCCACGACGACCTTCGCTCGAGCCCCGGCTTGCCTCGTTGAGCGTCGCCCATTCGCGGCCCTGTGACAGCTGCAGCGCCGGCGCGATGCCGACCACGAGCCCCGTGAGCAGGGTCGCGAGGAGGGTGAAGCCTAACGCGGACGCGTCGACAGACACGGTCCGCAGCATCGGTATGCTCACCGCCGTCGTGCCGGCGGCCCATCTCGTGATCCAGAACGCCAGGACCACGCCCAGTGTGCCACCGCACGACGCGAGGATGAGGCTCTCCGTCAGCAGCTGAACGACGAGCCGCCCGCGCGTTGCACCGAGTGCGCTGCGAACGCTCATCTCCCTGGCGCGCTGCTGCGCGCGAACCAGCAGCAGGTTCGAGAGGTTGCCGCAGGCAACGGCGAGCACGAGACCCGCGGCGGCGGCCAATACGAGCAGCGGCGCACGGAACGACCCGGCGATGTGATCGCGCAGCCCACTCACCACGGCGCGCAAGCCCCAACGCTTCGAGTCCGCCTGCTGCAGCTGCGCGTTGACCCGGTCGAGGTCAGCCTGCGCGGCGGCAACGGTCACGCCCGACTTGAGCCTTCCGATGATCGACAGCGTGTTGCCCCATCGGTCGGTTTCGTCGCTCACGGGAAAGGGCTTCAGGAAGTCCACCCGTGACGAAGGCGCGAACGTCGACGCGAAGTCGAACCACCTAGGAAGAACCCCCACGATCTCCGTCGGCTCGCCGTTCAACGTGATCGAGCGCCCAACGATCGTTGGGTCGGCGCCGAAGCGCCGGGTCCAGAAGCCGTGCATAAGAATCGCCGCTCGGCGCCCGTTCCAGACGCTTTCTTCCTCCGTGAAGTTCCGGCCGAGCAGCAGCGGCACACCGAGCACGGGGAGGAAGTTCTGCACGACACCGACACCGACGAGGCGCTCGGGTGGCCCGTCGCCAACGAGGTTGTAGCTGTCGTAATCGAAGAACGCGAAGAAGCCGGTGAGTGCCTCGAACGATCGGTTGTACGTGCGATAGTCGCGCAGGTTGTTCGACCGCGATGTGACGGCCGACATCCCCCCGCTCTTGGCTCCCGCCACCCACACGAGTCGTTCCTGGTGCGCGAACGGCAGTGGTCGAAGCATCAGAGGGCTCATCACGCTGAACACGGCAGTCACCGCAGCGACGCCGATCGCCATGATCCCTACCGCGAATGCGGCGAACGCGGGTTCTCGTCGAATACGCCGCAGCGCGTATCGGATGTCGTCGCGAGACGTGCTCATGCCTATGGGTGGGTGAAGGAGACCGACGAAGCGACCGAGGAGGTACGGGCTTGGACACCCGCGCGGCGGGAAAAGTTGTGGCGGAGCCTTGCGCCGAGTCTCATGGTTGCCACGATTCTCAGTCCCCCTCCCCAACTCGGCTATGCGAGCTCACATGACTTCGAGGTTCAAGCCGGCCCTCGCGCTGTTTGTCGCCATCGCTGCCATCGCTCCGCAGCTCGCGAGCGGTCAGCCCTCGCAGAACGCACGCGTCAAGGCGCTCGTTGGCGGAACGCTGATCGATGGCTATGGCGGCGCCCCACTCAGGAACAGCGTGATCATCATAGAGGGCGAGCGCATTCGCGCGGTCGGCCAGGTCGGCTCGCTGAGTGTGCCGCAGGGTGCTGAAGTCATCTCGACGGAAGGGATGAGCGTGCTGCCCGGGCTGTGGGACATGCACGTGCACCTCATGATCAACGGGCACGGCGACTACGCTCATTGGGACAAGACTTACCCGCCACTCCTGGAGTCCGTGATCATGCCCGCGTCCGCGAAGCAACTCCTGCTCGCGGGCGTGACGAGTGCCCGCGACCTTGGCGGCCCGTTAGGCGCGAGCATCGCCGTCCGCGATGCGATCAACGGGGGAAAGATCCCGGGGCCCACGCTCTACGTTTCCGGGCCGTTCATTCAGCACGAGGCGTATCCCGGAACCGACTACTTCCGCTGGGGCGTGAAGGGGGAGGCGGACGCGCGCGAGAAGGTGCGACGGTTGGCCAAGGCCGGCGTGAACGTCATCAAGCTGATCGACCAGGATCAGATGACGATGGAGGAAGTGCGCGCGGTCGTGGATGAGGCACACAAGGCCAACCTCATGGTCGTCGCGCACGCACATCGCCCGGAGGAGATTCGGCGTGGACTCACTGCCGGCGTCGACGACTTCGAGCACACGGGGCTCGCCACGGCGCCGGAGTATCCGGACGACCTCATGTCGGCGCTGCGCGAGCGAACGGCACGTGGCGCGGCGGGTCCGTTCTTCTGGACGCCCACGATCGACGTGCTCTTCAACTACGAGTATCTCCGCGATAACCCGGAGCGGGTCGATGACCCGGCGTGGCACGTCGGCTTACCTGACTCGATCGTTACCGACATCCGGCAGTCGCTCGCTCATCCCGACCAGCTCGCGTACTTCTCCATGGTGCCGAGCCGCCGACCGACGCTCGCACGAAAGTTCAAGCAGCTGCAGGAGTCGGGCGTGGTGCTGCTCATCGGGACCGACTCGGGCGTTCCAATGAACTTCCACTGCTGCTCGACGTGGAACGAGCTGGCGACGTGGGTGAACCGGCTTGGCGTCGACCCGATGTTCGCGATCCGGGCAGCGACATACTGGCCGGCGGTCGCGATGAAAGTGGACCGTGACGTGGGAACCGTGAGCGCCGGGAAGTACGCCGACGTCATCGCCGTCCGCGGTGACGTGCTGCGTTACATCGATCTCCTGCAGCGCGTTGACGTCGTGGTGAAGCACGGCGTCCGGTACAAGTAGGTTAGGTCGAGTGCACCGGTCCCTGGCCTCGCGACCGTTTCGGGAGAGGCAACGCCTCACACGGATTTGAACAATCCGCGTTAGGTGTTGCCGTTACGGAGCCGTCCCCGCCGAGATGCCGTTCTGCCGCGTGGGGAACGACGCGTGGGCAACGAAGTGATCGCTGCGGCGTCACCTAACGATCTGGACGATCGTCGCACCGACGCGATCGCGCAACGTGGCCGAGTAATCGCTCTGTTGCCTGCGCTTCACGCTGTCGGGCTCGAGGCGAGCGCCGGCGGCGGTGAGGGCGTCAGCCAGGCCGCTTAGCTGCGTGGAATCACGGAGCAGGAACACGCGCATGTGCGTCCACGGTACGGTCGTATCGGACGCCTGGTAGGTCGTGACCGACAGAAAAGCGCCCGCCCGCCGCGCCTCGGCGTCGATTGGCTCGGCACGCTCGCGGATGTAGCGCGTATACTCATCGAGCTTCCCCGGCTTCGCGCGCCAGAAGTAGATCTGGGCGAGCGTCGCGCCGTCATTGTCGCGCGCTCCGGCGCGGGCGGCATCGATCGATGTGGTGCCGCCCGGATTCGACGAACCGCCGCTGGCACAGGCGAGTGCCACGAGCGCCAGCGTGACAGCGGCCAGCCGCGAGTTTCGCACGGACCCTCCTTGGCGAAGTGAGGCCGCAGGATGTCGCTGTCGCCGCGGGAGCGCTAGCCCTGTCGTCCGCGCGTCAGGAATTCCGCATGCGAGTGGAACGCCGCCCCCAAACCCGCCAGTGTCCGGCTCCTCTACCTGCTCACCGCGAGCAGCAGGCTGTACGAACAGCTGCCTAACGCAGAACGTTCACCTGCATCCAATCGCAACGCTGAATCTGAACACGCGACGACACGGTGAGAGCCGCCGCGGCCGTGCTCCCGATGTCCTCGCACGACGGGACTATCCCGGTCAGCTTCGTCGCGTCGATGAACGCGCTCTGGCCGAGGATGGAGAGGTCGTTCGACGTGAGGAAGGTGTTGGGGTACGTCAGGTAACCGAGCCACATCAGTGCGTTGGTGGGGCAATCCGGTGACCCCGATTCGCACCCGGCAGGATGCGGAAGCCCGAGCGCGTGACCGAGCTCGTGTCCGAGCCCGCCGACCCACCTGCATGGTCCAAGAGTCGGCTCGACCTCGCCGGTGCACGGATCGATCGTCGGTTCACCCGCGAGGCCACGGAGGTCGTTGGCCGGGAGCACGGCTACGCTCGCTGCGCCGCCCGTCACCTGACCGCACGCAGGCAAGGCATCGATATAGAAGATCCAGATATCATCCGGATCGCTGAAGCTGCCGCCGGTCGCCGCGAAGCCGTCTGCAGTGGCGTTGAACCAGAACCAGAGGGACTGGTCGGCGCCCGCCGGCGTGGTCGAGTATGCTGCGGCGTCACGGTCTGTGCGGTAGACCTCGACCGTGGGATTCGCCAGCGTGAAAACGTCTCGCCGCCCAGCGCGCTGCTGTACCAAGCCTGGAGGTTCAACGCGGCGTCACAGAGGTTCTGCACGTAATCGCGACGCGCGGCCGTCGGCTGGAACGAGGTAGACGATGTGCACCGCGGGTTCGTGAGCGCCGACCTTCGCCGCGACTGCAGATGAAACCCGGGTGAACGTCGGGTCGGTAACCTGGTCGGAGCAACCGAGCACAGCGACGACGAACGCGGCAACAAGACGGCGCATCGACAGCTCACAGATTGGAGGGCTCCAATCATAGGCCGATCGTCCAGTGCTGACAACGTTTTGGCGCGGGTACAATTCGAAGGAACGCTGGAGTGAGACGCACACATGAAGCTGCGGACGAAAATCTTCGTCGCCCTCGCGATTCTGATCGGCCTCCCACTCATCGCGATCGCGGTGGTGCCGATCTTCTTTCGCGACCGGATCATCGCGCGGGTGAAGGCCGAGGTGAATCAGGCGGTCGAGGCGCGCGTCGATTGGCGTGACGCCGGGCTCTCGCTCTTCGGCGATTTCCCGAACCTCACGCTGCGTCTCGATGACCTGAGCGTGGCGGGCACGCGTATCTTCGCGGGCGACACGCTGGCCAAGGTCCGGCGGCTGGGCGTGGTACTCGACCTCGGGAGCGTGGTGCGCAACCTCAGGCACGGCGACGCGATCGTCGTTCGCTCCGTCGATCTTGAGCGTCCGCTGATCTCACTCAAGGTGCTCGAGGACGGAACCGCGAACTGGGACATCACGAAGAAGACGCCCGGCGCCGGCACGGAGACGTCGAGTCCCGTGAAGGTCAGCCTCCGCAACCTCGACATCCGCAACGCAACTATCTCGCTCGACGACCGGAAGTCTCAGCTCTTCGCGTCGCTGGTCGGATACAGACAATCGCTCGCCGGAGACTTCGCGACGGACGTCTTCACGCTCACTACCCGGGCGCACAGCGACTCCGTGACGCTTCGGTTCACTGGCATCCCGTACCTCAACCGGGTTGCGTTGGAAATCGCTGCGGACGTGAACGCGGACATGCGGAGCAAGGCGAGCAAGAAGTTCACGCTCGCGAAGAACGAGATCCGGGTGAACGATCTGCGGCTCGCCCTCAAGGGGTCGGCCATTGTCGGCGAAGAGAACACCTCGCTCGATCTGTCGTTCAACACCCCGCGCACCGACTTCCGCCACATCCTGTCGCTCGTGCCCGCGATCTACGCGCGCGACTTTCAGAAGATCAAGACGGCCGGTGTGCTGACGCTCTCAGGTCAGGTGAAGGGAGACTACGGCAAGCAGGCATTTCCGGCGTTTTCGGTGAATGCGACCGTGAACAACGGCGCATTTCAGTACCCCGACCTTCCCTTGCCTGCGCGAGACATCGCGCTCGCTCTCGCGGTGCGCAATCCCGGCGGCGACGTCGACAGCACGATGGTCAGGCTCGACCGGTTTCATGCCGCGATCGGGGGCCAACCGATCGACGGCGCGCTGGTGCTCCGGACACCGATCTCCGATCCCGACGTCGACCTCCGCCTAACGGGGAAGCTGAACCTCGCCGACCTCCGCCGCACGGTCAAGCTCCCCAGCGTGAACGAGCTCGCCGGTCGCGTCGACGCGGACGTCGCCGTGCGCACTCGCATGTCGTACATCGATCGCAAGCAGTACGATCGGGTGTCGGCACGCGGGAACGTGAACGTACAGGGCCTGGCGGTGAAGAGCGCAGACCTTCCGCATCCGGTATCGATCGCCGAAGCGTCGCTGCAGCTCACGCCCCAGCGCGCCGACCTCAGGTCGTTCAGCGGAACGATCGGCAGCAGCGATCTCCGACTGTCGGGGTACCTCGAGAATCTCCTGCCCTTCGCGCTCCGCGGCGACCCGCTCCGCGGGAACGCGACGTTCGCGAGTCAGCACTTCAACCTCGACGAGTGGAAGTCGGATGACAGCCTAACGATCATCCAGGTTCCGGGGAATATCGACTTCGGACTCCAGGCGACCGTTGGCGAGCTGACCTACTCCAAGCTCAAAATGACGAACGCGCGTGGCGGGCTGCGCGTGAAGGACCGCCGCGTCACGCTCGAGAACTTCACCATGAACACGCTCGGCGGTGCGTTCGGCGTGAGCGGGTTCTACGAGACGACCGATTCGCTGAAGCCGGCGTTCGACGTCGATTTCCAGATGAAGAGCGTGGACATTCCGAGCGCGTTCACCGCCCTGACGACGGTGCAGCTGGTTGCGCCCGTCGCCCGCTATGCTCGCGGCAACGTGTCCACCGACATGCACCTCGCGGGGTCGCTCGGCAAAGACATGATGCCGCTGTTCAACGTCCTCGACGGCAAGGGCTCGCTGCGGACGTCGGACCTCGTAGTGCAGGGTCTGCCCGTGTTAGGCAAGGTCGCCGACGCGTTGAAGCTCGACC
Organism: Gemmatimonadota bacterium; assembly: GCA_046725585.1. Lineage (GTDB taxonomy): Bacteria > Gemmatimonadota > Gemmatimonadetes > Gemmatimonadales > Gemmatimonadaceae > JAJKIV01. The sequence continues at coordinate 8,609 of JBKOYV010000399.1, read as the reverse complement.
AGGTGAGGAACCCGACCCTGGACAGCCTGCGCGCCTCCATTCAGATCCGCGCCGGGAGAGTGCAGGTTAATCCATTCACCGCGCGTGTGGGCAAATCCCTCTTGCAGGTGTCGGGATCCCACGGTCTCGACCAGTCGCTGCAGTACACGTTAGGTCTTCGAGTTCCTCGCTCGGACCTCGGTGCGGCCGCGAACCAGGCGATCGCGAGCGTGATCTCTCGCGCCGGCCGAACCGGCATCGACCTCCAGGCCGCGGATACGGTGGCGCTGCAGATCAAAGTCGGCGGAACGGTCACGAACCCGACGATCCAGACCAACCTCGCGGACCTCGTCGGGTCCACCGCCCAGAACATCAAGCAGGCGGCCGAGAAGGAACTCGCCGAACGAGTGGACTCGGTCAAGCAGCGCGCCGACTCGGCGGCTGACGAGGCCCGAAAGAAGGCCCAGGCGGAAGCCGAGCGGATCATCGCCGACGCGGAGCAGCAGGCCGCGGCCATTCGCGCCCAGGCCCAGCAGCTGGCGGACACCGTTAGGCAGGAGGCGAGTGCCCGGGCCGACACGCTTGTGGCGCGCACGACGAATCCAATCGCCAAGGCTGCCGCTCAGGCCGCGGCCAATCGGCTGAAGAAGGAGGCAAACGACAGGGCTGACGCCATCATTCGCGAGGCGGACAAGCGAGCCAACGATCTCGTTGCGGAAGCGCGCAGGAAGGCGGCGCAGATCAGCCCGAGCTGAGGTCAGTGCAGCTCATGGTGCTCGCGGTGCATTTCGCACCATAACGCGCGTCGGGGTTAGGGTGTTCGGCCGCTCGGGGGTTATCACTCAGGACGCTACAGAGACCCCGGAGAATCAGAATGCTTTTCCTCAATTTTCGCCGCGACCACCAGCACGATGACGACCACGACGACAAGGGTGGCCTGCATCGCGACCTGCTGGAGACGGGCGCGGCCATGGATCGACGCAGGATGTTGCGCACCGCTGCCCGGTTAGGCGTCGCGTTCGGCGCGATTCCGCTCATCGGCTGCGCGGGTGACGGGAGCTCCGTCACCGGAACCGACAGCAATGACACCGGCACGGGAACGAACGGGGGCTCGGCCAACTGCGTGAGCAAGATCCCCGAGGAGACAGCGGGTCCTTACCCCGGTGACGGCTCGAACGGCCCGAATGCACTCCGGACGACGGGCGTCGTGCGCACCGACCTCCGCTCGAGCTTTGGCGGACTGAGTGGCAGCGTCAGTGGCGTGCTTCTCAACCTCGAGCTCACGATCGTATCGGCGGCGAGCTGCTCGCCGCTCTCCGACTACGCCGTGTACCTCTGGCACTGCGATGCCGCCGGCAACTACTCGCTGTACTCGAGCGGCTACACGAACCAGAACTGGCTGCGCGGCGTTCAGGCGGCGGACGCGAACGGCAAGGTGAAGTTCACGTCGATCTTCCCCGGATGCTACTCGGGGCGCTGGCCGCACATCCACTTCGAGGTGTACCAGAATCTCACGGCAGCACAGTCGGTGTCGAACAAGATCGCGACGTCGCAGATCGCGCTGCCGAAGGCGTCGTGCGACGTCGTGTACGCGACGTTCGGGTATGCGTCGAGCGTCCGCAACCTGTCTCAGATCTCGCTCGCGACCGACAACGTGTTCAGCGACGGTGCCTCGCTCGAGCTGGCGACGGTGACCGGCGACGTGACGAACGGGATGACAGCCACACTGACGGTCGCGGTGTGACCTAACGAGACGACGTCAGGGCGTTCGTAGCGAGAGCTCCTCACTCGCGACCAACTCGACGCCGCCGTTGCCACGGGTGTTCAGGTTTTCCATCCCTGCTGGCAACGGCGCCTTGTGCCCATTCTGGCCTGCCGGACGTCTTCCATCGACGCAACAACCGATTCATCGGTACGGTTCGAGGGCGACAAACCGCCGAGTCCACTCCGGATCGGCTCCTTGTGCGCGTCCGTTCCGGGATGGATGATTCGATGTTCACCGGACGAGTGTCATCGTTCTGGTGCGGAAACGATTGACCCGTCGCATCGACCGCGACCCTGACCCATTCGCCTCACCCTGGAGTTCTCCTTGCGCCTTCGCGCCCCCGTCGTGCCATCCCAGGACCGCGACCCGGCTCTAGTGCCGCCGTGCTCGGCGACCTGTTCAGCCACATGATCGGCTCGACCGTCTCCCATTACCGCATTCTCGACAAGCTCGGTGAAGGCGGGATGGGCGTAGTGTACAAGGCCCAAGACACACGACTCGAGCGCCTCGTGGCGCTCAAGTTCCTCCCGCAGAGCCTCGCGGCAGATCCGCTGGCGAAGCAGCGTTTTCTGAACGAAGCCAAGGCAGCCTCGGCGCTGAACCACCCCAACGTTGCCGTCGTCTATGACGTCGGCGAGGTGGAGTCCTCATCGTTCATCACAATGGAGCTGGTGGACGGAGAGAGCCTCAAGTCGAGGCTTCGAAGCGGCCAGCTGACCATTCCGCAAGTTCAGTCCCTCGGACTTCAGATCGCCCAGGGACTCTATGCCGCCCATGCGAGGGGCATCGTTCATCGCGACATCAAGCCGGACAACATCCTGCTGACGCGTGATGGGCGCATCAAGATCATGGACTTCGGCATCGCCAAGCTTGGCATGAGCTCGAACCTCACGCAGACCGGAATGACGCTCGGCACGCTCGCATACATGTCGCCTGAGCAGGTCCTGGGTGAGGAGGTGGACCATCGCGCCGACCTCTGGTCTCTCGGCGTCGTTCTGTACGAGATGCTCGCGCGCGAGCTGCCGTTCCACCGCGACCGCGAGGCGGCTGTCCTGTACGAGATCCTCAACCGCGAGCCCACTCCGGTCGAGGTGCAGCGGCCGGATACTCCGGCGCAGCTGCGCACGCTGATCCACCAGCTGTTGCAGAAGGATCCAAGCAAGCGACCCGCTTCGGCCACCGATGTCGTCGCGGTACTCCAGGGAGCGGGCTCGCACGCAGCTCCTGAGGTGCACGCGAAGTCCATCGCCGTTCTCTACTTCGAGAACATGAGCTCGGAGCGCGAGAGCGATTATTTCTGCGCCGGCATCACCGAGGACATCATCACCGACCTCTCGAAGCTGCGCGAGCTCCGTGTAGTGTCGCGCACGGACATGCTGCCGTTCCGAAACAAGGAGATCAACATCCGGCAGGTCGCCGAAGCGCTTCGGGTCAACTACGTCCTGGAAGGCAGCGTCCGGAAAGCCGGCAACAAGATCCGCGTCACCGCGCAGCTCATCGACGTCCGGGACGGCTATCACCTCTGGGCCGACCGATTCGATGGCCTGGTCGAGGACATCTTCGACCTGCAGAACGAGGTGGCGCACAAGATCACCGACGCCCTGAAGGTCTCGCTTACCGAGTCGGAAAAGGAGTCGCTGGCCAGGAAGCCCACCGACGACCTCCGGGCATACGACTTCTACATGCGCGGGAGGGATTACCTCAACCGCCGAGGGAAGAAGAACACCGACAGTGCCATCCGGATGTTCGAGAACGCCCTCGAGATCGACAAGGAGTTCGTTGCCGCCTACGCCGCCCTCGGCGAGGCGTGCGCGTACATGTACGAGTGGTACGACGGAGCATCCACGTGGCTGGCCCGGGCCATCGAGATGAACCGGGAGGCCCTGGATCGCGACCCTCGTTCAGTCGAGGCGCGGTTCGGCATCGGGATGGTGTACTACCATCAAGGGCGATTGCCCGAGGCGCGACGCACGTTTCTCTCGGTGCTCGAGGCCGATCCCCGCCATGTCCTGGCCCGCATTCGACTGGGACTGCTGGTCGAACGAACACCCGGCGCGGACCTGAAGGACGCTCTCGCTCAATATCAGCGTGCTGCCGAGTTACGACCGCACGACGATGACCCATGGCGGTTTCTCGCTGCGGTGCACCGCAAACTCGGCAATGCCGATGCGGCACAGGACGCTGCGTTGAAGATCATCGAAATCACCGCTCGCAAACTCGAGGCGAGCCTGGAGGACGTCGTCCTGCTCAGCCGCCTGGCCGAGGGCTATGCCCGCTTCGGCGGAAAGGAGGAAACGCACGCGACCATTCGGCGCGTCCTCGAGCTGGCGCCATCGGACGGTCTCGCTCTCTACAACTGCGCCTGCGCGCACGCCTTGCTTGGAGAAGGCAATCAGGCGGTTCTCTTTCTGCGCCGTGCGTACGAGAGCGGCTTCAAGGCGGTGGTCCAGTCGGCCAGAGCCGACAGCGCTCTCGCGTCGATTCACGCGCACCCGGAGTTCCAGCGGTTGGTTGCAGAGCTGGAATGATGACGTTATTGTCGGCCCCAGCCACCCACCCGCGACGGAGCCCAGAGCCAATGCCAAAGTACGTAATCGAGCGCTTCATTCCGGGCGCCGGCAAGTTGACCCCCGACGAGCTGAAGGCGATCTCGGTGCGCTCGTGCGATGTTCTCAACCAGCTCGGGCCCAAGATCCAGTGGATCCATAGCTACGTCACCGACAACAAGATCTACTGCGTCTATATCGCCCCGAACGAGGAGACGGTGCGCGAGCACGCCCGCCTCGGCGGGTTTCCCGCGAACCAGATCGCGTCGGTGAAGACGTTGATCGATCCGACCACGGCCGAAGTCGGCGTCGGACCGTAGTCGCCAGCCGGGCCGGTCGAGGGCGCGAGCGCTGGCGCGCGCATCGACCGCATAACGAGGCGATCAGGGCTCGTCGCCGCTCGGCCCGTAGATCTGCGGCACCGTGGAGCCCATCGGTCGCAGGTAGGTCGTGATCTGGCCGCGGTGGTGGACGATGTCGAACAGGAAGCTCCACGCCATAGGCGCCGCTGCCCGCTTGTTTCCGAAGAACTCGAGATCGCCCTGCCAGCGCTCCGCCGGCAGGGCGTTCCACCGATCCGGCATGGTGGCGCTCTGCGTCTCGTACGCCGTGAGCACTTCGTTCATCGTCGCGGGGATGGGCGGCGGCGCCCATTCGGCTTTGCCCTGCTCGAGCGCGTCGATGATCATCTTCTCCTCGCAGACGATCTGCCACGCGATCTCCTTCGCCGTTCGCGACCTCGGGTCCGGCCGGTAGTCCGAGCGCTCGGGAATCCGCGCGAGCACGTTGCGCGTGGTCTTCGATTCGTTGACCCAGAAGTTCGTAAAGAGCGATTTCTCGTCCACGGCGTCTCCCATCGGCAATGAGGCGCGGATAATGAGTCGATCGCGTCGCCGCCGCTACCGCGACGCAGCGGAGATACAGGCGAGCAGTGATTCCACGAGCGGGGAACGACGCCTCGGACGAACGAGAAAGTCGTAGAGTCCCATTCCCCAGAGCGACGCCAGCACGAGCCGCGCGCGCTCCATGGCGTCCTCCCCACCCAGACGCGCAGCTATGGTGGCCTGCAGCTGCTTCGTCACCTTGGCCAGGGTGCCGCGTAGCTCCGGGTTTCCGTCAGCCTCGATCATCACCCCGGTGAACATCCGCATGTGCCCCTCGTCGGCTATCGCCGCCGCTGCCCGCCGCAGGACCGCCGGCAGATCATCCGGCGACGCCTCGGCGGCGGCCTTGTCGAGGGCACCGAATGCGTGCTCGATGAACTGCATGGCGACAGCCTCGATCAGGTCGTTCCGCTTGGGGAAGTAGTACGTGAGGTGCGACTGGCGTACAACCGCCCTCCGCGCGACCTGCACCTGTGAGAGTCCCTGGATCCCTTCCTCTCGCAGAATGTCCATGGCCGCCGCGAGTATGCGCTCGCGGACGCCTTCCGATTCATCCTGAACGGTGCTGCGTGGAGTCCGAGTCACGCGTCGCTCGTGAGAGGCCGGAGGATCTGACTGATCATCGCGGGTTGGCGAACCCGGTGTCGACCGCAATCGTCACACCGGGTTCGCGCGTACGGTACGGCCCCTCGTTGGGGTTCGGAAGCCCGTGAGAGCTCAGGTCACCAGTGGTCGCTCGGCGCAGCCAGCGGGCACTGATCCAGTGAGCAGCGACGTGCACGCGTCAATGCGCGAAATGCCGGCCGTGATGTGGCATCGGGCGCGTGCCGGGAAGCAGCCCGGCCGCCGCAACACCGGTGAGACCGGCGGCGAGGGCGGACGCGAGGTATGCGTGGACGAAGCCAGCGGTCGCCTCGCCTGCTCCCAACGCGGCCCCGGCAATGGCCGACACAAATGCGACGCTGATCGCCGAGCCGAGCTCGTGGGACGTGTTGATCACGCTTCCCGTGATTCCCGCCTCAGTCTCTGCGACATCGCCTAACGCGGTGCTCGTAGCCGTGACGAACGCGGCGCCGAGCCCGAAGGAGGTGAGCAGGAATCCCGGGAGCACGTCGATCAGCACGCGCGGGGCGGACGGCACGTGAGCGAGCCACGCCAACCCGACCGCCGCGAGCGCCAACGCCGCCGCGCCCGTGACGCGCGGCCCGAGGTGACCGACGAAGCGCGCGCCCACGTGAGCGCCGATCGCCGTCGCGATCGCTACGGGGAGAAACGTGAGACCGGTGTAGAACGCCGACACCTTGAGTGCTCGCTGCATCAGCATCGACGTGAGAAAGAAGCTGCCAATGAGCAACCCGGATCCGACGAGCATGAGGAGCGTGCCGGCGGCAACCGGACGTCGCGCAAGAAGGCCAGGGCGTAGCAACGGCGATGGATGCCGCTGCTCGACACGCGCGAAGGTGGCAAGGGCGGCCGCTCCCAGCATCAGGGCCGTCAACGGCCAGGTCGAGCGGAACCCGCGGTCTCCAGCGATGATGAGACCATAGATCAGCAGGCCCACACCCGCGGTTGCCAGCAGGGCGCCGCCGAGATCCAGCCGTTCGGCACGTCGACCGGAGTTCTCGGTGGTGACTACGGCGCCGACGAGGGACATCACTGCCGCCCCGACGGGAAGATTGATGAAGAAGATCCAGCGCCAGCCGGGACCGGAGACAAGCGCCCCACCGACCAGGCCGCCTGCGGCGGCGCCGGTCGCGCCCAAGGCCGCCCAGACGCCGAGCGCGCGATCACGCTCGGACCCTTGGAACGTGGTGACGACGAGGGCGAGCGCGGCCGGCGACGCGAGCGCGGCACCCAGCCCCTGGACCGTGCGCGCGGCAACGAGCGCGATACCACCTAACGCGAGTCCCGAGGCCAGTGAGGCGAGCGTGAAGAGCGCGAGCCCGATGACGAACGTCCGTCTGCGGCCGAGCACGTCCGCCATCCGGCCACCGAGCAGCATGAATCCGCCGAAGGCGAGGGAGTATGCGGTGACGACCCAGGTCAGGCCGGCACGCCCGAGGCCCAGGTCCACGCCAATCGACGGGAGCGCGACGTTCACGACCGTCATGTCGAGGATGATCATGAACTGGGCGACGCCAAGGAGGCCGAGGGCCCACCATCGCCGGGACCGGAGCTCCGATGGCGCACGGGGGCCCGATACCGTGGATGGCGGCATGCCTAACGGCTGGCTCCGGGGCGGTGTGGTCATGCGATACAGTTGAACGGCCGCCAGCACCGCGGGCACGACCTGCAGTACACCGGTTATCTCGAAGAAGACGTTGTTCGGCATCTCGTACCGCGGCGGCGGGAAGAGCCGAACCATCTCAGCGAGCGGTAGCCCGCCGAAGTACAGCAGGTCCTTCAGGACGTGGTTGTAGAACCCCTCGAAGCCGCCAAGGAGCGCGACTGGCACGACGAGCACCGTCAGTGCGAACAGCCACCGCGCAGCCCTGCCCGGCCAGCCGCTCGGGTGGCTTCGAAACGCGGCGAAGGTGCCGAGTATGACGAGCGCGGTCACGCCCGCGATGAAGACCACGTGGAGGCGCCAGGGAGTCGAGTAGACGTAGGCGCCGTAGGCGTGGTGCACGCTGGTGAGGATCAGGCCGATGAGCGCGTGACGTGCCACGTCGGACGCCGTGGAGCGCTTGGCCATCGTGTTGGACATGGTTCCTCCATCGATGCGGGCCACCGGTCGCGGCCGGTGGCATTGGTAGTTTTACCAAGAAACTTTGGTAAGTCTACCAAGAGCCTCGGTGTCACGCAAGCGCGGTCGGCCTCGGATTACCCGGTGCTGGCCGGGGGGCACGCGAAGCGTCTGGCGCGCGAGATGGAGGTTGGGTGCCTAACGAGCAGCGCCGCGGCAGCAGCCACGGCGAGGCGCAGCCGCGGCGTGTGTCGCCCCTAGGTCGCGTTCGCGCAGTTGAACATCCACCGGATCCCGAACTTGTCGACGAGGATCCCGAAGTAGCCGCCCCAGAACATTGCCTGCAGCGGCATGTCTACCTGCCCGCCCTTCCCGAGCGCCGCGAACAGCTTGTCGGTCTCGGCGCGAGTGTCAGGCTCGAGGTTGATCGTGACCGTATTCCCCTGCGTCAGGGTGAACCCCATCGACTCGGGGGCGTCGGTGCCCATCAACACGTGGCCGGCCAGGATCGGCAGCTCGATGTGCATCACGAGATTCTTGTCCGCGTCCGCCGCGGGAGGCTGACCCGGCTGCTCCGGGATGTCGCGGAATCGCATGATCGGGCCGCTGAACTCCGTCCCGAAAACGGAGCGGTAGAAGTTGAACGCGTCCTCGGTGGAGCGCGCGAAGTTGAGATAGGTGCTGACGCGGGCCATGTGTGCCTCAGGTCTGTCGGTTGCCGGGACGTTTCTGCGAGAACGACTCTTTCC
>JBKOYV010000175.1:0-32856 GCA_046725585.1 Gemmatimonadota bacterium | reverse complement strand
CGCCGTCGGAGGTCGAACGGGACCGCCTCCATCGTCCCGTCGGCTCGGATGTAGACCACGTGACCCGTCGGGACGTATCGGCCGTCGGTGCCGCCGCTCACGACGGTGGTTCGCTCCCCGCTCGTTAGGTCCTCGAGCACGATCCGCGCGTCGTGCCACATCATGCTCGGCCCCATGATCGTGTAGAGCACCGACCGACCACCTTCGAGCAGCTGCGGCCACATGTGCGCGGCCACGGCGCCTCCCGAATCCAGCTTCGTGATGACGGTCCACGTTGTGTCGCCGGCTCGTCGGCGGGAGAGACCGGGCAGCGACCATCCCCCGGTGACGATATCCTCCCCGATTGGCCGAGCGGACACATTCGCGATCGGTCCGCCGGAGAGTGACACTATCCGCCAGTCACGCCCGAAGCGGCCGGAATTGCCGACCAGCATGGATTGTCCGTCCTTCAGGAACTGCGCGCAGCACCCCATCGCGAAGGCGCCGAGCGGCTCGGGTCCGTCGCGGTCGAGCCGTCGCCGGTACAGGATGCCGTCCTGGAAGTAGGCGAGGGAGCGGCCATCAGGCGCGATCGACAACATCGGGACAATACCCGCGACGTCGAGGCCGCCCAGGACCGGAATCGTGAAATGCGTGACCGGCGCCTGCGCATCTGCCCGGTTTGTGTGCAGCCCCCAGCCGATGGCGCCGCCTCCCACAAGGAGTCCAAGCGCCACGGCCCACCGCGCGGCAGGCGTGGTGAGCGCCGTCCCCCGCTGCGCCACGGCTGGCCGGACGCGATGCCTGGTGACACGGGGGTCTCTCAGCGCTTCCGCGAACTTCGCGGCGCTCTCGAATCGGTCCGCGGGGAGCTTTTCGAGGCCCTGCGCCACGGCGGCCGCGATGTGCGCCGGTACCGCCTTGCGTCGCCGGGTCAGCGGCTGCACCTCCTCGGTGACGATCTTCATGATGATCTGCTGGGCGGAGCCGCCGCTGTGCGGCGGCTCGCCGGCGAGCATCTCGTAGAGCACGCTGGCGAGCGAGTAGATGTCCGACCGCGCCGTGATCGTTTCCGCGGTGGCCTGCTCGGGGCTCATGTAGTGGGGTGTGCCTAACGATAGTCCGCTCTCGGTGATCCGTCCGTCGGCGGCGGCGCTCACCGCCAGCGCGATCCCGAAGTCCGCGACCACCGGGCGGCCCTCGTGCAGCAGGATGTTCTCGGGCTTGATGTCGCGATGCACCACCCCGCGGCGATGGGCATAGTCCAGCGCGTCCGCAACGTCGATCGCGATCTTCATCCCCTCATCGATACCGAGTTGCGTCTCGCGGTCGAGCTTCGCCCTGAGGGTCTCGCCGTCGATGAACGGCATGACGTAAAAGAGAAACCCATCGGCGCTCCCCGAATCGAACAGCGGGAGGATGTGCGGATGCTGGAGTGAGGCCGTGGTCTTGATCTCGACCAAGAAGCGCTCGGCACCCAACACGGCGGCCAGCTCGGGCTTCAGAACCTTGAGCGCGACGTCGCGGTCGTGCCTGACGTCACGGGCGAGGTAGACGGTCGCCATGCCGCCCCGCCCGAGCTCACGCTCGATGCGATAACGGTCGGCCAGTGCCGTGGCGAGACGATCGGCGGTGGCGATCATGCGTACCTAACGGTTACCCGCCGCCGTGCGGCGGAATTCGTCCAGCCAGTTCATGAGCACGATGATCCGCGCACCCGCCGTCCCGACCGCCTGGGTCAGCACCATGCGGCCCGATCGAGGATCCACGTCCCACGCCTCGCCAAGCCCGGGAATCGTCGCGACGATCTCGCTCGAACCGACTGTGAAGGGCGGGCCCGGATTCACGTGTGCCGCGTGGATCGTCTCGAGATCGGTTCCGAGGTAGAAGATCGTCCGACCATCCCCGGACCAGCGCGCATGCTGACCGCCCTTGATCGAAATTCGCCACTGGCCGCTGCCGGACGGGAAAGGACGCACGTAGATCTCCGACGTTCCGTTCTCGTTCGCCGTGAAGGACACGTAGTGACCGTCGGGCGAGACGATCGGGTTGTTCACGCCTTCCTGCGACTCGAGGAACATCCGCGGCGTCGCAGTCGCCGACCGTGGGTCGGTGATGGCGATGCTGCCACCGGTGAACCCCGCGCCGCGCAAGCCTTTGGGGATCGCATTCGACGCGAATACGAACACCGAGTCCGCCGGCCACGACCAGCCGTGCTGATCGTTAGGCAGTCGGATGATCCGAACGGGCTTCGTGCTCCGGTCCAGGGGCTGCACGAAGATGTCCTCGGCGTCGGAGCCTTCGGCTTCGGCCGTGAACGCGAGGCGCGTCCCGTCTGGCGACCACACCGGCGAGTGGCCACCACCCTCCAGCGTGAATCGTGTCAACGTGCCGAGACCCAGGTCGTAGATCGCGGTGTGTCGATTGGTGCCACGGGCTGCGCCGAACGTCAACGCGAGAGAGCGACCGTCGGGAGAAAACCGTGCGTAGCTCGTGATCTTCGGGGCGATCGGCAGCGTATCGATAGTGCCGCGTGGGTCGCGCATGAGAAGCCGGTACTCCGGCTCGACGCCGGATCGGTAGACGAGCGTCCCGTTCCGCGTGATCACGAACGGCGCGACGTTCCCCGTCATCTGGGCGTCGGGCACGATCGGGATCGGCGTGCCCAACACGGCGTGTCGCCTAACGTCGAAGCGGACGGCGAACAGGCCGCCATTCGGGTGTCCGTACACGATGTGCCCCGTCGGCACGTATTGCCCTTCGACGGCCTCCTCGAGGACCGCGAAGGCCGAATCCGACGCGAGGTCGTAATAGAGGAGCTTCGACCCCTGCTGCGTATCCACGTACAGCACGCCGCGACCGTCTGGCGTGATCCGCGGTGAGCCGCCGAAGCGCACACCCTTGAGCAGGCGTGGCGCGCCACCGCCAGGCGGAATGAGGTAGAGACGATTGCCGCTCTCGAATACGATGCTCCCGTCGTCACCCCAGCTCAGGCGACCCGCCAGGAGGGAGTCGCCCGGAACCAACGCGAGCGCGGACCCGCCGGCGACGGCAATCTTCCGAAGGTGACCATTCGCCTGAAACGCGATCCACTCGCCGTCGGGCGAGAACGCGGGCGATTCCGCCTCCTGCGTTCCGGGGAAGAGGCGATACTCGCGTTGGCCGGCGTCGCGAACCACCAGACCTTCGGCGGTGGCGAACGCGAACCGCGCGCCGTCTGGCGACACCGCGAATCGCGAGAGCTCCGGATTCGCGCTCGGCAGCTCGAGCATGAGTGCCACGAGTCGTCGCGGCTCGACAGCTCGGCCTTGTCGCCACGACCAGATTCCCGCAGCGATGCCTAACAGGGCGAGCGCCGCCCCGCCAACGAGAGCGGCTCGGCCCAATCCGGACCCGGCGCGCTTTGAGCTTGCCGGCGCGGCAATGGCTGGTGCCGCCCAGGTGAACGTCGGGTTCTGCAGCGCGCTGGCGAGCTCGCGCGCGGTCGACGGCCGATCGGCCGGCAGCTTCGAGAGCGCCTGCGCAATGGCGGCGTCGACGTGGGCCGGGACCGAGTCACGCTGCCGCGCGAGCGGCGACGGTTTCTCGGTGATCACCTTCGCGACGATGGCCTGCGCGCTCGGGCCGGTGAAGGGCGGCTCGCCGGCGAGCATCTCGTACGTCACGGCACCTAACGCGTAGATGTCGGCGCGGGCGTCGACGCTCCTGTCGCCCATGGCCTGCTCGGGCGCCATGTACTGCGGGGTGCCGAGCGAGAGGCCGGTCTGCGTCATGCGCTGTCCGCCCGCCTGCTGGACGGCGAGGGCGATGCCGAAGTCGGCCACGAGCGCGTGCCCGCCCTGGAGCAGAATGTTCTCCGGCTTGATGTCGCGGTGGACCACGCCGCGTTCGTGCGCGTATTGCAGTGCATCCGCCACTTCCCGGGCGATCTGCAGCGCCTCGCCGATCGGCAGCTGCCGCTCGCGCTCGAGGCGCCCGCGGAGCGTCTCGCCTTCGACGAACGGCATGACGTAGAACAGCCGCCCGTCGCTGCTGCCGCTGTCGAACAGGGGCAGGATGTGCGGATGCTGGAGGCTCGCGGTGAGCTCGATCTCCTTGAGAAACCGCTCCGGACCGAGCACGGCGGAGAGCTCGGGATGCAGGACCTTGAGCGCGACCTTGCGCCGGTGCCTAACGTCTTCGGCCAGATAGACCGTCGCCATGCCGCCCTGACCCAATTCCCGGTCGACCCGGTATCGGTCAGCGAGTGCGGCGACAAAACGGTCAGCGGTCGAGCTCATGGTGCCGCCTCGTCGACTGCGCGCTTCATTCGCTCCACCCAGTTCGGGATGACGCGCAGGTAGCGAACCGGTACGTCGGGCGCGCCCTGCACGTAGACGACGCGGCCGTCCACCGTGGGCATGGACGACGGTCCGGCGGTTCCCACCATGCCCGGTGCGTCGATCCAATGCCGTCGCTCGACGATTGGATTCGCAGCGGTGGAGTCCAGCCTAACGCGCTCGAACCCCATCGATGGATCGTACGCGGTGTAGAACAGCTCCGTCGGGGAGAGCCAGTGCGGCTCTTCGCGATTGCCGGACGCGACCTCCCAGCGTTTTCCCGTCCGCGGAAACGGCTCGAGCCAGATTCGCGTGAGATCCCAGTTGTTGTAGGCGACCCACCGCCCGTCGGGCGAGACGCGCACGAACGCCGCGTCGCCGAACAGCGAGTCGATCGTTGCCGGGCGGCGGTCGAGATGCTGGACCTCGGCCCGCCGGCGCTTCCACGACACGCCCACGAGGCGGTCGTCAGCCAGCCAGTTGTAGACCTCCCATTCGCCCCCGACGAACGCCGGCGCTGGAGGATTGGCGTCGTCGGGATCGCCGACGAACACGGTGTCACGCGTCGCGAACGCGATTCGTCCGCCGCTCGGACTCCAGGCGGGCGCCGTCATGAACGGACGTCGTACCCACAAGACCGACTTCCCGGTCACGAGATCGTAGATGCGGAGCTCCTGTCCTTCGCGCCCGTCGACGACCGCCGCGAGGCGCCGACCACCCGGGTCCATGGTGAACGTGAGGTAGGCCTCGGGCGGAACAGGGAGCGTGTCCATCCCACGTTCCGATGCCCTGACGAGCGAGCCCACCGCGTGCACACGGCCCTCGGCGTAGACCAGCGTGCCTGACGCGGACAGGGCATACGTGCCGGCCTGGTAGTACGCCGATTGGCCGATCCCCGATAGCACGCGCACCGGCCGTCCGATGCGGCCAGCTGCGTCGTCAAACGATGCGGCCATGAGGTCGCCCTGCTGCATGTACGTCACATAGCGACTGTCGACAATCCGCAAGTCGGTGCCGAAGACGAGCGATGAGTCATTCCCCGCATGCCGAAGCGTCTGCCCGTGTTCGCCGATGTCGCCGGCGCCAGGCTTGGTGACGTCGTCCGATGGGTTGACTCGATAGGCGGCGTTCTGCGCTCCGCCTCCACACAGGAATGCAGTCGTACGGGGTATCGACGACGGGAGCACACAGTAGGTGATCGCGGATGTTCTCGACGCACCACTCGACGGGTCGAGCCATCGAGCACGCGTGCCGTCGCCTTCCGCCACCAGGATGCGTCCGTCGGCGAGCCACTGCAGCGTCGCGCCCGAGTTGCCTCGGCCGAGCGTTGTGGCGTTGCCGCCCGATACGGGTACGACGTCGACGGTCCATTCGCGGCCGCGGACGCGGAGGAAGGCGAGTCGACTTCCATCCGGCGAGACGGCCGGCTGCGTTCCGTCGGTCGTGCCCTCGATGAGTCGCGTCGTCGCGTCGCGGAGGCTGCGATACCAGAGCTCCGCGTGGCCGTTGCGCGTGGTCTGGTAGACGGCGAAGTCGCCGCCGGGCGAGACGGCGAGACCGACGGGTGCCTGCGCGAATCCCGCCACGAGAAGCCCGCGGAAGGCCGCGGAGTCCGGCAGGCCCACGTCGTACTCTGTGGGGCCCACGGCGCCCGCCTTGCGTTTGAGCGTCCAGCCTAACGCGGCGAGCGCGATGACGGCGAGGGCTGTGGCGCCGAGCCCGATAGTGCGCCACGGTGTTGTCGCCGCTCCGGCGTGAACGGCAGTCGTCGAACGCCTGCGTGGCGCCTCGCTGGCCAACGCTGCCGCGAACTCCGCCGCGCTCGCGAACCGATCGGCCGGCAACTTGGCGAGCGCAGTGAGCACCGCGTCCTCGACGTGCGGCGGGATCGACTTCCGCACCAGCGTCGGCCGCTCGGGCTCCGCGCTCATGACCTTCGCGACGATGGCCTGGACGGTGGTCCCGGTGAACGGCGGTTCGCCGACGAGCATCTCGTAGGTCACGGCGCCCAACGCATAGACGTCGCTGCGCGCGTCGATCACCCGCTCGCCCATGGCCTGCTCGGGACTCATGTACTGCGGCGTCCCCAACGACAGCCCCGTCTGCGTCATCCGCTGCCCGCCGGCATGCTGCACCGCCAACGCAATGCCGAAGTCGGCCACGAGCGCGTGACCACCCTGAAGCAGAATGTTCTCCGGCTTGATGTCGCGATGGACGATGCCGAGCGCGTGCGCGGCGCCGAGCGCGTCGGCGACCTCGCGAGCGATCAGGAGCGTGTCGTCGATCCGGAGCTGCCGCTCGCGCTCGAGGCGTGCGCGCAACGTCTCGCCCGTCACGTACGGCATCACGTAGTACAGGAGCCCGTCAACCGCTCCGCTGTCGAGCAGCGGCAGGATGTGCGGGTGCTGCAGCCTCGCCGTCGTCCGGATCTCGCTCAGGAACCGTTCACCGCCTAACGTTGCACCGAGGTCCGGGTGCAGGACCTTGATGGCCACGTCGCGGTCGTGGCGGAGGTCCGTGGCGAGGTAGACGGCGGCCATGCCGCCCGCGCCAAGCTCGCGCTCGACCCGATACCGGCCGTCGAGCGCCGCCCGAAGCTGGACGAGCACGTTAGGCGCCGCGGCGGTCATCGGGCGAGCCCCGGCACTCGCGCGAGGTACACGTCGCCGCGAAAATCCCGCGTCTGGCACGCACCGCGCCGCGCGCTGGCCGCGATCGTCACGGCCTCCACGACGCACCCATCCGGGAGTGTCATCACGCGCTCCGGCGCTGCAATCGGCCCACCGCCCTCGGTCTTCACACGCGCGAGCACAGGCCGCCGTGCAGTGCTGTCCCAGCGTGCGAAGTACAGGTAGCCATCGACCGCCCACGTCACGGTGGCGATGCGCGGCGCGCCGGGCTCGCGCAGCAGCGCGCGGAATTGCCAGCTCGTGAGCGGCGTCGTCCCGATGTACGCTACGTTAGGCCCTGCGACCACCATCGCCACCGATCGGCCGTCTGGGCTCGCGGCCACACTGAGCAACCGAAATGAATCCGGCGCGGGCACCAGGCGAACCGCCGCGCGCGCCGAGTCGATCACGAGGAGCGAGCGGCTGTCCGCTGTCACGTCGACGACGCCGCTGCCTCCAATCGGAATGGGGCTCAGCCCCCACTCCCGCGTGCTGAACCCATCGCGCACCGTCGTGGTGCGCCCGGCAATATCCACCTCGTGAAGGCGTATCGCGTTTCGCTCATTGCGAATGAACAGGACGCGCCGACCATCTGGCGAGACCGCCTCCAGCCCGCCAACGGAATTGCCGCCGCCGGTGCTGATGGCCTCCTCGGCCGCCACCGAATCGTCCAGACCGAGACGATAGAGATTGTCGCCGGCGGCATTGCCGCGCATGTAGAACAGCGCGCGTCCGTCAGGCGTCATGGTGGGATTCCCGTACCATGACGTGCCGTTGGTAACCTCGCGCCCCGTCGACGTGGTACCGGGCGTGACGTCGAAGACGCGCGTGTTCGAGAGCGCGTCGCCGGAGATGAACGCCAGAAGGCCCGTCAGGCGAGCGAGATCGAACTCGCCGCGGTACAGGGCCTGGCCTCGCGGCAGGAGCGGCACGGGCGCGCCGGCGAACTTGCCGCCCCGGCCGACGGCGATGCGTATGAAATCGTCGTCCCGGCCGGGCGCAGGAAGGAACGCCACGATAGCGTCGCCGGCCGGCGTCCAGCGAAGGTCGGGACGCGTCTCGACCGACGTCGAATCGACGACAGTACCGTCGCGCCGGAGCATCATTAGGGTGCCACCGGCATCCGTCACCACGATGAGCTGTCGATCGGGAGACCACGCGAGCCCGGCTACGTTCGGGAACGGCATGCGAATGCTGTCGGCAACTGCACCAGTTGCGAGCACGACGACCTTCGCCCACGCCGCCGTCCCGCGCTCCCGCGTGCCAGGCAGAAGCAGCACCGTGTCCGCCGTCGCATGCACGTCGATCACGGCGGCCGGTCCGAGGCGCCGCGCCGTTCCACCGAGACGCGGGATGACGAACGTTCCTTGACGCGCCGAGTCGAGCTGCGCGGCGATCACGAGCGCCGTGCCCGACGGCGTCCACCGCAACGTCGTGATCCATGGCGCGTCGGCGATCACGGTCACCGGGGTCGTCGCCCCGGTGTCCTGAACGATGAGCGACGATCGACAGGGAACGGGATCGTCGCCGGACCGCATGGCCTCGTAGTGCGTGAACCCTTCGTGTCCCCGCTGGTCGCAGCGGCGCTGGACGTAGGCGATCACGTCGCCACGCGGAGTGATCGCCGGCCGGCCGGCGATTCCGGTGAACGTCACCTGCACGCGCGTCAGCTCTGCCGTCGCGTTAGGCTCGGCGCCTCCGCGTTTCGCGAGCAGGACGCTCCCGGCTCCGGCGACGAGGCCAAGTGCCATCCCGCCCGCCACCGCGATGGCCCGGCCGGCGTGCACACGGGCGGGCGCCGTTCCGATGCTCGGCGCTGGTCCGGCGACCGGTGCTCCGGCGTCGCGCAGCGCGTTTGCGAATTCCGCGGCCGTCGCGAACCGGTCGGCAGGGAGCTTCGCGAGGCCGGTGAGCACCGCCTGTTCGACGGTGACGGGGATCGTCTTTCGGACGAGCGTCGGCCGCTCGGGCTCGGCGCTCAGAACTTTCGCCACCACGGCCTGGACGCTCGAGCCGGTGAACGGAGGGTCCCCTGTGAGCATCTCGTACGTCACCGCCGCGAGCGCATAGATGTCCGTGCGCGCGTCGGTCGTCCGCTCGCCCATGGCCTGCTCGGGTGACATGTACTGCGGCGTGCCTAACGACAGACCGGTCTGGGTGAGCCGCTGCCCACCCGCCTGCTGGACGGCGAGCGCGATGCCGAAATCGGCGACGAGTGCGCTTCCGTCGTGCAGCAGGATGTTCTCAGGCTTGATGTCGCGGTGGATCACTCCGTGGCGGTGCGCGTAGTCCAACGCGCTTGCCACCTCGCGCGCGAGGCGTACGGCGTCGGCGATGGGGAGTTGTCGCTCGCGCTCGAGCCGCGCGCGCAGCGTCTCGCCGGTGACGAGCGGCATTACGTAATACAGCAGCCCGCCACCCGAATTTCCGCCGGCGTCACCGGTTGCGCCGCTGTCGAGCAGGGGCAGGATGTGCGGGTGCTGGAGCCGCGCCGTGGTGTGGATCTCGGCGAGGAAGCGGTCGCCCCCTAGCGCGGCACCGAGGTCTGGATGAAGGACCTTGATGGCGACATCGCGGCCGTGGCGCAGATCGTGAGCGAGGTAGACGGTCGCCATCCCACCCTGGCCGAGCTCGCGCTCGACACGATATCGGTCGGCCAGCGCCGCGCGCAGGCGGTCCATTCCGGACGGCGCAGATGTGGTCATTGCCTCACGCGCGGTGCAGGCGTCATCGGCGGCTACTTGTGCCCGTGTACCATCTTCGGCGCCGCTTCCGTGAACGAGTACCCGGTCGACGGGCACTTCACGGCCGGATTCGTCGGCGCGAAGACACCTTCGGGGTTGTTCTTCCACAGCCACACGTGCAGGTCGTAGTGGTGCAGACCATCCGGCATGAGGGGCTTGTGGCCTTCCATCGGCCCGCCGAGCTCCTGCCCGAAGATCGACGGCGTCTTTCCCCCCGCGACTTCGACGGGCACAAACCACTCGGCGGCGACGAGTCGGAGCTTGTCACCCGCCGGCTCGTAGATCAGTACCTGCGGCTTGGCCGGGTCGAGCGCCGGACCGACGTTGCCCATGTTGATGAAGTGCACGCCCATCGCGCCGGGCGGATACTTCATGGATCCCTCGCCCCCGCCGTTCGGATACGCGATGCAGCCGAGCGTCGAGTAGAACCCGTCGTGTACGGCGACGACCGGGTCGTTGTACTTGTCGAGCAGCTTGCGAACGCTCTGGAGCTCGGGAGACAGCGCCGGGCCCTGCGCCCCAACGAGTCCTGGAGCGGCGGCGAGCATCAACCCGGTACTCCCGACAACCGTGCGAGCGAGTCTGGTGAACGTCATGGTAGTCTCCAATTCGGAAAGGGATGGAATCAGGACGGAACGAATGGCGCCTAACGCGAATGTCGCATCGCTCGCGTCAGGGCAGCCCGGAACGCCTCGCCGGCAGCCGGCCCAGCGCGGCAAGCAGTTGGTGGGTGTTGAACGGCTTGGCCAGGAACCCGTCGGCGCTGCTTTCACCAGGCACTACCTCGCCACTGATGAGCAGCACGGACACGTGCGACAGCGCGACGTCGTCCCGGATCGCACGGGTGAGCCGGCGACCGTCGAGGCCCGGCAGTGCCACGTCGGTGATCACGAGGTTCACCGCCCCTGACCGAACCAGCCGTAGCGCTTCCAGCCCGTCGGCCGCCTCGATCACCCGCTCGAACGGCGACGTGAGCCCTCGCAAACAGCTCCGGAGATAGAGCCGCATGTCGGGGTCATCGTCGACGATCAGCACGGCCGGCGGCAGCGCGATCACCGGTTCCACCCCGTCAGGCGTCCGCACTTGAAGCGCACCCATTGTCTGGCCTCTGCATGTCACCTGCCTTGCACACCCGCCTCGGGCCTGCGGTGGACGTGAGTTTCCTCGGCGGCGGAACAGGGACGGGATCCCCACTCCGCTCCGAGCGCAGAGCCAACGTGTGCTCGGGGAGGTCGAACGACCTAGCGCCTACGGGGCAAACCGTTGCGTCGTCGTCGCACAAGACCTATGCGCAACGAGTAGGGACGGGAGAACCGCCGTAACCCGCGGCTAACCAGCACTCGACAGGTGACGGTGCCAAGGTCCGCGACTTCTACGTTCAGGGAAACTCGAAGCCGAACGGTGGCCGGCCGCTCGGCACTTTTTCCGGAATCAGTCGGCGCAGGTACTGTGGGCGGGCGGCCGGATCGAGCAGGCCGTTGCGCACGAAGTCGACGAGGTCCGCAAACTCATCGGCCGACAGGACCAACGGGGTCGCCAGCCGCGGATCGAGGCGCTCCAGCACCGGTGCTGCCGGGCCCGGCGGACCGCGCAGGTCGGGCGCCAGCCGCTCCGGCGAGTAGGTCGTCGCCGAGGCGACAGGGTCGAGGTGGTGACGGACGGCGTCTTCGAGCCTAACGAAGGCCCCGTTGTGCATGAAGGCCGGCTGCAGCGCCACGTTCCGGAGCGGCGACGTACGGAAGGCGTAGCGGTCAGCGGAGTTACCCGTCACCTGCTCGAGGCCGAAGTCCTCGTTGTGCCCCGGGCCGTCGAACGTGACGTTGCCGACCGACGGAGCGACCTGCGGCACGCCGATGACGTGCTCTCGGAAGTCGCTGAACATCTCGTTCGACCGGCCTGACACCGCGTGGCACTCGACGCACCCCGCTCGGCCGAAGAAGAGCAGCGCTCCGCGCTTCTCTTCGCCGCTCAGGGCGTTGCGGTCGCCGCGCGCGTACCGGTCGATGGGCGCGTCGGCGGACACCAGCGTGAACTCGAACTCGGCGATGGCGCGGCCGAAGTGGTCGAACGTGATCGGGCGGCCGGCCTTCACGTCCGAAAACGCGCGCGCGAACAGCTCGCGGTAGTTCCTGTTGGCGTTCAGTCGCCGCAGGACCTCGTTGCGGATGTCGTCGTTGCCTCCGGGGAACGCGAACCCCGCGACCTCCACGCGCTCCGTAGGAGGGATGAACGCCTGCGCCGTGAGCAGATGCGGCAGGTAGGACAGCGTCAACCCTTCCGGGGCGGGGAACTCGAGGCCCGCACGATTGTCGAACGGGTCGCCGGAGCGCGCGCGGAAGCGCGAGTTCCACATGAGGGTGGGATAGAACGCCGTGTTAAGCACCGTCGGCGAGCGGCGCTGGTTGCGAGGCCCGGTGCGCCCGGGGCCGACGAGGCCGTTGTTGTCGATCCCGATGGCGATCGATTGGGTGTCGCCGAACCCATTGGTGGGCGAGTGGCAGCCGCCACAGGTGTTGTCGTCGTTCAGCCCGCCGATCGGGTCGAACCACAGCATCCGGCCGACTTCGGCGACCTGATGGTCGATGCGCCGGCCGAGCCGTGCTTCCAGCGTGCTCGCGATCCGTCCCGTGAACCCGAGCGCGGTGAGGTACGAACGGAGCTCGGCATCCAGTCCATCGCTGCGCACGATGGAGTGTCCCGGCGCGGGAACGGCGGTGATGCGAGCCGGGCCAGGATCCTCGGTGCACGCGCCGAGGGCGGGGAAGAGTGCCGTGATTGCGAGGACCACGCATGTGTGGCGCATCGGCGGCTCCCTGCGGTTGGCGTGGGCGCTAGTGGAGTGATTGCCAGATGTTGATGGCAGGCGCGCGACGGCCCTGTTGCCAGATTTGGCAACACACGTGGAGAGGGCCGGGGCACCACCGAGCGCCGTAGTTGCCAAATCTGGCAACGAGGCCTAGGACGCCTGCTATCAACATCTCACACACGCTCTACTAGTGTCGATTCGACGCAGTTCGAACCGATGACCGATCACCAATGACTTATGACCCATTACTCATGACTCGCCATGCATCACGAGATGTCATGGCGAGTCATGGGTTATGAGTGGTGGGTCATTAGTGATCGGTCATCGGTTTCTCCGTTGGGACGGCACGACTAACGTTAGGCGGCCGGCTCAGATCGGATCGCAGAAAATGTCCGGGCCCCGGACGACTGGATTGTCGATGGGCTCGAAGGTGGTCGAGTTGAATTTGCCGCGGAGGTATACCTTGAGATTCGGCGTTTTCCCCTGTCCGATGAGGTTGAAGTGATCGACGATGTCGATCACGGGCGGGAGCGTGGTCGGGTCAACGGGGTCGACCCAGGATTGGGCGTTGGCGTAGTTGAACCGATACTGCGACCCGTCCGCTCCGCTCGCCGTTCCATGCGCGCTCAAGTTGAACTCGACTTTCCATACGCCTGCCTTGGACTGAGACACGCGGACCACCGTGTGGAACACGCCGGTGCCCGTCACCTCCGTCGTTAGGCCGCAGAGTGGGCCCGCGGGAAGGACGAACTGTACCGGGTCGGTCGAGTTGACCACAACCGCGAGGTCGGCGCCGTTCGGCACTTTGGCGACCGTTGGGCGTGGGGCGACGGGGTCGGCGCACGCGGCGAGCGCGAAGACGCCAAGGGCGAGGAGCGGGCTGCGGAGCGTCATAGAACCTCCAGGTTCTTGCCGGCGGTCCCCGCCGACAGTCCTCCCGCGAGGAGCGGGAGGCACAGCGTACAGCCGTTCTTCGCAGAGACTCCGTCGCGCCGACGTCCTCGTCCGCGCCTCGCCTTTACTCGGGAATCGGGCTCGTGCGAATGCCCGCGCGCGTGAGTGCACCAGGGCGGGTCGGCTATTATGAGGCTCCTTTCATGATTGCACAACTCCCCGTGCGAGCGCCCGATCACGCCACGCCGACGGGCGAACACCATGCATCTCATGGAAGGCGTTGGAGAAATGCGCGACGCTTTTGAACCCAACCGCGTACGCAACCTCGCCGACACTGCCGGCTCCGGCCTCCAGCATCGCGGCCGCCCGCTCCAACCGCATTCGCCGGATCAGGTCAGACGGGCTCTCCCCAATCAGCTCGCGGAGCCGCCGGTGGAGGTTGCCGCGGCTCTGCGCAACCCCGCTGGCGAGGCGCTCCACGGTGAATTCGTCGTCGCCTAGGTGCGCTTCGATGACCGCGCGAACCTGATCGATGAACGTCCGGTCTGCCGGCGTGACATCGACGGGCGCGGGATGAATCGTTAGGGGTGCGCCCGCGAACCGCTCCCGGAGCCGCCGTCGCATCGTGATGATGTTCGCGATTCGCGCCAGCAGCTCCCGCACGTCGAACGGTTTGGTCAGGTAGTCATCGGCCTGCTCCGTGAGCCCTGCGAGCCTGTCCTCCGCCTCGGCCCGTGCGGTCAACAGGATAACGGGCAAAAAGTCCGTTTCCGGATCCGACTTGAGCGAGCGACAGAGCGCGTAGCCGTCCATCACGGGCATCATGACGTCCGAGAGCACGAGGTCAGGCAGGAAGCGGCGGGCCATCGCCAGGCCCTGTTCTCCATTCACCGCCTCGAGCACTCGGTAGCGCGGCACGAGATGCTGCCCGATATAGGCGCGCACCTCGGCGTTGTCGTCGACCACGAGGACGGTCGTAACGTCCTCGCTCGGCCCGGCCTCGGCGGCAACGGCAGGGACGTCACGTAGGGGAGACGCCGGCGCCAGGAATTCGGGAGGCGGGCCGGCATGCGGCGCGGACGAAGCGACGACCGCTCCGTCGATGATCTGCTGGGGCGCCAGATGCGCGCGGCCTTTCCGGAGCGTGATCGTGAACGTGCTTCCGAAGCCCTCCTCGCTGTCCACGGTGATGGCTCCGCCGTGCAGGGCGATCAGCTCTTTGGCCAGCGCGAGCCCGATCCCCGTTCCCGGTTGGGTGCCCGCGGTCCGCGCACGGTGGAACCGGTCGAAGATGAGACCGAGATCGGCAGCCGGGATGCCGGGGCCGCTGTCACGAACCGTGATGCGCGCGGAGCTCTCGTCTCCGCCGACCGTCACGCGCACGGCACCGCCGTCGGGCGTGAACTTGAAGGCGTTCGAGAGCAGATTCGACAACGCGCGGTCGAGATGATCCGGATCGGCGTACACCGTCAAGTTCTCCGCCGGACCCTGAATGTCGTAGGCGATCGCCCTTCGCTCCGCCAGCGGCACGAAGGTGCGGCCCACGTTCCCGACGAACGCGCCGAGGTCGACGCGTCTCGCACGGAGCGTCTCGCGTCCCGATTCGGCGCGTGCCAGGTCGAGGATCTCGTTGATGAGGGCGAGCACGCGTCCGGCGTTCCGGCGCGCGAGATCGACCTGTTCGAGGGCTCCCGGCGACAGCGGTCCGTGCAGCCCGGCGCGGAGATCGTCGAGTGGCCCCATCGTTAGGGTGAGCGGCGTGCGGAACTCGTGGCTCACGTTCGCGAACAAGCGGCTGCGGGCCCGATCCAGCTCGCGAAGCTGTTCCGCTTCCAGCTGCTCGATCTCGAGCCGGTTCTCGAGCCGCAGCCGGTTCATCTCGTAGCGGCGCGCGCCGTAGAGGACGGCGAGCGCGAGCGCGGCGTAGAGCGAGTACGCCCACCACGTCCGCCACCACGGCGGCGCGATCAGAATCGTGAGCGAGGTGCCGCGCTCGTTCCAGACGCCGTCGTTGTTGCTCGCCCGAACCTGAAACGTGTAATGGCCCGGCGGGAGGTTCGTGTACGTCGCTGCTCGAACCGCGCCCGACTCGAACCAGTCGTTGTTGAACCCGACCATCCGATACGCATAGCGGTTCTTCGCCGGCGCCGAGTATTCGAGTGCCGCGAACTCGAACGTGAGCACGGCATCGCGATACGAGACACGCAGGGTATCCGCCTCCGAGATGGTGGTCCGCAGCATGGTCACGCTATCGCGGACGTTCTCGTACCGATTACCGCGACGGAAGCCGGTGATCGCGACCTCGGGAATCTGCGGGTTGTCCGTGACGGCTTCGGGCCGGAAGTAGTTGAAGCCATACAGTCCGCCGAAGAACATCTCGCCGCTCCGGCTCCTGAAGGCGGCACCCGAGTTGAACTCGTTGCTCTGCAGCCCGTCGTTAGCGTCGTAGTTGCGGAACCGCCTGGTCGCGGGGTCGAAGCGCGACAACCCCTTGTTCGTGCTCAGCCACAGGCGGCCGGCCGAATCCGGCAGGATCGCGTACACGACGTCGTTAGGCAGCCCATCACGCTCGGCGAAGTGGCTGAACGTCCCCGCGGCGATATCGAGTCGATTGAGCCCTCCGCCGGCCGTGGCGATCCACAGCACGCGGTTGGGCTCACGCGGATCGGGCTGAATCCAGCGAATCGCGTCGTGGCTCAAGCTCGCCGGCTGGTGCGGATCGTGACGATAGTGCCGGAACGCCCCCGTCTTCGGATCGAACCGCGCCAGCCCCTGATCCGACCCGAGCCAGAGCGCGCCGCTCGAGTCCTGGATCGTGGACGGGAAGATCCATTGGCGCACCGTCGGCCGATCCTTGAAACGAAAGCGCTGAAACCGGCCTCGCTCGGCGTCCACGAGCCTGACGAGAAAGTTCTCGGTCACCGCCCAGATCGTGCCGTCGCGATCGTGGAAGACGTCGTAGACGACCTGTTCGGGAAGGCCCGTGGAGTCGGCCGGATCATATCGATACTGGCGGGATCGGCCCGTGGCGATCTCGTAGTGGAAGAGCCCCGTGTACGCCGCGGCCCACAGGAAGCCGGGCGGGTCCTCGACGATCGCCCACACGCCGGTGTTGCCGAAATCGTTAGGCCGGGTCGAGCTCGTCTCGAAGCTTCGAAACTCTCCCGTCGCACGATTCCACCGGTAGAGAAGGCCCCCGTCGATCCAGAGCGCCCCCGAGCGGTCCTCGAACAGCGTGTACACGCTGAATCCCGCCATCCGGGACGGCCAGTTCTGCGGACGCCGAAAGGTCTGGAATCGATTCGCCTTCGGGTCGTACGTGTCGATCCCGAACCCGTTGGTGCCGACCCAGATCACATCGGAGCGGTCCCGATACACCCGGGTCGGAATGTCGCTGTTGACGCTCTCGGGATTCTGCGGGTCGTGGCGGAAGTACTCGAACGCGCCCGTCGCAGGATCGAAGCGCATCAACTCGGAGGCCGTCGACACCCACAGCTTGCCCGATCGATCCTCCACGATACTGATGGCGAGACCCCAGCCGTACCGATACGTGCGGTATCTATGGTAGTAGTGGCGGATGCTCGTTCTCGCCGAATCGAGCTCGCTGATCCCTGGCATCGACCCGATCCACAACCGGCCGCGTGAGTCCTCTTGTAACGCGGTCACGACCGTGTCGGTGAGGGCGAACGGTGCGGTCGATCGCGCCGTGAAGTGCGTGAACGTTACGGCCGAGGTGCCGCTCGATTCACGACGGTCCAAGCCGGCGTCGGTACCGACCCACAGCACGCCGCGCCGATCGACCAGCACGGCGTTCACCCGGTCGGCGCTGAGACTCGAAGGATCCGTAGGCGAGTGCACGAATCGGTCGACCGCGACGTCGTCCGTTCCGTTCACCGTTAGGCGGTACAGTCCTTCACCCGCCGTGCTGACCCAGATGGCGCCGCTCGAATCTTCGGCGATCGCCGTGATGTCACGCGTCGGACCCGTCCGCACGCGCGAGAACAGCTCGTGCGTGCGGTCGAACCGATTCAATCCGCCACCTCGCGTGCCGACCCAGAGTCGGCCGCGGCTGTCCTCGAAGACGATGTTGATCTCGCTATCCGAGATCGACGTCGAATCGAACGGATTGTGGCGGAAGACGACGAACTGATAGCCGTCGTAGCGATTGAGTCCGTCCTTCGTGCCGAACCACATGAAGCCGCGACGGTCCTGCATGATGGCCGAGACGGCGTTCTGCGAGAGACCGTCGGCGATCGTCAAGTGCCGGAAAGCGACTCGCTCCTGCGCGGCGAGTGGCGCGGCCAGCGCTCCGAGGAGCAGCAGAACAGCTCCGGCGCGAGCGCTGGTCGAGGGGGCGGACATGTCAGAGAACGTACCGTCGAAGCTCCCGTCGGGTGAGACCCCGGCGGGCTCGGCTGGCATGTGGCTCCTCTCGAGGAAGGCTCCGCACGTCGCAGGGCCAACTCCGCATCTGACCGAGCAGAATCGACGACCACCCGATAGCTTGGCGTGATCGGGAAGCCGCCTGATGCGGAATCTGTTGTGAACATTTAAGCCGGGGCTTCCCACCGCCTGTGGAGCGATTACTCGAAGTCGTCCTGCCGGATCGATTCGAACTCGATTGCGAGATCGGGCGCGGCGGCATGGCCGTCGTGTATCGAGCGCACGACCGGCACCTGGGACCATGAACTGGGTGCAGCGCGGCTACGAGAAGCGGCCCGGCCGGCTGCGGCGCATGCTCACGGATCTCCCGGTGGACTTTCGTGGACTGGCAGTGGACCCGCGTTATGCGCGGCTCATGCGGGTGGCGGGCATGGAGGATCTGATCTGAGACATGAGTCGGTCGAGCGGACTGTCAACGGAGGAATCATGGCACGCGCCCTCGTGATCGGCGGGACCCTCTTTCTGGGCCGCGCGCTCGTCGACCAGCTCCTCGAGCGCGGCGACGACGTGATCATCATGCATCGCGGTCGTGGAACGCCCTTCGGCCCGCGTGTTGACGAGATCCGGTGCGATCGCAACGACATCGCGGCGGTACACGCCGCGCTCGAGGGAACGCGCTTCGACGTCGTCTTCGACAACGTCTACGATTGGCAGCGCGGTACCACCGCCGCGCAGGTCAGCGCCGCCGCGACGGCGACGGCGAAAGGGCTCCGCCGCTACGTCTTCACCTCCAGCGTGGCGGTTTTCCATCCGGGTGGCGAGTACACGGAGGATGTCGAGCTCGTGCCGTCCGACTATCCGAACACATACGGTGCGCAGAAGGCGGACAGCGAACGCGCCCTCTTCGCCCTCGGTCGTGAGCAGGGAATTCCCGTGGCGACGCTGCGGCCGGCATTCGTCTACGGGCAGCACAACCCGATCGAGCGTGAAGCGTTCTTCTGGGACCGCCTGCTCGCGGGACGGCCGATCGTGATCCCGGGCGACGGCCTCGCGACGATGCAGTGGGTGTATTCGCAGGACGTGGCGCGTGCCGCGATACTCGCATCGGAGAGGGGCGTCGCGATCGGCCACGCGTACAACCTTGGCAACTATCCTGCTATCACGCAGCTCGACTTTGTCCGCATGTTGGCTCGCATTGCCGGAAGGGAAGCGGACGTCGTGCACGTGCCACGCGAGCGGATTCAGGCGCTCGGGGGCGGATTGCTCGCCCCTCCGTACTACTTCGGCGCGTACCTCGACGTGCCACCGATCACGGTCCGCGCCGATCGCGTCCGCTCGGAGCTCGGGCTCGAGCTCATCCCGCTGGAGGACGGCTTGCGCGAAACCTTCCACTGGTACGAGCAGCAGCCGCGGCCACGCCCGGACTTCACGTGGGAGGACGCACTGCTCGCATCGACGGCGTGAGCAGGCGCACTCGCTTCGCACGATCTCCTTCGCCGCCAAACCAACCGATCCATTCTTCTCGAGGACATGACCATGCATGCTCGAGCCAAACCGATACGAGCCAATTGCAGCCCCTATCGAGAGAGGCGATACTAGGCACATCACCCATGGGCACTCTCCGGCTCGCCCCTGCTACCGTCTCGGATTACCGGCGCCTGGCCGAGGCGCGGCTGCCGCGTCAGCTGTTCGACTACCTCGACGGCGGCGCGGTGGACGAGCGGACGCTCGCCGCCAATCGCGAGGACATCGCACGGATTCGCCTCCGGCAGCGTGTGCTGCGCGACGTGTCGCGCATCGAGACTTCCGTGGACGTCGCCGGCCGGCCCGCGACCATACCGGTCGTTCTCGCGCCGGTGGGTCTCGCGGGGCTCATGCGTCGCCGGGGCGAAGTGCAGGCAGCCCGCGCGGCCGAGGTGGCCGGCGTCCCGTTCTGTCTCTCGACCGTTGGGCTCTGCTCGCTGGAGGAAGTGCGCGCCGCGACCAAGGCACCATTCTGGTTCCAGCTCTACATGATGCGCGACCGCGGTCACGTCGCCGAGCTGCTCCAGCGAGCGCGCGCCGTCGGCGTGAACACGCTCGTGTTCACCGTGGACCTCGCCGTCGTCGGCTCGCGGTATCGTGACACGCGGAACGGCATGGGCGGGGGGCTCTCCGCGTGGGGGTCGCTCAAGAGCGCGCTCAACTTCGCGGCGCACCCGCGCTGGCTGGTGGACGTCGCGTTAGGCGGCCGGCCGCTCGTGTTCGGGAACCTGGCGTCGTACGTGTCCAGCGCGAAGAACATCCAGCAGTTCCGCTCGTGGATCGACTCGCAGTTCGACCCATCGGTGACGTGGCGCGACATCGACTGGCTGCGGCGTGAATGGCCCGGGACGCTCATCATCAAGGGCATTCTCGAAGCGAGCGACGCGTGCGCTGCCGCGGACTCGGGGGCCGATGGGATCGTGGTGTCGAACCACGGTGGGCGCCAGCTCGACGGGGCACCGTCTTCGATCTCCGCGCTGCCGCGGATCGCCGACGCCGTCGATGGACGCGTCGAGATCCTGATGGATGGCGGCGTCCACAGCGGGCAGGACGTCGTGAAGGCGGTCGCGCTCGGCGCACGGGCGGCGATGATCGGGCGCGCGTGGGTCTATGCGCTGGCGGCGCGTGGTGAAGCGGGCGTGCGCCATCTGCTGTCCCAAATGCATCGCGAGATCGTGGTCACGCTCGCGCTCACCGGCCTGACGAGCATCCGCGCAGCGAGCCCCGACATGCTGCTCTCGGCCGACGGGGATTCTGAGAGCGTCCCGTCGAACACCGCAGCGGTGAGGCCCTGAGCGTTCCGACGATTCCATCGGCAGTAGAGAGATGATGGGATGCGCCGCGAATAGAGCGAAGCTCAGCCTGACCCCATTGCCCCCCGATTCATGGAGCGCAATACTATGGCTATGCCTGCCGACTCGATGGCGCATCTCCTTACGGCCGAGGAGGTTCTGCAGCTGGAGATTCCTGGGAAATCGGCCGAGCTCGTGCGCGGGCGCCTTGTCGTTCGAGAGCCGCCAAGCACCCGCCATGGCGCCGTCGCGTCCAGACTGAACTATCTATTGGCCCACCATGTGTACAAACACGACCTTGGGGTGGTTGTGCAGGACGCCGGATTCAAGATCGAATCGGATCCTGACACCGTGAGAGCGCCGGACGTTGCGTTCGTGGACCGCTCAACCGCGGGTCGGATTTCGGCGACAGGGTACGCGTCCTTTGCCCCCGATCTCGCGGCCGAGGTCGTGTCACCCGGCGATCGGCCGGGAGAGATACTGGCGAAGGTCGGGCAGTGGCTCGATGCCGGAACGAGGCTGGTGTGGGTGATCGACCCAGCGCGGGTGGAGGCCCGTGTCTATCGAGATGACGGTGAGCTGACGATCGTCCCGCCTAACGGTTCCCTGGATGGAGGCTCGGTCCTGCCGGGCTTTACCTGCGCGCTCGCCGACGTCCTTCAGTAGCTGCCGTCTGCTCAGCGCAGCGGCCCGTAAGCGCCGGCTCCACTTGCCGGGATCGCCGCCTGCATCGCACTGCTCCAGCGCTCGTTGTGAACGATTCGGGCAACAGTCACCGATCGAAGCCGCTTCAAGGGCTCGAGCTTCCGCAGCGCCAGCCGATGAGGATTGTCCACGCTGATCGTTGCTTGCTCCTCGCTGAGCGCGAGCGGTGCTCGACGAAAATGCAGGAGCTGGAGATCCCGGTTCACGGCGTCGAGTCCCAAGCGAAACACATACGTGGCCGCCGCCGGGCCCGCGAGCATCTCGAGCACCGTTCCGGAGTCGACCGGCACCAGCAGAAACGCCGCCAGGTTGCTTGGCAAAGGCGCAGGGGACTGAAGCCCCTCGCGGTCCGGATCGAGCAGCTGCACGAAGCCGATTCGCGGGTCGGCGGTCGCGGCGCTGAACAGCGTGTGGGCACACGACACCCGTTCAGGCGCCGCAAACCTATCGAGCAATCGAGTGAAGTCGCGAACCTCGGTCGCAGGAAGCCCCCACCCGTCGGAGAAGCCAACCTCACCCGTCAATTCGTCGAGCATGTGCCGCTGTGCGTCGCGTCGTTCGACGATCGCCGCCCGGCACGCATCGCGCTGCCGTCCAAGCCGACCGAACGTCGTTAGGCCCGCAGATGTCACGAGCGTGATGCCGGGTGGCTCTGGTTCCTCTCGAACGCTCGTCAGCGCACCGAGCGGAACCTGCCATGGGTCATCGTCCTCGGGGACGACCGTGACGTGCGTGTCGTAGACCTGGAGCTCCGCGGGTCGGACCTCTGGCGCGAGGACGGCACCCTCGTAGACGTCGGGCATCGTGACGCCGTGCGCCAGCATCCCCGCCACCCGCGCCTGGTTGCGGACTCTTCGCAGCTCGTGGGTGAAGGTGTCGAACCGTCGGCCCAGCTGACGGAGCACGAGTCGGCCCTCGGGCCAGAGGTGCATCTCGAGCCGGTAGTCCGCCGCGGTCAGTCGATCGGCGTCCAGCCACGATACGGTGACCGGGCCGACCGAGAGCGCGTCATCGCCGATCAGTGCCTCGCCTTCGCCTGAGCGCCTAACGTTTCCGGTCGCGTCGAGCAGTTCGAAGGCGACCGCGGCGCGTCTCGGCTCGGCGACCACGCTAGCTCCCGAACGCCTTCCCGCACTCCGGGCAGAACTTCGGCGAGCCGTCCGCTTCCGCCCCGCAGTTGGCACACGTTCGCTTCTGGGCGAGGCTCGTGCCGCACTCGGGACAGAATTTGCCACCCTGTGATTTCGCGCCGCAGCTCGGGCACAGGGCCGAGACGACCTGCGCCAGGTTCCGCTGGCCGAGGTAGTCGACGGTACGCGCCTTGTCCATCGCTTGTTGGCGAGCGGCCTGCGCCTGCGCGGCTGCGATCTCCTCGTCCATGTCCGGCGCGCACGTCTCGCACAGGCCGGCCTTCTTGTTCCAGCAGACTGGCTCGCAGACCCAGCTTCCGCAGCGGGTACACTGCTTGAAGATCGGGCTGATCTCACGCACCGCGGCATCGAGTGCCGCGTCGTGCTGTGGGCCGGCGACCTGACTCTGGATTGCGGCAGCAGACTGCGCGGCGCGGCCGAAGATCCCGCCAAAGAGCGATGCGGCGACGTTCGCGGCGTTTGCGATGCCACTCAGGCTGTTGCCCTGGAACGTCGACATGTAACCGTTCCCGCACTTGCGGCAAAAGAACTGAAACTGGTAGCCACGCTGGTTCGAGAGGTCGGTGTAGTTACTGGTGAAGGGAATCGTGGCCATAGGTCCGCCTCGGTGCATGACGTCTTCGGGATGACCGAACACGGTGGGACTCGTGCCGCGGTTCGAGGCCGACCGGGTGGTAGTGGCAGAGTATGTGATCTCGCGGTCGCAGTGGCTAGTGGACCATGTCGGAGTTTGGATGGCAGGAGCCCAGCGCCCGTGTAGCGCGCGGAAGCCGCCGGAGGACCGACGCCCCGCCGACTCTGCACCGGGATGCCGACCGTCAGCCAGCAAGCAGCAAGCAGCCGATCAGGGCACCACGGCAGTCGGCCGCTTCGATTTGACCGGGAACGCGGGCGGCTTCGCGATCTGCACGTTCTTCGTCGCGACGAGCTTGAGCGCCTCCTCCACCGCGCGCTCGAGCTGCGGGTCCCGGCCCTGCATGACGAGCCGGGACTCCTGCAGCACTTCGATATCGGGGTGCACGCCCTCGCCTTCCGCGATGAACCCGTTAGGCCCGAACACCGCCCGCGCCGGCGCCGTGATCGTGCCGCCGTCCACGAGCGGGTAGGGAACAGCGGCGTTCACAAGGCCGCCCCAGGTGCGGGTCCCGATCAACGGACCCACGCCCAGTTGACGGAAGACCCAAGGAAAGTAGTCGCCACCGGAGCCCGCGAGCTCGTTGGTGACGAGCACCTTCGGCCCTGCAACGCCACTGATCGGCAGCCGCACACTGGGAACTCCGGGCACGAAATCGGTCACGCCGCCGACCGGTTTGCGGCTCATGGCCATCACCATGTAGTCGTCCAGCAGACCGCCGCCGTTGAAGCGTTCATCGATCACGGCGCCCTGGCGATCCTGCTGCGCGTAGTAATACCGGTCGAAGGCGGCGACCGCCGGGCGGCCCGTGTTAGGCACCCACACGTAGGCGAGCTTGCCGTTCGACAGCGAGTCGACGCGGCGACGATTGTCCTCGACCCAGGCGCGCTGTCGCAGCTGCGCCTCGGAGCGGACCGGAACGACGGTCACATTCCACGCGCCATCGCCATTCGCGCGGTCGCTCAGCCGCAGCACCGTCTGACGCTCGGCCGTGCCATCCAGCGCCTTCCACGGCTCGTCGCGCGCGGTCACCGGCACGCCGTTCACCTCGAGCAGGTAATCGCCGACGCGGGCCTTCACGCCCGGTGCGTCGAGCGGCGCACGCAGGCCTGGATTCCAGCTCTCGCTCGTGTAGATGCGCGTGATGCGCCATCGCTCGCCCTCGGCCACGAGGTCCGCGCCTAACGCGCCGACGCGCGAGCTGTCCACCTGCGGATTGTCGCCGCCGCCCACGAACGAATGCCCGACCGACAGCTCGCCGCCGAGCATGTCGAGGATGTACGTGAGATCGGTGCGGTGCTTCACGTACGGGACGAGTGGCTCGTACCTCGTTCGCACCGCGCTCCAGTCGGCGCCGTGGAGGTTCGGGGCGTAGAAGAAGTCCCGTTCCATCCGCCACGCTTCATCGAAGATCTGCTTCCACTCGAGCGCCGGGTCGATCTGCGCGTTGAGCGCCACGCGGACGGTGCCCTCGCCAGGCTTGGGTGGAGCCTCGGTGCCGGCGACGACCCAGGTCGCGTTAGGCCCGACGCCCTGCTGCCACATGAGCTTCTTGCCGTCGCGCGATGCGGAGACGCGCGCCACGCCGCTCACGAAGACCGACACCTTGCGTGGGGTCATCTCCCACTTGTGCAGCGTCATTCCCGGTTGATTAGGCACACGCTCGGCCGCGAACAGAATGCCGGTGGGGCCGGGGATCAGCTGCGCGTAGTCGCGCGCGGGCATGGGTAGCGCGAGGATGCGGCGGTCGAAGCGGTCGAAGTCGATGCGCACGACGGGAGGCGACCCCGATGCTCCCGCCCCGCGGGTCGAATCGTTAGATGCGCGACGCGTGGTGTCGGCGCCGCCTGGTGGCGCGGCTGGCGTTGGGGCGCCCGGCGTGCCCGGCGCTGGCGTTCCCGCGGTCCGGGCGGCTCGTTCCTCGTCGCTCTCGGGCGTGAACGGCGTTGGCTCGTCGGCGCGCAGCAGTGCGACGTAGACTCCGGACGTCGACGTGCGGGTCTGGCTGCCGAGGTCCGCCCAGCCGCTCTGGACGCCGAGGTCGGTGCTGGCGAGGAAGTAGAGCCAGCGTCCGTTCGCATCCCACGCGGGCTCTCCGGCGCTCGCGAGCGCATCGGTTACTACGTGCTTGCGACCGTCGACCAGCGACCACAGCACGACGCGCCGGAACTGGTTCGGGTAGCTCTTGGCATACGCGAGCCACTTCGAGTCCGGCGACCAGACTGGCCTCATGGCGTTCAGGTCCGTGGACCCGCCGCCGGTATCGGCGACCGTGATGGTTCCGCTCGCGAGGTTCACGACGCGGAGACGCACTTTGTTGTCGACGAACGCGATATGGTTCCCGTCGGGCGACCACGCGGGCGACCAGGCCATCTTCGCGTCGCCGATCGCTATCGCGCGCGGCGTGCCCAGTCCGTCGGCATTGCCAATGAGCAGACGATAGCCCGCGCCTTCGTCGGAGAACCACGCCACGCGTTGTCCGTCCGGCGACCACACTGGTGCGCGATCGGCCGCGCCTGACGAGCGCGTGAGATTCCGCGCGTCGCCCTTCTCGACGGGCACGGTGAATACCTCGCCTCTCGCTTCGAACAACGCGCGCTTGCCGTTCGGGCCGAGCGCGGCGGACGCGATGTTGCGGGTGACGTCGGCCCATCGCGCGGCGGCCCACGGGAAATCGCCCGAGACGGTGATCGCGAGCTTTTTCGGGGCCGAGCCGATCGGCTCCATCATCCAGAGGTAGCCGTCCTGCTCGAAGACGAGCGCGTTGCCGCGCGCGTCGAGCGACTTCACGTCTGCATCGCGGACGTGCGTGAGCTGCTTGAGCTCGGACGAGCGCGTGTCGAACGACCACACGTTCGTGGCCCAGTCGCGGTCGGAGAGGAAGTAGATGGTCTCGCCCATCCAGACCGGGTCGATGTCCATCGTCCGCTCGTTAGGTAGGCGCGTCTCGGCGCCGGTGGAGACGTCGGTGATGGTGAGCGGCGTGTTCTGTCCGCCGCGGTAGCTCCGGAACTCCACGTCCCATCGGTCCACGCGGTCGACGACGATGCGCTTGCCGTCGGGCGAGAAGCTGCCGCGAAACCCCATGTACGCGGGCACGAGCTGGGCCGCCCCGCCTTCGACGGGGATCGTCCAGAGCTTCTCGTACGGGGTCGGCGCAGACGCGCGGCCGGACCCGAACAGCACGCGGCGGCCATCGGGGGTCCAGCCGCGGGCGTGCTCGCCGGCCGGGCTCCACGTTAGGCGTCGCGGGTCGCCACCGTCGGCCGCCACGACGTACACGGCATCGCCGCCGCCGCGGTTGGACGTGAACGCGATCCATTTGCCGTCGGGCGAGAACTGGGGGTCCTCGTCCACTGCCTGGGTGCTCGTGATGCGCCGCGCTTCGCCCCCCTGGCGTCCGACGACCCAGAGGTCGCCTCCATACGTGAAAGCGATCTGCGTCGGACCGAGCGAGGGGTCTCGGAGCAGGCGAGTACCCTGTCCCGAAAGCGTGGCCGTGAAGGAGACCAGGGCGATTGCTGCTATGGTGGCGCGCATCGGGCGATGGGTTTGTGGAGAGCGAGAAGGTAGAGTCGCGCAATGGCAGGCACCAGCGCAGGGCTCCTCATCCAGAGCCTTTTGAAAAGGGGAACAACCTCGGGCGGACCTGTGCGTCCCGAGGTAGTTCCCCATTCAAATCCTCTTGGGCGAAACAGCGTCCCGAGCGGCTTGTTTCCGTGTCTGTGTGCGTGCGGAGCGCCTGCGTCCGTCTGTGGCCTGCAGTTCGGCCTTGCCGGATGCCAGACGCGTGGACGCGTCAGCGCTTCCTGGCTGCCTTCCTGCCTCGGCCGGACGCAGCGCGCTTTGCCGTGGCCTTCGTTTTCTTCTTCGCGTTAGGCCTGGCCTTGGTGCCGGCTCGGGCCTTGGTCTTCGCCTTCGCTTTCGTTCGAGCGGCGGGTTTCGTTGTCTTCTTGGCTGCCTTCGTCACCTTGGTTGCGGCCTTCTTCACCTTGGTCGCCGCCTTCTTCACCGCCTTCTTCACCGCCTTCACAGCCTTCTTCACGGCCTTCGCAGCTTTCTTCGCAGGCGTCTTGGCGGCAGCCGCCGGAGGATTCGCGTGATGCAGGGCGAACCCCGCACCCTGCGGATCGCCCAGAATGGCGATCGAACCGCCCGGGATGTCCATCTGCGGCCGCTGGACCACGCCGCCCGCCTTGGTGGCGGCATCGACCGCCTCGCCGACGTCCTTCACGTGGATGTACACGAGCCAGAAGGGTTTCATCGACGCCATGTCACCGAAGCGGTTGAACATGCCGCCGTACATCTTGTCGCCCTTGCCGTACATGAAGTAGTTCTGCCCGCCACCCATGTCCATCTCGCCTGTCTTCTCCCACCCGAACAGGTCGCGGTAGAACTGGAACGCCTTGACGTAGTCGGTGGTCATGAGCTCGTGCCACGAGAAACGCCCCACGACGGCCGTGCCGTCCCACGCGCCACCCGGGTTGCCGGGCTTGAGCACGCCGAACGTCGCACCCTGCGGATCCTGGATCACCGCAAAGCGGCCCGCACTCGGGATGTCCTGGGGCCCGTGCACCACTCGGCCGCCTAACGAGGCCGCCTTCGCCGCCGTGTCGTCGACGTTGCTCGTCTCGACGTACGGCATCCAGTTCGGCGAAACCCCTTGCTGCCGCATCTCGTCGGTGAGTCGGAACATGCCGGCGATCGGCGTACCGCCGTTCGTCCACATCGTGTAGTCCTTGTCGAACGCTTGCGTGCCCCAACCCGTAAAGCGCGGATAGAACTTCTGCGCTGCGTCGACATCGGGCGTGGTGAGCTCGTACCAGACGAATTGGCCGTGCATAGGAAGGGTGACGAAGGCGGCGGGTTGGCCGCGCGTTTGAGGTGACGAACGGGGCCTTGAAAACTCCCGCTTTCCTGCCCGGCGCGCTAGCACCGCGCGCGACGCCCGTCCCGCACTCCGGGACCCCCCGGAGTCTGGCGGCTGAGGGCTTTGAGGCCGATTATCACGCGATGCTCGACTGGTTCGCCCGCCACCTCGGCGTCTCGCCCGCCGTCGCGGGCATGCTCCTCGTGCTCATCGTCTTGCAGCTGTCGGCACAGCTGTACGCGCTCTCGGACCTCGCGCGGCGCCCCGCGGTTCGGGGCGGGCGGAAATGGGTGTGGGCGCTCATCATTGCCTTCGGCAACCTGCCGGGAGCGATCGCCTATCTCGTCGCCGGGCGGACGGAGCCGGAGGAGACCGTGGGGGACGCCGGCTCCGGAGCGAGCACGGCTGGAAGCGACGCGGCGCGCCGCGCCGTGGATGCCCTGTACGGGCCGCGCGACAAGCGTTGAGTGAGGAGGCATCGACCTAACGGGACCGCCAGGTGAGCGGCGCGCTCCCGACGCCCGAGGCGACGACGGCAACCGACCTCTCGAGCGGCGCGCCCGCCATCGAGCTCCGCGGCCTGACCAAACGGTTCGGCGAGACGGTCGCCCTCGACGGTGTCGACCTCGTCGTCCGCCCGGGCATTGTCTTCGGCTTCCTCGGGCGCAACGGCGCGGGCAAGACCACGGCATTGCGCATCCTCTCGGGTCTCGCCCGTCCCACCGCGGGAACGGCCCGCGTCCTTGGCCATGACGTCGCCCACACGAGCGACACCGTGCGCGCGCGCATCGGCTTCCTGCCGGACGTGCCGGGCTTCTATCCGTGGATGACGGCTCCGGAGTACCTGGACTTCGCGGGCCGACTATTCGGGCTCGACCCGGCGACGATCGAGGCTCGTGCCGCGGCGCTGCTCGAGATGGCTGGCCTCGCCTCGGTACGGACGCGCGTCGGCGGCTTTTCGCGGGGGATGAAGCAGCGGCTCGGCATCGCGCAAGCGCTCATCAATGCGCCGAGCCTGCTTATGCTAGACGAGCCGACGAGCGCGCTCGACCCGATCGGCCGTCGCGAGGTGCTCGAGATGGTCGCGTCGCTGCGTGGGCGCACGACGGTGTTCTTTTCGACCCACATCCTCGCGGACGTCGAACGCGTGTGCGACGACGTCGCGATCCTCGAGCGCGGGCGCGTCGTGGCGAGCGCCGGCATCGATGAGCTCACGGCGCGGGCAGTGGCCAACCGGCTGGTCGTGGAGTTGGAAGACGACGACGCGGCCGCCGCGGTGGCGCGCGCCATGTCCGGGCGCGCATG
This sequence comes from Gemmatimonadota bacterium, assembly GCA_046725585.1. Lineage (GTDB taxonomy): Bacteria > Gemmatimonadota > Gemmatimonadetes > Gemmatimonadales > Gemmatimonadaceae > JAJKIV01. The sequence continues at coordinate 3,581 of JBKOYV010000175.1, read as the reverse complement.
GCTCAAGTCGCTCGAGACGACAGACCGAACGCTGCGCATGACCGTCTCCGACCTCCCGGCCGCGCAGCGAGACATCCCGGCCGCGATCGCGACCGCCGGCGTGCCGCTCCGGCGGTTCGAGATCGAGGAGGCGAGCCTGGAAGATGTGTTCGTCGAGCTCGTCGGAGGCGCACGATGACCGGGCTCGGCGCGTTCCTGAGGAAGGAGGCCACCGAGATCCTCCGGACATGGCGGGTCTGGGTGATTCCCGGGATGCTCGTCTTTTTCGGCATCACGAGCCCGATCATCGCCGCGCTCACGCCGGCGCTCGTGCAGTCGATGACCGCGTCACAGCCGGGGGTGGTGATCAAGATTCCGCCGCCGACCGCGTTCGACGCGTACGCCCAGTTCCTCAAGAACCTCGACCAGTTCGTGCTGATAGCGGTGGTGATCACGGGGGCGGGCGCCATCTCGGGTGAGCGCTCGTCCGGGACGGCGATCCTCGCACTGACGAAGCCCCTGTCTCGGGCGGCGTTCGTGGTGGCGAAGATCCTCTCACAGGTGATGGTGCTCGTGACGGCCACCGCGTTAGGCACGGCAGTCTGCCTGGCGATGACGGCGGTCGTGTTCGGCGGGGGGAACGGCGGGCGGCTCTTGACGACGGTCGCGCTGTGGCTGCTTTACGCGTCGCTGCTCGTCGTGGTGATGACCATCTTCTCGGCTGCGCTGCGCTCGCGCGGTGCCGCGGCGGGCGCCGGGCTCGGCTTCTACTTTCTCGCTCTGCTCCTCTCGAACTGGGGGCCCATGGCGCGCTACGGGTTCCTCGGGCTCTTGCCCGCCATGGGCAGCGCGCTGATGGGGAGGCCATTGTCGTTAGGCTGGCCGATCGCGACGGCCGTGGTCGCCATGGCGGTCGGGGTCGCAGCGGCAATCGGGGTCTTCGAGCGGCAGGAGCTGTAGACGGCGCGGCCTCGCCGCGCCAGCCTCATGCGGCGGGACTTCGCCGACGCCCGATAACTGGACGAAACACCCGGGTCCGTCTAGCGCCCATCCAAGACTGGACAGATGGATAACAGGGCGTCCAAGGATTGGCGGCACTCGACTGACCTGCGTCACCGCACTTGACTGAGCGAGATGTAGGGCACACCCGCTTCGAATGGCCCGATTTCGGGCACTTCGGTGTGTTGGAGTAGTGGAGCTGCCGTGCAGCCGCGACTCCATCGCGGCCAGCGCGTCGACATGCGCCCGAGGTGGCGGGCTCCAGCCCACACCGAACGCGGGAGAGAACATGCTGACGAGACGACGAGGCGCTGCCGGGTGGGCCGTGCTGCTCGGCGCTGTAGCGTGGGCCTGCGCCGACGCGCCAACCGCGGCGGTCGAGTTGCCGGCCTCGAGATCCCGAGCGACGGACTCCTGGGACGCGCTCGCGACGACGCGATGGAATCAACGTGCGACCGATTTGCTGCAGACGCTGCCGGTCCCTCCGAACGGTCAGGCCTGGGCGAGTAGGATGCTCACCTACCTCTCGCTCGCGCAGCACCGCGCGGTACTGGCCGCGACGGCAGCGTCGGCCCACTCGACGCACCCGTCCGTCTCCGCTGCGGTCGCTCGCGCGTCGGTCACCGTGCTGCAGTCGTTCTTCGCGACTTCACCCGGGGTGAGCGACGCGCTGGCGCAGCAACTTGTCGAGGACCGGAACGAACCGGAGTCGCCTGGCGAGGCGAACGCGGATGTCGCTGTAGGGGAAGAGATCGGCTTCGCCGTGGGTCAGGGTGTCCTGCATCAGGCGGCGCACGACGGCTACCTCTCCCGCGCCGCCCTGACGCCGCTTGTGGGCGCGGGCTACTGGTTCGCCACCGGCGCGATCGTCTTGTCGCTCTGGGGCGCCAATCCGTTCTTCCTCGAGCCGCAGGACCTTCTGCTGGCGCCGCCTCCCCTCGCGTACGGCTCGCCCGAGTTCGAGGCCGCCGTCCATGAGGTGTACGCGATCGTATCCTCGCGCACGCCCGACCAGCTGCAGACAGCGCTGGCGTGGAACAAGGTCCCGCCTAACGGACCATTCACGGCGGGCGAGTGGAACCGGATCGCCGACGAGCTGATCCGGTCGCACCACCGTACGGAGGCCGAGGCGGCGCGCATCCTCGCCTACGCGAACGCCGCCGCGTTCGACGCGCAGATCGACTGCTTCACGACGAAGTTCACGTGGTGGATGCTCCGACCGTCGCAGGCTGACAGCCGGATCACGCCGCTGCTCGCGTTCTTGATGCCTAACCACCCGTCGTACCCGTCGGCCCACTCGTGCATCTCGAGCGCGATGGGGGCGATGCTGTCGCACGCGTTCCCGGACGAGCAGGACCGGCTGGACGCGCTCGTGGAGGAGGCGGGCATGTCGCGGATCTACGCCGGTATCCACTACCGCTTCGATGTCGAGGCGGGCCAAGGCATCGGCCGCCGCGCCGCGGCGAAGGCGCTGGCGGGGTCGCTGGAGTGAGCCGAGGGCCGGGGCAATCCGCGATGTCGAATGGAAGCGTTAGGCACGGCAACCATCCGTTCGCAGTACGGAGCGGAACGAGCGCCGGCGCGCTGATCGCGGCCACCCTGATCGGCGCCTGCACCAGTCCGACCGACCCTCCGAAGGTGCTTCGCCTCGAGGCGCTGACGGCGACGAGCCTCGCGGGGACCGTAGGAGAAGAGGTCACTCCCGTTCCGGTGGTGCGGGTGACGAATGCCGGGGGCCAGCCAATGGCGGGGATCGCGGTGTCCTTCCAGGTGGGCGGCGGCGGCCACGTCGCGAACGCATCGGTGCAAACGGATGCCGGCGGTTCAGCAACGGCGGGGCGGTGGGAGTTGGGAACTGTCGCCCGTGCGCATACTGTCACCGCCCGCGCCGGTGACGCGGAGAACGTGGTGTTCACCGCGATCGCGAAGCCTGGACCAGTCGCCGAGATAGCCCGCGTCGGCGGCAACGCTCAAACAGCGTTAGTCCGAGCCAGGCTTTCGAGCCCGCTGCGAGTCGCGGTCACCGATCGGTTCGGGAACCCCCTCAGTCTGGTCCCGGTGACCTTCGCGGTGATCTCCGGTGGTGGCTCTCTCGAGGGCAGCACAGCCATGACCGCCTCGGATGGCATCGCGACATCGGGGGCGTGGACGCTTGGTCCGGCGCCGGGCGTTCAGCAGGTCAGAGCACAGGCCGAAGGCATGCAGGCCGTATTCACGGCCTATGCCTGCGATAAGTCTTGCGGACAACTGGAACTCCTGTTCGTGCGCGACGGCCAGATCTTCACCACCACACTCCTTGGCAATGACGCGAGACAACTGACCAGCGACAATAGTCGCCGTGATCTCGAGCCAGCCTGGTCCCCGGATGGCCGGCGGATCGCGTTCTCGCGCGACAAGACGTTGGGCGGGCAACGTATATGGACCGGTGCCGAGCTGTACCTGGCCGACGCCGATGGCTCCAATGCCGTGCGGCGTGCTGTCGGCTTCCATTTCCCGGCCTGGTCGCCGGACGGCCGCCGGCTGGCCGTCACTCAAGGCGACTGTGTGTACCGCTGCGACATCTTCCTGCTGAGCGCCGACGAGGACGGTACACCTCCCGTTCG
>JBKOYV010000224.1:0-14430 GCA_046725585.1 Gemmatimonadota bacterium | reverse complement strand
GTGCTGCTCCGGCCGCTTCCGTTCCCCGAGCCGGACCGCCTGGTGCAGGTCTGGGAGTCCCGACGCGACCGCGGTTGGAATCAGTCGTCGTTCACGCACGCCAACTTTTGGGACGTGCAGGAGATGAACCGGTCGTTTTCCGCGATGGGGGCGATCACGTTTGGATCAATCAACCTGGCCGGCAAGGACAATCCCGAGCTGCTCAGCGTCGCCTACGTGACGACGGGATTCCTTCGCGCGCTCGGCGTGACGCCCATCGCGGGACGTACGTTCGCCGATGGTGAGGATCGCGTCGGCTCGGACCGGCGCATCGTCATCCTGAGCCATCGGCTGTGGACCACGCGGTTTGGCGCGGATCGATCGATCGTCGGACGAGATGTGACGCTGAGCGGCCAGTCCTATCGCGTGATTGGCGTTCTGCCGCCCGGCACGCCGTGGCTCGACGCGGGCGACCTCTTCATGCCACTCATGCGCGGGCCTAACGAGGACCGCGGCAGCTTCGAGCTCCTGGCCATTGCGCGGCTCAAGCCCGGCGTCACGATCGAGGCGGCGCGGGCGGACCTCAATCGCATTGCGGGCCAGCTCGCGAATCAGTATCCCGAGGCAAAGGGGATGGGCGTCACGATCGAGCCATCGGAGGGCTGGGTGGCGAGCGACTCGCTCAGGCGGGCGTTGTGGGTGTTGATGTCGGCGGTTGGCTTCCTGCTGCTCATCGCGTGTGTGAACCTCGCCAACATGCTGCTCGCGCGCTCCACCGGCCGCATCCGTGAGCGTGCCATGCGCGCGGCACTCGGCGCAACACGCGGGCGTGTCGTCCAGACGGCCGTCGCGGAATCGGCCCTGCTTGGCGTCCTTGGCGCGGCCATCGGGCTGGCCATTGCCTTTGGCGTCGTGCGCTTGCTGCGCGCCTTCGACCCGGGAGACATTCCGAGACTTTCGGAGGTGTCGATCGACGGTACGGTGCTGGCCATCACGTTAGGTGCCGCGCTCATCACGAGCATTGTCACGGGGCTCGCACCGGCGCTTCGCACGCCGTACAACGACATCGTCACCGCGCTCAGGGAAGGCGAGCGCAGCGTCATCGGCAACCGGCGTACCGGACTGCGTGGTGCGCTCGTGAGCCTCGAGGTTGCCCTGTCGCTCATGCTGCTCGTCGGGGCGGGATTGCTCATCCGAAGCTTCGGTGCGCTTCTCGACGTGGATCGTGGATTCCAGACCGAGAATCGCGTGCTCTTCAACGTCACACTCCCGAATGCCCAGAACGAGGCCGACGCTCAGCGACTCGGCGTGCTGCGCACGCAGCTCCAGGCGCGCATCGAGGCATTGCCGCAAGTGAAGGACGCCGCCGCGGTGAGCATAGGGCTCCTTCGCGGCACCGGCACCGGCATGGGGTTCGCGGCGCAGGACAAGCCGTCCCCGCCGAACGACGCCGTCCCGTGGGCCGGCTGGCGGCTGATCACGCCCAACTACTTCAGGACGTTAGGCGTGCCGATTCTCGCCGGCCGCGACTTCAACGCACAGGACGTCATCGCCAAGCCGTGGCGGGTCGTGATCAGCCACCGGATTGCCGAGCGCCTGTGGCCGGGCGAGAGCGCGATCGGGCGGCAGATCATTCTTTGGAAGGGCCAGCAAGAGAGCGTGGCCGAGGTGATCGGCGTCGCGGCCGACATGCGCGATTGGGATCTGGCTGACCTCCCGTCGTACGCGGTGTACATGCCGTTCAACGGCAATGGATGGAATCCATCGACGTTCGTGGTGCACACGACGGCTGCGCCGACCGCAATCGTGCCCATCGTGCGTTCGATGCTCGCCGAGCTGTCGCCGTCGAGCCCTGTCTCGAACGTGCGGACGCTCGACGAGCTCGTTGGCGAATCGGTAGCCGCGCGACGATTCACGATGTTGCTGCTCGCGGCGCTCGCGGCAGTAGCGCTATTGCTCGCGCTGGCCGGCGTGTACGGCGTGCTCTCGTATAGCGTGTCGCGACGCCGAACCGAGATCGGGATGCGCATGGCGCTCGGCGCGAGTGCATCGACGGTCATGCGCCTCGTGATCTCGCAGGGGATGCGTCCAGTGATCATCGGCCTCGTCGCGGGTGTTCTTGGCGCGATCGGGCTGTCGCGGTACGTGGCGAGCCTGCTGTTCGGCGTGACGAGACTCGACGCACCGACGTACGCCGGCGTCGCCGCGCTCCTTACGGTGGCGGCGGTGCTTGCCTGCTATCTACCTGCTCGAGACGCCATGAAAGTCGACGTGCTCACTGCCTTGCGAGAGGAATAGGTTCGAAGGGGTCAGAGTCGTGTTAATGCCGGGAGCTCTAACGTGCAGAGATCTCGAATTCAAACGACTCTGACCCTTTGATCGTTCGATCTACAGGTCGATCAGTCCCGCTTGCGCGGCTCGAGTCACCGCTTCGGTTCTGTTGGCTGCGCCTAGCTTGGTGAACACCGAGCTGACGTGGAACTTGACCGTCCGCTCGGAGATGCCGAGCTGCGCGGCGATCTGCTTGTTGCCGAGGCCGCGGGCGACGTGTTCGAGGACCAGCTGCTCCCTCGGCGTTAGGTTCGGTCCTGGAGTCGGCGGTGCTTCACCACGAACGCGGCGCAAAACCGCCGACACGGCGAGGGGAGCGAGTAGAGAACCGCCACCGGCCACCACGCGCACTGCCGCGAAGACATCGGCGCGGGGGGCGCCCTTGAGCAGGTAGCCGGCCGCGCCAGCCTCCACGGCGGCGATGATGCGCTCGTCGGTGTCGAACACCGTGAACACGATCACGCGCACGCGCGCACCGTCGGTGCGAAGGCGGCGGAGCACGCCGACGCCGTCGAGCACAGGCATTTCCAGATCGAGCAGCAGCACATCGGGTCTCGAGGACTCGACGAGCGCTACGGCGTCCGCGCCGGTGGCGGCACTGCCGACGATCTCGAAGTCCGGTTGGGTCTCGAGCATCGCCACGAGGCCATCGCGGACGACCGGGTGGTCGTCGGCGACAGCAACGCGGATCGTTGCTGGCGTGGTTTCCCTGTCGCTCACCGGATCTCCTGGTCGCGCGCAGCGTGCCCCGCGGCGAGCGGCACCCGAACCTCGATGGCTGTGCCGGCATCGGGCACGCTCTCGACCGTGAGTGACCCTCCCAGGAGTCGGGCGCGCTCCCGCATGCCGACGAGACCGAAGCGGTCGCCCGGGACCTCCGTCGGCTCGAACCCCGTCCCGTCGTCCTCGACGCGCAGCCGGATCTCCTCATCGGATCGCGTTAGGCGCACGGAAATCTGCCGCGCACGCGCGTGCCGTGTGGCGTTGACGACCGCCTGTTGTGCCACGCGATAGAGTCCGCCCGCCACCGCGGGCGAGAGCCCGGCATCGGAGCCTTCGGACGCGATCACCGTAATGTGCACCGCGCCCGCCGGTGCGCCGCCTGCGTCGGACGCGAGGAGCTCGAGCGCATCTCGCAACGTCCGGCCCTCGAGCGGAGCTTCCCGGAGGTCCAGCACGGATCGTCGCGCCTCGTCGAGCGTCGAGCGCGCCAGCACCAGCGCCCTGTCCACTGCCGACCGAAGTCGTGCATCGTCCGCGGCCTTCGCGCCGGCCAGCGAGTCCGCGACCTCGAGCTGCATGGTCAGCGCGGCCAATCCCTGCGCGAGCGTATCGTGAATCTCGCGAGCGAGCCGGTTGCGCTCCTCGGCGGCGAGCGCGCGTGCTGTCGCGGCCTCGAGGCGACTCCGTTCCACCGCGAGGCTCACGAGCGCACCGGCCGTGGTCAACAGGCTGAGCTCCGCGTCCGACAGCACGCGCCAGTCGCGGCTGGCCACGTTCAACATGCCAAGGCGCCGGTCGCCGATGACGAGCGGAACGCTCGCGTGGCATTGCAGCCGTCCCACCTCGTCGCCACGGTCGTCATCGATCAGCACCGCGAGGCGGCTGCACCAGACGACGTTCACGTTCGCGGCACCGCGCAGGTCGCCGGCGCGAAAGGTCTTGAGGCAGTAGCAATCGCCGTGCATCGCGTCCGGGTGATCGCGGAGCGCCGGCGGAAGCGCACGCGAGGCGGCGAGCCGAGGCTCGTTGGATTCGTCCAGGAGCCACACCCATCCCGTCTCGAGGCCGAGCACGTCGGCCACGGTGGCGAGCGCCGCCTCGAGCGACTGCGCGAGGTCCGCCGGGCCGCTCAACGCCTGGGCGAGCGCCGTGAGGGTCGTGAGCTCGCTCGATGCCGCGCCCGCGCCGGTTCGGCCGGCCGCTGGCGCGTTAGGCGCCGGCTTCGCCCGACGAGTCATCACGCACCGTTGACGGTAAGGCCGTCTTCCCGCGCGCGCCGCACGATCGACCGGACGAATGGCCCCTTGGCGTCCGTGTACTTCTCCTTGTCCTGCACGTACATCGCGGCCAGCTCGCGCTTGATCGTCTCGTATTCGCGCGCGATGTCCGGGTGCGCGCGGAGGTAGTCGCGGAAGAGGAGATGATCGCGCCACAGGTCGCTCGACCAGCTCACCATATGCACGTGGTGCGTGCGTGGCATGCCGCGCCGGAAGTAGTTCCGACCCGGGATGCCGTACGCGCCCTTGTGCTCGTAGCCCAACTGCTTGAATGCCGCGACGTACGTGCTGCCAGGGACGTTACCAGGACGGCCTGCCAGGATGTCGATGACCGGCTTCGCCGACAGTCCGGGGATGGATGTGCTGCCGATATGCTCGAGTCGAATCGGGAGGCCCGCGCACGCACGCTCGATGCGACGTGCCTCGACCTCAAACTCGCGAGGCCACGTCGAATCGTACGGAACGAGATTGACGGTGGGAATCGACATAGCTGAGCGCTAAACGAATCGTCCCGGCAGCCGGCTGCCGGGACGATGAAGATTACCTCCCGTTCGTCGCGAGCGCTCCTCAGGGCAGGCGCTGCGCTCGGAATGACAACCTTGAGTTACACAGGGAACAGGATCTCGCGGTACTTCGGCAGCGGCCAGAACTCGTCGCCCACCATGAGCTCGAGCGTGTCGACCGTCCCACGCACAGCCGCCATGGCGTCCGCGCCCTCCGACGTCAGGAGCTTCGCGCACGCGTCGACGTTCTCGTGCTCGTGCTCCGCCTTCTCGATCGCCTTGCCTAACGCCTCACGGCCCGTGCGGAGCTGGTCGATCAGCGTGCCGACCTCGTTCGCCGCCGCGATCTGTGGCACCACCGTGATCCCCGCCGTCTTCGCCTTCGCCGCTGCATCGGCCAGGTGGCCGTGGTACGAGTAACACGCCGGCAGGATCATCGTGTCCACCATCTGCGCCATCGTATGGAGCTCGATGAGCATGTCCTTGATGTAGCGCTCCAACTTCACGTAATACCGCGAGTCGATCTCCGCCTTCGTGAGGATGTCGAGCTTCGTCAGAACCGTGCGCGCCTGCTTCGTCGTGAGCTGGGCGAGCGCCTCGGGCGTGCGACGCAGGTTGAGCAGGCCGCGCTTCTTTGCGTCATCCACCCACTCCTGCGAGTAATTGTTGCCTTCGAAGCGAACGGCAGACGTCTCCTTGAAGGCCTCGCGCACGACTTTGAGCACCGCATCGTTCACGTTCTTCGTGCGCTTGAGCGTCTCGCGGAGCTGATCGGTCAGCTCACCGATCGCCTCGGCCACCGCCGCATGCAGCAGCGTGATCGGGAACGCGATCGACTGCGACGAGCCCACGGCGCGGAACTCGAACTTGTTCCCCGTGAACGCGAACGGGGACGTGCGGTTGCGGTCGGTGTTGTCCTTCTCGATCTCCGGCAGCTTCGCGACGCCGAGCTTGATGAGCTGCTGCTCGGCGCCCTTGCCGGCTTCCTTGCCCGCCGCGATGTCCTCGATCAGGCGCGTGAGCATGTTGCCCATGAACACCGAGATGATCGCCGGCGGCGCTTCGTTCGCGCCGAGGCGATGCTCGTTGCCCGACGTGCCAATGCCCGCGCGGAGCAGACCGGCGTGCTTGTGCACGCCCTTCAGCACCGCGGCGAGGAAGATGAGAAAGCGGATGTTCTGATGCGGCGTCTTCCCCGGCTTCAGCAGGTTCGTGCCGTCGAGCGCGTTGTCCGATGTGATCGCCATCGACCAGTTGCAGTGCTTGCCCGAGCCGTTGATGCCGGCGAACGGCTTCTCGTGCAGCACGGCCTGCAGCCCGTGACGCAGCGCGACCTTTCTCAAGGTCGCCATCACGAGCTGGTTGTGGTCGACCGCGATGTCCGTCTCCTCGAAGTTCGGCGCCATCTCGAACTGGCACGGCGCGACCTCGTTATGCCGGGTGACGATCGGCACGCCGAGCTTGTAGAGCTCGTGCTCGACCTCGGAGATGCACGCCTGGATGCGCTCCGGGATGCCGCCGAAGTAGTGGTCCTCGAGCTGCTGACCGCGCGGTGGTGGCGCGCCCAGCAGCGTGCGGCCGCCCATGACGAGGTCGGGGCGAAGCGCGAAATGGTTGCGGTCGATGAGGAAGTACTCCTGTTCCGGTCCAAGCGTCGTGTGGACACGGATGATGCCGGTGTCGCCTAACAACTCGAGCAGCGCGATCGCCTTCTCGGAGAGGATGTCGCTCGAGCGGAGGAGCGGCGTCATCTCGTCGAGCGCTTCCCCGTTGTAGCCGATGAAGACCGACGGGATGCATAACGTGCGCGCGCCGCCGGACTCGACGATGAACACCGGGCTCGCCGGGTTCCACGCCGTGTAGCCGCGCGCTTCCCACGTCGCGCGGAGCCCGCCGGATGGGAAGCTCGACGCGTCGGGTTCGCTCTGAATGAGCTGCGATCCCGAGAACGTCTCGACCGGCTGGCGCTGGTCGTCGAACGAGAGGAAGGCGTCGTGCTTCTCTGCCGTCAGCCCGGTCATGGGCTGGAACCAGTGGGTGAAGTGCGTCACCCCGCGCGAGATCGCCCACTCCTTGATGACCTGCGCAACCGTCGGCGCGATCTCGATGTCGAGCTTTTTGCCGTGGCGGATGGACGCGAGGAGCTTCGCGTACACGTCCTTCGGCAGCTTCGACCGCATCTGACGCCAACCGAACGTGTTGACACCGAAGTAATCGGAGGTCGGTCGCGCCGGTGCGGTGCCGTTCTCGGACGCGTTAGGATGAAGGGGCTTGAGGGCGGCTCGGCCGGTGATCGCTTGGATCGCGGCCTTGCGCGGGGTCGAGCTGGTTGATGGCATGCGTCGATGCTCCCGGACGAAAAGGACGTGGGCGGGCAGGACCGGAAAACGACAGGCGGGCCTAACGTCGCGACATCACGAGGTTCGGCCCGCGCGTGTACTGGAAAACGTGCAGAAACGACAGAAAACTGATTGCGCGACGTCAGAATCTAGCCGACGCACGCCTTTCTGCGCAAGAAATCATGCGTTTCATGCACAGTTTGAATGACACCAAAGGCGGCCCGTGAGCGCGTAATGGGGCCCGTGGCTGCCGCTAGCGATAGTTCCGGTGCGTCCGGTAGCGGCTCGGGCTGCGCAACGCGACCGGCGCCGCCGGCCACCGTGGGATCGCGATGACCGGCTCGGTGCCCACCCGGTTGCGAAGCTTGCCCATGGCAACCGATAGCAGTCCCGTTGCCGAAAGGACGATCGCGACCACGATGGCCGCGCTCGTCTGGTCGGCCTGGAATCCAACTTTGCCAAGGGCCAATGAGGCGACTGCCAGGAGCGCGGCGAACGTCGCGGCCGCCATCTCGAGCGACCGAGGGAAGCCCCGGACGACGCGAATCGCCATCACGAACGGGACCGCGGTGAGCGCGATTGCTTCGATCAGGTAGGGAATTGCGGACCAGGTGAATGTCGAGTCGACCGCCACTAGCGCGAGAGCGGCCGCGGCCACTCGGCCGCTAGGGGAGACAGGGGCCACCTGCCAGGGAGCTTGAGACGGTGAGGAATGCATGACGGCAATGGAGCGAGATTTTCGACGTAGGGACCCTGCCAATTGAGGCAGCCATTGGTCCCGGCCAACGGGAACGTGACAGCAATTAGTACGAGAGCTTTGGCCAACAAGTCTCAGTGCTCGCGAAAAACCAACCCACCTGGGCTGACTCGTGGAAGGGAGTTGCGAGCCGCAGTCGGCTCGTGAATCGGCTGTCCGCATCGCATGGTGGCGAACATCGGGGCGAGCGACGGAGTATCTTTCACGTGCGTGCCAACTGTATGCGAATAATTGGCTTGGACTACGAAGAAGGAGATTGGAATGGCACACGCAGCAATCGATTTCGAGCGGGCCGGTGGGGTCGACCTGGATCGGCTGGAACGAAGCCTCACGCTCGAGGGAAGGCGAGTCGGCGATGGCCGATATCACGTCGTAGGCGGCGATCACGACCATTGGGTCGACCTCTACACCGCTTCGATCCCGCGGTGCGACTGCGGCGACCATCTCTGGCGCGATCGGATCTGCAAGCACATCCTCGCCGCGCTGCTCCGCGAGGGGAATGACACGGTCGTCCGGGCGCTCGGCTCGCTGCTCGAGAGGGTGAGATCTGCCGCAGCGGCGGCGTAGGTCGTTGACACGGGAAGCTTGCAGCGGGTAGCATACCGCACCACCAGCACACCGTGGCCGGCGATGGAGTTCGCCGTCAACCGCTCGCAAAGGCTAATGACTCCTACGCGTCAGCTCACGCGTGGGAGTCTTTTTTCAGTCCCGCGCCGGACTCGAGGCCCGTATGAACCTGATCTGGTACGTCGCGTTCGGCAGCGCGGTCGGCGGGGCGTCGCGGTTCGCGCTCTCGAGCTTCATTCAGCAACGCGCCGGAACGTTCCCGGTTGGCACTCTGGTCGTGAACATAACCGGCTCGCTCATCCTCGGCTTCGTGATGCGTTATGCGCTCGGCTCCACGTCCGTATCGGCCGAGACGCGCGCGCTGCTGACGACAGGGTTTTGCGGCGGGTACACAACGTTCTCCACCTTCAGCTACGAGACGATAGCGCTCATCGAGGACGGTGACTATCGGCGTGCGGCGCTGTACGTCGTCGCGAGCGTGGTGGTATCCCTCGCTGCCACGTTCCTTGGGATCGCAGCGGCGAACGCGGTGCTCGGCGCGCGAGTGAGGTAGACGAGGTCGATATGCACGGGTTCACGGGCGAGCGCACGCTCATGCGCATTCACCTGGGCGAGCGCGACAAAGATCCGAAGTCGGGAAAGCCGCTGTATCAGGCGATCGTCGAGCTGCTGCGCGCGCGACACTACGCGGGAGCCACGGTCTTCCGCGCGATCATGGGGTTCGGCGCGAGCGCGCACGTACGCACCGACCGAGTCGAGGTGCTCTCGCTCGACCTGCCGATCGTCGTCGAATGCGTCGAGACCGAGGAGCGCATCGAGGCGATTCTGCCGGAGCTCGACGAGATGATCGGCGGGGGCCTCATCACGCTCGAGCGGGCGCGGGTGATCATGTACCGGCCCGGAACGCAGAGCGGCATCCGTTCTGCACTGTGAGCGGGCGTGCCTGCCCGAGCGAAGTCTGTTGCGCGCGTCGCGCGCGGCAACCCGCGGAAGCGCCGCTTCGACATCCACACCGTCCTTCGCCGAATCCGCGACGCTGTGGCCGAGCACGCCGCTGCGGCGATGTTCGATCTAGCGGAGCGCGGGTTCACGACGGTGTTCCAGCAGCTCGTCGCGTGCATCATCTCGATTCGCACGCTCGACGAAGTAAGCCTGCCCGTCGCGATCCGGCTGCTGGAGCGTGCGCCGACGCCGGAGAAGATGGCGAACCTTTCAGCGGCCCAGATCGACACGCTGATCCAGGCGAGCAGCTTCCACGAGGCCAAGGCGGTTCAGATCCGCGACATCGCGCGTCGCACGGTAGCCGAGTTCGGCGGCGAGCTGCCGTGCGACTTCGATGTGCTGACGTCGTTCAAGGGCGTGGGACCGAAGTGCGCCAACCTGACGATGGGTGTCGCATGTGGAGCGGAGCGGATCAGCGTCGACATCCACGTGCACCGCGTAACCAACCGTTGGGGTTACGTGGCGACCACGTCACCCGAGGCGACCATGCGGGCGCTCGAGGAGAAGCTGCCGCGCGAGTACTGGGTCGAGATCAACCGCCTGCTCGTGCCGTTCGGGAAGCACATCTGCACGGGTCACCTTCCCAAGTGCTCGACGTGTCCCGTGCTGGAGTACTGCAGGCAGGTGGGTGTAACCCATCATCGCTGATGCCTAACGAAGGCGGCGCGAACCAACGGCGTTAGGCGTGCCTTTGCCTCGCACAGTTCCATAAGCGTGTCCAATATCTCGAAACTTTGCACGCGCACCTCGGCCTGCGTGTTTCGCGCAGCCATCTTCGTGGCCGCGACCACACGCGTTAGGCTGTAAGCAAACCCCGTAGCCGTCGACTTCGAAGCGGAACGTGATGGATGGCTGCGCAAGTATTCGCCGGTCGAGCCGATCGTGCGTTGCCTAAGCGAGAGTAGCGGAATCATGGGTTCCGGTCATCTCTCAGGAAGACGAAACGCTTCAGGAAGCGGCGGAAACCGTTGTGGACGCTCCCAGTCTGAACTGGCCGAGCGGAGCGCGCCGGGTTCAACGCCGCGAGGAGGGAATCAGAGCGGAGCTAATGCATCCGTACGTAGGTGCTCCACCAACGAGGCGCGCCTTCCCGAGCCCAATTCCTCGTGCCTCCTTTCAAACCCCGCCCGTGTAGCTCGGAGACTCAACACTAGTGACGGCCACAGTTTCCCGGAAGCAGCGGCGATTGCTCCGCGGAAAAGCCGCAGGCCTAACGCGCGAGCCGACAAGCAATGTGCCCGGCTGATCAAGCGCGTTAGGCAGGCTGGCAGCCTCATCCCGCGCTCGTGCCGTCGACGACGCGGGTCAGTTCGGTCCGCGACGCGGCCTGCATCAGGACGTTCGGGTCACTTTACTCGTCGCACCGTGATCCGCGCGACGGGGAACCGCCAGCCGTGGAGCGCGACACTGAGATCGCCCACGCCGGTGATGTTGGCATGTCTCGCGATCACGCCGCTCGTCGCGACCCGGCCATTGCCATCCGGCGGTGCGGACACCGGGCCCGCCATCTGACACGCATCGACGATCTGGTTGAACCGCTCGTTGTTCTGCTCGCTGCCCGCATCCCACGCGCCAACAAGGTGCGATTCCACGTTGAACCCACCCGGCAATTTCACGCCGGCCAGCCCCGTGAAGCCATCGTTCGTGCAAATCAACATCACCGCGACGGAGAGGCGGTTTGCATTCGCGGACGCGGCGATTCTGAACGTGCGCGACGTCGGAAGGCCGGCGGGTCCACCGATCCGGTTGATCGGTGCGAGGGTCGAGATCACGGCGTAAACGCCGGCTGCTCCCGAGAGATCGGTCACGGCGGTAGCTTCCGCGCCGTCTTCCGCGATCAGCCGGATTCCCTCGGATGCCGGCGCGTCCGGCTCCCAGACGCTCGCTTGCATCGTGTGGGTGGCGATCACCCCGGGCGAGAAGACTTGGCCTGTCGTCAGGTTCTCGATCGTCACATCGTACGCGTGTTCTGCCGCGGCGTTCGCCTGTGTTGCGGAACCGATGATGCCTACACCACGCGGCGATTCTTGGCCGCGCGGCGTGACGATCGAGCTGGGGTCGACGCATGCCGCGAATGCGATGAGTGGCACGCTCAGAATGGCGCTTCGATACATGAGGCTCCCGCGTTAGGTTGGTCGAGAAGGGAGTAGCCGGCGGTCATGCGGCGCGTGCAGACCGATCGCCGCCGAGTCGCGCGGGGGACCGCAGACGAGCGTATACCAGCCCGAGTATGAGGCCGTAGACCAAATGCCCGACGAGGCTCCCGAACGCGACCGGCCGCATCGGAGCCGTGCGAAGCGCGGCGAAGACGGGCATCCCCAATAGCAGCGGCATGAGAATCAGCGCGCCGAGCACCCACCATACGACACCCCACACGGCGCCCCATGCGGCGCCTTCCCCGTACGAGCCAACCCGGGATCCCAGCAGGAGCGCGAACAACGCGCCGATCACGGCGCTGTTGAGGAGGTGATACAGCCACCCGACGGCGATGCTGTCGGATCGGACGACGGCCGCAACCATCGCCATCATCGGCATTTCACCGCCACTCGGCGCCGGCACCGTCATCATCTGCATCATGACGCCGAACACAATCCCGCCGGCAAGTCCGGCCAACGCCCCACTGAAGAGTTTGGATTCCATCCGATGCGCCTCCGTATCCGTGGGCCGGTGCGACTCCGCATTCTGAGACACCGGGCGCGCGCGTTTCCTTCATTCGCCGAGTCTGCTGGCGGGAACTGCGCGCGCGCGGCGACAATCATCGAGGTCACCCGACGACCTTGATCTCTCTACGGGACGAATTTCTAGTGTGACGGTGTCCTGAATTTGGGGGCCATACGCCGTACCACGATCCTGAGTGCGAGTCAGCGACACCTCGACGCGGAGATTTCTACGCGCGGAGGCGGATCGGCTCCGAAACGTGCGCTCAGGTTCTTCACCACCGAGCTAGCGGGATCCTCGCGCGATGCTCGATCGATCGGATCGTCGTTATGCGACACAACGGCTGAAGGAGGTTGCAATGCCGAAGCTCGCTCCAATCACACGAATCATGCTCGTCGCGCTCCTGACCGTGCCGCTCACCGCTGCCGCCGCGGGTGCACAAGGGAACGTAGGTCCGGGCGCCGGCCGGATGAGCCAGGCGCAGAGGGACAAAATGATGGCTGCGTGGCCGAAGGCCTCGAAGGAGGCCGCGGCGTTCATGACGCAGAAGTACGGCCCGCCGGCCGCGATGACGTCGGAGATGGCCGTCTGGGGGAAGACCGGGCCGTGGAAGCGGACCGTAGTCTACGGCACTGAGGTGCCGCACGAGTTCCCGATGCACCACACCGATGTCATGCAGCAGTGGGTAGACTACAAGGCGCCGCCGGAGATGTACGACGACCTGGCGACGTACGACGGCAGCGTCGTCCTCGAGCGCACGTCGGGTGAGATCTCGGCGCGGTGCGACAAGGAGGGCGCGAACTTCCTGGCGCTCAACCTGGCCGACGAGATCGTGCACGGAAAGCGGAGCGTCGAGGACGCGCGGAAGATGTACGGCGAGCAGATCATGAAGATGAAGGCGAAGCAGCTGGCGCCCTACACCGAGAAGTTGATGTTTCCGCCAATGACCGGAACGGGCGATCCGGACCGCGCTCTCACGATGGACAACACGGCCGCGAAGCCGTGATGGAGCGCGTACGTCGCCCGCACCACCGAATTACCGATGATCCGACGCCCACCGCCTAACGCCGGGCCACCGACCAGCTTCGAGGAGGCGCTGTGTCCGCACCTCGACGCGCTCTTCGGCACGGCGCTTCGGCTCTGCGGTGGGCACCGTGAGGACGCGGAGGACCTCCTGCAGGAGGCGACGCTCCGCGCGCTGGATGGATTTGCCGGACTGCGCGACCCGGTCGCCGCGCGGGCGTGGCTGTTTCAGATTCTCATCCGCACGAATCTGAACCGCGCGCGATCCCGACGACGGCATCCCGAACAGATCGCGAGCGACATGACTCAGACGGAATTCGAGCACGCACTCGCCAACTGGCAGCCGATGACGACGCCGGAGGACGACGCGGCGTCGCAACACGTCCGCGCGTGCGTTCTCGACGCGGTGGACGCGCTCGACCCGGTCATCCGCGCCGTAGTGGTGTTGGTCGATCTCCAAGGCTTTCGGCAGCGGGAGGTGGCGGACATGCTGGCCATTCCGGAGGGAACGGTCGCGTCGCGGCTCTTCCGCGGCCGGTGTTCTCTCCGGGATGCACTCTATGCCATCTGGCCCTCGGAATTCGCGGGGGGTGAGCGATGACGATAGAGTGCGGAACGGCGCGGCGATTGCTATGGCCGGACGCCGGGCCGCGCGTCGCTTCACCGGAGGTCATCGACGCGCGGGAGCACCTTACCGGCTGTCTAACGTGCCGTCGGTTCATGAGCGACATGAGGCATCTCGCGGAGCTCACGGCTTCGGCGCCACCGCACACGACGATATCGGACCACCTGCGATCGCGGCTTCTCGGAGCCGTCGCGGATGCGCGCGCCGTTTCTCCGGTGAGGCGTCACCATGGTCCAGGGCGTGTCACCGTAGTCGCTGCTGCCGCTGTGTTGATTGTAGCGGCGCTCATCGCGTTCGCCATGCGGAGTCGAACGCCAGCGAGTGCGATCCCGGGCGTCGTTGCGGTTCTCGCCGATGAGCACGCCCGCTCGCTCGGCGAGACCCAAATCGTGTCGTCCGACGACACGCTGATCACGCAGTGGCTCTCAAGCCGAGTGAGCTTCGGCGTCTATGTGCCGGTGCTTCCGGGGGCGGAGCTTCGCGGAGCCCGCGTGTTGCTCGTGGATGGCCGTCGAGGCGCCGTGGTGGCGTATGCGCTCGACGGCGAAATCCTGTCGTACTTCCTCGTGCCGGTGAGTGCGCAAACGAGTCCTGCCCCGGCGTTGGAGTTTTCGCACGCCTCCCTTGGCGGCTATCACGTCGTATC
>JBKOYV010000117.1:0-6210 GCA_046725585.1 Gemmatimonadota bacterium | reverse complement strand
TGGAGGTAATTCGTCGGCAGCGTCAGATGTGTATAAGAGACAGACTCCGACCCACCCCCCTTGATCGCCCACATGCGCCTGATCGCACACGCGTTGGTCCTGGTCGTCGTCATCTCGACGCCACTGTTTGCCCAGACGAATCGGCCTACGTCGGGGGACATCACCGTCGAGGACGTGCGGAAACGGACCTACATCATCGCGGACGACTCCATGGAGGGTCGTGACACCGGCAAGCGCGGCGGGCTGCGGTCGGCGCAATACATCGCGGCTGAACTCAAACGACTGGGGCTCGAGCCCGCTGGCGACAAGGGAACGTACCTGCAGCAGGTCCCTTGGGTCTCGCGCACGCCCGACACAGCCGCCGTGCTTCGCGTCGGTGAGCGGACGCTGCGGTGGGGCACGGACTATCTCGTGATCCCCAAGCTGGGGTTCGCGCTGGCGTTCGGTGGGCAGCCGTTCGGCGGCGGATTTCGCGGTGAGAACGTGGCGACGGTCTATGGAGGTCGCGTGGGCGACTCGACCGTCGCCCCGGAGCTCGTGCGCGACAAGGTCGTCGTGTTCGCGGCACCGACATTTGCGTTCTGGCAGCGAGACAACCTCCGTCGTTATGCGGCCGCACGCGCGGTCGTGGTGGCCACCCTCGACCTCGGCGCCCCCGCTGCGTATCGTGCGCGGCGCGAGACGTACTGGGATTCAACCGGCGCGAGCGGCGTCGCACCACTCACCATCATCTCGGTGACTAAGGCCGCGGCGGCCGCGATGTTCACCGCGCCGTTCGATCAACTGCCGATCGGCGCCGCGGGGCTTCCGCTCAGCGGGAATGCCGGGTTCGTCGATGCACCAACGGAGGCGCCGGCGTACAACGTCGTCGGCATCGTTCGCGGCAGCGATCCCAAGCTGCGCAACACGTATGTCGCGATCGGGGCGCATCACGATCACGTCGGCATGGGATCGCCGGTGGACCACGATTCGATCCGCGCGTTCAACCAGGTGGTGCGCGTTCGCGGTGCGGACGACCCACCGCCGCGCCAGGTGACCGACGAGCAATGGGCGAAGATCCACGCGGTGCTCGACAGCCTCCATCGGGCGCACGGCGTCAGGCTCGACTCGATCTTCAACGGCGCGGACGATGACGGCAGTGGTACCGTGCTCGCCCTCGAGATCGCCGAGGCCTTCGCGAAGGCGAAGGTCAAGCCGAAGCGGTCGCTGCTCTTCGTGTGGCACACGGCGGAGGAAAAGGGATTGTACGGGGCGCAGTACTTCTCCGATCACCCGACAGTCCCGCGCGACTCGATCGTGGCGCAGGTGAACATGGACCAGATGGGCCGCGGCGATCCGGTGGACAATCCGCCGGGCGGGCCTAACGCGCTCGTCGTCATCGGCCCGCGGCGCCTCTCCACGGAGCTCGGCGACATGGTGGAGAAGGTGAACGCGCGCGCGGAGCATCGGTTCACGCTCGACTACGAGTTCGACCGCGACAACGACCCCACCAACGCGTACTGCCGCAGCGATCACTACATGTACGCGCGATACGGCATTCCGGTGGCGTTCTTCGTCGCGGCGGCTTGGTACATCGACTACCACATGGTGAGCGACGAGCCGCAGTACATCGCGTATGACCGGATGACGAAGATTGGCCGCTTCGTTCGGGACTATGTGGCCGATGTGGCGAACCTCGGCCACCGGCCGGTGGTGGACCAGCCGAAGCCCGAGCCGAACGGGCTGTGTCGGCAGTGAGGTCAGCGGGGCCACAGGATCTCGATCGACACGGTCGCGCGCATTCGGGTGGCGAAGCGGATGAGGTGCTCGAGTGAGAGGCGGGTCAGCTTGCCATTGCGGAGGTCGGAGACGCGGGGCTGGTCGGTTCCGAGAAGCTCGGCGGCCATCGGCTGAGTCCAGCCGTCGAGGCGCTCGACGAGCGCCGCGGCTATCTCCTCTTTGAGGGCGGGGATCGGGTCGGGCTTTGTCATGCGGCACGCTAGCCCGGATGCCTCGTTAGGGCATCATCGCTTTGCGGCGGACGCGTCATTACAGACGTGTTGGTCATCCAGTGCGCGTTTGTCATCCCGAGCCGACAGGCGAGGCCCTCTACCAGGAGAATGAGGACCCCTCGCTGCGCTCGGGGTGACAACGTGGCCGATCCAAGGCGGTATGGCAGAACTGCCATAACGCACTACGGGAATCCCATCGAGCCGCGAACGGCGCAAGCAATTGGAACGCTGCTCGCGTCCATGGCAGTTCTGCCATATCGCGCTCAGAACAAACCAAGCAGCTCTCCCGAGCGGCACCGCGCCCGCCAGCCATCACCCGCACACTCTCCTGAACTCGGCACCCTTGCCCGTAGCGACGCCACGGCGGTTGATTGTAGGCTGACGACCACCGCGGAGAGCCTCAAATGGTGCACGCAGGTCGCGCGGTAGTGATCCTCGGGCTCGCAGCGTCAGCAGCCCATGGCCAGGGCACTACCAAGCCCATCAACGACCTCCCGAACCCGTACCAGACAATCGAAGGTTGGGCGAAGCTGCCCAACGGACGCGCCTGGGGATCGACCAGCGCGGTCGCGATCGCACCGGACGGCAGGGGCGTCTGGGTCGCCGAGCGATGCGGCGCCAACGCCTGCGCGGGATCGACACTCCCTTCGGTCTACAAGTTCGACGCGAAGGGTGCCGTTGTGACATCCTTCGGCGCCGGGCTCATCCTGTCCCCCCACGGCATCGACGTCGATCGCGAAGGCAACGTCTGGGTCACCGACTGCACCTGCACGCTCGGCCGCAACGCTCAGGCCCCGAACCCGCCCGCGGGGCATCAGGTCTTCAAGTTCAGCCACGACGGGAAGCTGCTCATGACGCTCGGCAAGGCCGGCGGGGCTGGCCGCGAGCCCGGCGACTCGGGCTTCTTCTGGCAGCCGAACGACGTCCTCGTGGCGCCTAACGGCGAGATCTATGTCTCCGAGGGCCACTCATCGTCCGAAGGCTCGATCGCGCGGATCCGCAAGTTTTCGAAGGACGGCAAGCTGATCGCGACGTGGGGCCAGTTTGGGCATGGCCCCGACGACTACGATCAGCCGCACGCGCTCGCGATGGACTCGCGCGGTCGCCTGTTCGTCGGCGATCGCGGCAACAACCGCATCAAGATCCTCGACCAGAACGGCAAGCTGCTCGACACCTGGTACCAGTTCAGCAGGCCGAGCGGTATCTACATCGACAAGCAGGATCGGATCTACGTGGCGGATTCCGAATCAGGCTCAGTCGAGAAAGCGCGCACCGACTGGAAGCGCGGCATCCGCATCGGCAGCGCGAAGGATGGGAAGGTCACCGCGTTCATCCCCGACCCGGCCGAGAACCCGCCAAGCACGAGCGCCGCTGAGGGCGTCGCGGTGGACGGTGCCGGCAACATCTATGGAGCGGAAGTGGGCCCTCGTGCGTTGAAGAAGTACGTGAAGAAGTAGTCCTCGACCCCCAATCTCCCATGACGTTCACGTTCAAGGTCAACGGAAAATCCACGACGGTGGATGTCCCCGCCGACATGCCGCTGCTCTGGGTTCTGCGCGACGTTCTCGATCTCAAGGGAACGAAGTACGGGTGCGGCATCGGGCAATGCGGTGCCTGCACGGTGCACGTAAAAGGCACGCCGAGGCGTTCCTGCCGCACGCCCGTCTCGCAGATCAGCGGGTCCGAGATCACGACCATCGAAGGCCTTTCGGCCGATGGAACGCATCCGGTGCAGCGCGCGTGGGAGGCGGTGGACGTGCCCCAGTGCGGCTACTGCCAGGCAGGCCAGATCATGTCGGCGGCGGCGCTGCTCGCGAGGAACTCGAATCCGAGCGACGCGGACATCGACACGGCAATGAACGGGAATCTCTGCCGATGCGGGACGTACCTGCGCATTCGCGAGGCGATTCACAAGGCAGCTGCGATGCCGGCGACGGACTCGAATGCCGCGAATCGTAACGGCCGGTCCGACAAGAACTGAGGAGACGCACCGTGGATACCAAGACACCCGTGGATCGCCGTCAGTTCCTGCGCGTGAGCGCGCTTGCGGGCGGCGGCGTCCTTCTCGCGACGTACATCGAGCCGGTGGCGAATGCCAGCGCGCGACTCGCCGGCGCGCCGAAGACCGCGGCCGACTTCCAGCCTAACGCGTTCATCCGCATCACGCCCGACGGCTCCATCACGATCATCGCCAAGAACCCTGAGATCGGGCAGGGCGTGAAGACCATGCTCCCGATGATCATCGCCGACGAGCTGGATGCCGACTGGTCGAAGGTGAAGATCGAGCAGGCACCACTCGATACGACGAAGTTCCAGCGGCAGTTCGCCGGCGGAAGCACGGCGACGCCGGTGAATTGGATGCCCATGCGCAAGGTCGGCGCGACGGCTCGCGCGGTGCTCGTGAGCGCCGCGGCACAGACGTGGAACGTGCCGGAGTCCGAGCTCACCACGAGCGCGAGCACCGTCATTCACCAGGCGAGCAACCGGAAGATCAGCTACGGTGAGCTCGCCACAAAGGCGGCGACGCTCACGCCGCCCGACATGGAGACGGTGAAGCTCAAGGAGCCGAAGGACTTCACGATCATCGGCAAGGGCATGCCGGGCGTGGACAACCACAAGATCGTGACGGGCAAGCCGCTTTTCGGGATCGACGTCACGGTGCCGGGCATGCTGTACGCGGTCTTCGAGAAGGCGCCGGTGTTCGCGGCCAAGGTGAAGGCGGCGAACCTGGACGAGATCAAGAAGGAGCCCGGCGTCAAGCACGCGTTCGTTGTCGATGGCGGCCAGCAGCTCCAGGGCTTGTTAGGCGGCGTCGCCATCGTCGCGGACTCCTGGTGGGCGGCGAGGTCGGCGCGATCGAAGCTCAAGGTCACGTGGGACGAGCATCCCACGTCGGCGCAGAGCAGCAAGAGCTTCGACACGCAGGCGGCCGAGCTGTCAAAGAAGGCGCCCATGCGGTCGCTCCGAAAGGACGGCGACGTCGAGGCGGCATTCGGCGGCGGAAACAAGGTCGTCGAGGCAGCCTACTTCTACCCGTTCATCTCGCACGCGCCACTCGAGCCGCAGAACTGCACGGCGCATTTCAAGGACAGCAAGCTCGAGATCTGGTCGCAGTCCCAGACGCCGGAAGGTGGGCGCGCCCTGTGCATGCAGACGTTAGGCCTCAAGGAGACGGACATCACGATCCACATGCTGCGCGGGGGCGGTGGCTTCGGCCGTCGTCTCAACAACGACTACATGGTCGAAGCGGCGTGGATCGCCAAGCAGGTGGGCGTGCCGGTGAAGCTCTTGTGGACGCGCGAGGACGATATGCAGCACGATTTCTATCGTCCCGCCGGCTACCACTTCTTCAAGGGTGCCGTCGATGGGAGCGGCAAGCTCGTCGCGTGGCGGAACCATTTCGTGTCGTTCGGCGACCCCGAGCGCATGGCGGCGCCGCCTCAGCCGAACACGCCCCTGCCCTTCGCGCCGAGCGCGGGCCTCAGCGCCGTGGAGTTCCCGGCCCGCTTCATCTCGAACTTCGCGCTCGACGCGTCGGTGATGCCGTTAGGCGTCCCGACCGGCGCTCTCCGCGCACCGGGTAGCAACGGCATCGCGTTCGCGACGCAGTCGTTCATCGACGAGCTCGCGGCGGCCGCCGGGAAGGATCCGCTGCAGTTCCGGCTCGACATCCTGTCGAACACGCCGATCGCGCAGGACCCGGGACCCGCCGGCGCACCACCCAGCTTCGAGGCGGCCCGCATGCGCGGGGTGCTGGAGCTCGTGCGCGACAAGTCCGGCTGGGGGAAAACGACGCTCCCGAAAGGCACCGGTAGGGGCGTCGCGTTCCACTTCAGTCACCGCGGCTACTTCGCCGAGGTCGTGCAGGCGAGCGTGGCAAAGGACGGAACGGTCAAGGTCGACAAGGTCTGGGTGGCCGGCGACGTTGGCAGCCAGATCATCAACCCGCTCAACGCCGAGAATCAGGTCCAGGGTGCGGTGCTCGACGGGATCGGTGAGGCGTTAGGCCAGGAGATCACGATCGAGAATGGGCGGACGACGCAGACGAACTTCAACACCTTCCCGCTGTTGCGCTTGCGTCAGGCCCCGCCGGTCGAGGTGAGCTTCAAGATCACGGACAATCCACCGACGGGCCTCGGCGAGCCGGCGCTGCCGCCGGTCGTGCCGGCTCTCTGCTCGGCCATCCATGCAGTGACCGGCAAGCGAGTGAGGTCTTTGC
>JBKOYV010000336.1:0-4888 GCA_046725585.1 Gemmatimonadota bacterium | reverse complement strand
TGTCCCCACACAGTCCGATCCAGTGTCGCCGCCGCCGATCACCACCACGCGCCTCCCGCCGGCCCAGATCTCTGCACTCGGCTCGATGCCGTCACCCGCGACGCGACGGTTCTGCTGCGACAGAAAATCCATCGCCGGATGAACTCCGCGGAGCTCTCGTCCGGGAACGCGGAGATCGCGCGCCGCTTGAGCGCCACCCGCGAGCAGCACCGCATCGAACTCGGTGCGTAAGACGTCGGCGCTGACATCAGCGCCCACGTTGACTCCCGTCTCGAACACTACGCCTTCCTCGATGAGCTGCCGGACGCGGGTATCGAGCACCGCCTTGTCCATCTTGAAATCGGGGATCCCGTAGCGGAGCAGGCCGCCCACACGATCCGCCTTCTCGAACACGACGACGTCATGGCCCGCGCGCCGCAGCTCCTGCGCCGCCGCCAATCCCGCCGGTCCGGAGCCCACGACCGCCACCCGATACCCGGTTTCATGCGCCGGCGGGCGAGGCAGCACCCACCCCTCGCCTATCGCGCGATCGGCGATCGCCTGCTCGATGCTACGAATCGCAACCGGTTGCTCGATAACGCCTAACACGCACGCGGATTCGCACGGAGCAGGGCACAGGCGGCCGGTGAACTCCGGGAAGTTGTTCGTCGCATGGAGCAGGGCGGCTGCTTCGCGCCAACGGTCCGCGCGCACCAGCGCGTTCCACTCGGGGATCACGTTCTGCACCGGACAGCCCGTGTCGCCCTGGCAGAACGGAACGCCGCAGTCCATGCAGCGCGCACCCTGCGCGCGCAGTGTCTCGTCCGAGCTCCGCTCGTACATCTCACGCCAGTCTCGCGTGCGCTCGACCACGGGCCGCCGAGTGGGATCGGCGCGGCGGATCTGGATGAAGTCGGTCAGGCCCATTGACGATGCTCCCGTGCAGGGTGGGCGGCGAAGTCGCCGATCGCGCGCGTGAGGGAATCGACATGCCGGGCACCCTGCGCCTCGAGCGCGCGCTTGTACTCGGTGGGCATCACGCGAACGAACTGCGAGATGGTGGCGTTCCACGACGCGAGCAGACGGCGCGCGTGAGCGCTGCCCGTGAATCGCGCGTGTCGCTGGATGAGGCGCCTTAGGAGAAAAACGTCCTCGCTCTCGTCGACGGCTTCCAGCGCGACCATGCCGGTGTTGCACTGTCGCTCGAACGCGTGGTCGTCGTTGAAGACGAATGCGACGCCGCCACTCATCCCGGCTGCGAAGTTGCGCCCCGTTTTGCCAAGGACGACCACGACGCCGCCGGTCATGTACTCGCACCCGTGGTCGCCGACGCCTTCCACGACAGCCACCGCACCGCTGTTTCGCACGGCGAACCGCTCGCCCGCGATCCCGTGCAGATAGGCTTCGCCGCTCGTGGCGCCGTAGAGCGCAACGTTGCCGACGACGATCGTCTCCGCCGGGTCGAAGCGCACCGTTTTCGGCGGCACGACGATCAGCCGTCCGCCAGACAATCCCTTGCCGAGGTAGTCGTTCGCCTCGCCCTCCAGCGTGAGCGTGATGCCGCGCGCGCAGAACGCACCGAACGATTGACCGGCCGACCCGGTGAAGCCGAAGCGGATCGTTCCGTCGGGCAGGCCTGCGTGCCCATGACGCTTCGCGACCTCACCCGACAGCATCGCGCCGACGGTGCGATCGTGGTTGCGAATCGTGAACGCTCGCTTCACGGGGCGCTTGCGCTCGAGCGCGGGCTCGGCCGCCTCGATCAGCCGCCGGTCGAGCACCGAATCGATCGGGTGGTCTTGCGCGCGCACGCGATGCGTCGCGACCGTGGGAGCCACGTTAGGCCTGTGCAGGAGCGCGCACAGGTCGAGCGTCCGCGCCTTCCAGTGATCCGAAAGATCACGCGCCCGAAGCACGTCCGACCGCCCGATCATGTCGTCGATCGTGCGGAAGCCCAGGCGGGCCATGACCTGTCGCGCCTCTTCAGCCACCAGGAAGAGGTAGTTGATCACATGCTCGGGCGCTCCCGCGAACTTCGCCCTGAGCACCGGATCCTGGGTCGCGATGCCGACCGGACACGTGTTGAGATGGCACTTCCGCATCATCACACAGCCCTGCGCGATGAGCGGCGCGGTCGCGAACCCGAACTCCTCGGCGCCTAACAACGCGGCGACGACGACGTCTCGCCCCGTCTTGAGCTGCCCGTCGGTCTGCAGCCGCACTCGGCCGCGCAGGTCGTTGATCACGAGCGCCTGGTGCGCTTCGGCCAGTCCGAGCTCCCATGGGCTGCCCGCGTGCTTGATCGACGACAGCGGAGAGGCACCGGTGCCGCCCGAGTCACCCGAGATGAGAATGAGATCAGCGCGGGCCTTCGCCACGCCAACAGCGATTGTGCCCACGCCGACCTCGGACACGAGCTTGACCGAGACCATTGCGCTCGGATTCACGTTCTTGAGATCGAAGATGAGCTGCGCGAGGTCTTCGATCGAATAGATGTCGTGATGCGGCGGCGGCGAGATGAGCGTGACGCCCGGAGTCGCATACCGAGTCTTCGCGATCACGGCGTCGACCTTGTGGCCCGGGAGCTGGCCCCCTTCACCTGGCTTCGCGCCCTGCGCCATCTTGATCTGCAGCTCGCGCGCGCTCACGAGGTATTCCGTCGTCACGCCGAACCGCGCCGACGCCACCTGCTTGATGGCGCTGTTGCGTTCGGTGCCTAACCGGTCGGGGCTCTCGCCACCTTCGCCGCTGTTGCTCCTGCCGCCAATGCGATTCATGGCGATGGCGAGCGTCTCGTGCGCTTCGCGGCTCAACGAGCCGAAGGACATCGCGCCCGTGGCGAAGCGCTTTACGATCTCGGCCGCTGGCTCGACCTCGTCGACGGGAACCGGCTCACGCTCGACGAATTCGACGAGACCTCGCAGCGTGGACGGATGCTGCCGTTCGTCGTTCACGAGCCTCGCGAACTCCTCGTACCGCTCGGCGCTGTTCGTCCGCGCCGCGTGCTGCAGGGCCGAGATGGTGAGCGGGTTCCAGTTGTGGTGCTCGGCCTGGTTGCGGTAGTGGTAATTGCCTCCGAGCTCGAGCCGCTCGACCGGCAACGGCCGCCGGAACGCCACCGAATGCCGACGAAGCGTCTCTTCGGCGAGCTGTGCGATCTCGATCCCCCCAATGCGTGAGGCCGTGCCCGTGAAGTACCGCTCGACCAGCTTCGGCCCGAGGCCGATCGCTTCGAACACCTGAGCCCCGCAGTAGCTCTGGATAGTCGAGATCCCCATCTTCGAGATCACCTTGAGCAGCCCCTTCTCGACTGCCTTGATGAACTTCGTCTCGGCCGTTGCTTCGTCTACGTGGTTCGGAAGACGGTCAGTGCGGGCGAGCGCGCCTAACGTCTCGAAGGCGAGGTACGGGTTCACCGTTCCTGCGCCGTAGCCGATGAGCAGCGCGAACTGCGAGACGTCGCGCGGTTCGCCGCTCTCGACGATGATCCCGACTTCGGTGCGAAGCCCCTCGCGCACGAGGTGGTGGTGAACCGCGGCCGTGGCGAGCAGCGAAGGAATCGGCGCCCAGTCGGCGTTCACGCCGCGGTCGCTGAGCACGATGAGCGTATGACCCTCGTGTACGGCCTGTGCTGCCTTCCGACACAACGCTTCGAGCGCCAGGTGAAACGCCTTCGCGCCACCGGCGGCGGGGAAGACCGTACGAAGCGTCTTGCACTTGAAGCGGGAATCCGCCTTCCCCATCGCCCGGATCTTCTCGAGCGCGACGTTCGTGAGGATCGGGCTCTTCACGCGGATGTGTCGTGCATGCTCCGGCCGCTCGCCGAGGAGGTTCGTGCGCGGACCGATGTTCACGGACAGCGACATCACGAGCTGCTCGCGGATCGGATCGATCGGCGGGTTCGTGACCTGCGCGAACAGCTGCTTGAAGTAGTTGAACAGGAGCTGTGGCTCGTGCGACAGCACCGCGAGTGGCGTGTCGTTGCCCATTGACCCGACCGGTTCTTCGCCGGTCGTGGCCATGGGCGCGAGCACCATCGTGAGCTCCTCCGCCGTATAGCCGAACGCCGCCTGACGACGCACGAGATCATCGTGCTCGGCATGCGTTACGCCGAGGGGCTCGGGAAGCTCATCAAGGCCGACTCGATTCGCCGCGACCCACGCGCGGTACGGTTTGCGCGACGCCAGGTCGCGCTTGATCTCCGCGTCGTGCATGACGCGTCCGGCGCGCGTATCCACGAGGAACATCTGCCCTGGCTGGATTCGCCCTTTCTCGACAATGCGTTCAGGGTCGATCTCGAGCGCGCCGGCTTCGGATGCGAGCACGACGAGATCATCGTCGGTCACGAGCCACCGAGCGGGCCTGAGCCCGTTCCGGTCGAGGGTGCCGCCGATCACGCGACCGTCGGTGAAGGCGATCAGCGCGGGCCCGTCCCAGGGCTCCATCATGGCCCCGTGGAACTCGCAGAAACCTCGGCGGTCGAGATCCATGTGCGGGTTGCCCTCCCACGCCTCGGGGATGAGCATGGCGACGGCATGCGGAAGCGACCGGCCACCTCGGAGCAGAAACTCGACCGCGTTATCCAGACAGGCCGAGTCGGATTGGTCCTCGGCGATGATCGGGTAGAGCTTGTGCAAGTCGTCCCCGAAGAGCGGCGACTTCATACACGCCTCGCGTACGTGCATCCAGTTGAGGTTCCCGCGCAGTGTGTTGATCTCGCCGTTGTGGCAGAGGAACCGGTACGGATGCGCACGCGACCACGTCGGCAGCGTATTCGTGGAGAAGCGGGAATGGACGAGGGCGAGTGCGCTCGTTAGGTCGGGCGCGCGGAGGTCGGCGTAATAGGCCGGCAACTGCTCCGGCGTGACCATCCCCTTGTACACGATCGTGCGGGCCGAGAGACTCACGA
>JBKOYV010000094.1:0-16563 GCA_046725585.1 Gemmatimonadota bacterium | reverse complement strand
GTGGAAAAGAGGTGACGGCGTTCGCGAAAGGCAAGATCGTGACCCCCGGAAGCTCGGCGTACGAAGTGGCCGGATCTCCATTCGTACAAACGAACGAGGGACGCCGTTCCCTCCTGCGGAGGCGGCGTCCCTCGTTGGGGTCCTGCAAGCCCGCGGGGCCGGAGCCGGGCCTTATCTCTTCTCGAGATTATCCATCCTCTTGTCGACGTCGTTGTTGTATTTGCCGCGATTGCTCCCGCCAACACGCTCGACTACACGCGTCACGACGTTGTCATCGTGCTTTTTCGCGTCATCGAAGCCGTAGAAGTAGCCGATGGAGATACCGACCACGAGCGCGAAAGCGAACTTGAACATGAATGGCGGTTTCCGTGAGGGTCTATCGCTAGTGACGCCCTGTCGAGACCGCCGGTAACGGTGCCGCCGGCTTGAACGACTCGGCGGACGGGAACGCATCGATCTCCATGCGCATTGCGCCACGATCGCGTTGTGACGCAAGCCACGCTTCGAACTGCGAGGGTACCAGGCCGTCAGAGTGCGTCTGCTTCGCGGCCGCCGACGTCGCGAGATGGTTCGCGTACTCGTTCTGGGGGTGCCCATGATGGCCGCGCACCCAACGCCACTGAACCTGGTGCCCCTGGACCGCGTCCACCGCCGCGTGCCACAGCTCGAGGTTCTCGATCGGGCCGCTCTTCCGGGTCCAGCCGCGCCGCGCCCAGTCACGCACCCACGACTGCATGCCGTCCACCAGGTATCGCGAGTCGCTGGTGAACACCACGGAGAACTGTTTCCCCTTTCGCGACAGCGCACGAAAGGTCTCGATCACCGAGCGCAACGCCATGCGATTGTTCGTCGTCGCCCGCTCGGCGACCCAGAGATCGCGCCGAACGATCTCGTTCGACTCGGGTCGCCTGTACTCGATGAGCGCGCCGGCCCCGCCGGGGTTGTCGCCATCGCGACCGTTGCCGAGACACGACTCGTCGGCATACACCGCGACGAGGGCATACTTCGCTCCGCTCGCTCCGCTGGCGCCTGCGGGCGTCACTTTACGACCTCGATCGACTGCACTTCATCGAGGTAGAACGTCATCACGGTTCCGCTCGGATGGCGCGCCTGGATCGCCTCGCGCCCACGGTCGACCGATAGTCGTGACGGGATCACCACGTACTCGGTCCCCCGACGCATCACCGCGATGCGTCGCCTCTCCGTGATCGCTCGCTCGAGAAGGTCGTACTGCTCGTGCGTAAGCTGCGCCATCTATGCCTGATCTCCTTCACTGATTCGCATACAGGTGAGTCCCGCCTCATCGATCTGAATGGGCACGATGTCGGGTGCCAGCGCGGTGACCGCACTGGTGACACGGCCGACGTTGTCGTCGCCGGCGATGATCAAGACGCAGCCACCGCCCGATGCGCCGAGCGCCTTTCCTCCGTACGCGCCCGCGGCACGCGCACGTTCGAGGATCGCATCGATCAGCGGCGTGGGAATGGACGGATGCAGCGAGCGTTGATGCTGCCAATGCTCCCAGACGAGCTGCCCGAGCTCGTCGATGTCGTCCGCACACAGCTCGTCGGCCATCGCGTGTGCGAGCGCCTTCATGCGGCCGAGCGCATGCAGAACGCGCCCGTCGCGGTTACGGTACGCGTCGAGCACCGCCGTGATCGTATCTCCGGAGATTCGCGATTGCCCGGTGTACACGACTACGCATCGCCGCTCGAGCGATTCCTTGCATGCGCGAGACAGTGAGAGGCGGCGGACGCGCGTGTCGTCACCGAACGTGAGCGCGAGCGCGCCACCATAGGCCGCGGCGTAGTGGTCCTGCCTCCCTCCGGGAACGCCAAGTTCCTCGACTTCGATCGCCCGGCTCTGCTCCGCGAGGGCAGCCCGGTCGATCGGATCGCCGCGCCACGTGCACAACGCGCCGTTCACCGCGACACCCGCCGCCGATGATCCGCCGAGCCCCGCACCGAGCGGGAAGTCGCTCGCGATCTCGATCGTGATGCCGCTGATTCCGGCGCGGCGCACGGCCGCTTCGGCGAGCGCGCTGTCGGCCGCGCGGCGAGTGTCCACAGAACTCTGGCCCGTGTCCGCGCGGCGCACACGCACGGTCGCGTATCGCGCGATCGCGATGTTGCAGACGAAGCCGCCCTCTTCATCGCTATATGGCGGGACGTCGGTCCAGCCACCACCGAAGTCGAGGCGGGTGGGTGCGTGCGCGACGAGGGTCGTCATGCGTAGGGCGGGCGTCGGAACGGCATAGGCGCGGAAAGCTATAGGCCGGCGGTTTCCTTGGCACGGACCTGACTTCGACCGTGAAGCCAGCGATTGAGCCCCTCGGCTTCGCGGGCATCGCCGGACATGGCTGGCTACTCAGAACTCGCCAAGGTCTCCCGATACAAGGCTGTCCACCCACATCGATGGGTAGGGCCACACGGAGCCCACTCGCTGGCCTTCCTTGCAGACCGCGAGCTTGCGCCAGCCGGGCGCGCTATTCGTCCGCCGGCGACAAGCGTCGTCGAGTGTACCGATCGAAGAACTCCGCCGCGCGCTCGAGATCGGCCTGCTCTACGAACTCGCTGCCTAACGCGGCACAACCCTCCAGCGCCATGTCGCAGAGCGTCGGTGCCGTTGCGCCGAGCACCCGATCCGACAGCCCGTTCCGCCCGGCTCGCACGAGCAGATCGGGATCGGGCGAGCCAAGGACATCCAGCGCCGCGTCGAGGTTGGGACGATGATACACGAGCCCCGCGACGAGAACGAGCGGGGCCGCGTACCACTCTGGCGAGACCACATCGGCGGAACGAAGCTCGAAGTACCCGCGCGGCCGCACCTCCGGGAAGAGCGTCGACAGATGCACACACCAGTCGTTCAGAGTCGCGCCACCTCGCGCGAGCCAGTCGCCAAAGCTCGCCGTCGAGTCGCCGATGTCCGGCATGAGAAACGCCGGCGCTTCGAGCGCAAACTCCAGGTACTCCTCGACGACATCCTCCTCCCTCCCGAGCAGCCCGGTACGCCGCGGATCGAGGGACCGCCAGATGTGTCCCCGAAAGCTGCGATGGCCGGTGTCGCGCCCGGCGTACCACCGCGAGTTCGCGAAGGTCGCGACCATATAGGGTGCGAGCGCGTTCAGGACTCGCCACGTCCGCTCGGGCGCCGCGCCGCCGTCCACGCACACCTGGAACGAGGCCGTCTGTCGCATCATCCGCGCGCCCGAAGGTCCGATCCGGTCGAAGTGCCGGAGCATGCGCCGGTACCGTTCCGCGTCCAGCTGCGGCGCGACGTCGTCGATCGGCGTCCGCGGGTCGATCCCGCGCGACAAAAGCTCCACGCCCGGCGGCGCCGCGTCGGCGATCGCCGCGATCGTGTCCTGCAGGCGAGCTACCAGCATGCTCAGCGACGCGTTAGGTGCGGCGCTGATCTCGATCTGGCCGCCTGGCTCGAAGGTGATGCGCCCGCCCTCCGGGAGGACGACCTCAGGCACGTTCGCTTTCGCCGAACGGCGTTCGCACCACCCTTCGCTGGCTCCCGCACGCCGCAGGATCGACAGCGTAGATAGCCCGGCGCGCGTCTCGAGCGGCAAGGGTCGGCCGGACCGCGCGTCAATCGGAATGACCTCGACCTCGGCGCCGATGCGCGGTGGACATTTGGCTGGCTGCGGTGCCGGAAACACCCGCTGCCGAAGGTCGTCCGCGAGCACGCGCCGGTCGCGAACCGTCGGCGTCCGCGACGCTTCCTCATCGTCGAGCGGCGGATGCAGCCGTGGTACAGCCGTCACGCGTCGGTATCGGTGCCGCGCTCGAGGGAGGCGACGACGAGTGCGTAAGTCTGCGCCGAGTCGGTGAGCCAGCGCTCGATCTCCATGCCGGCGCCGCCGAGCATGCTGCCGAGCGAGGCGTGATCGTACTTGCAGCTGATCTCGGTGCGAATGGACTCACCTCCCGCGAATGCGACCGCGCCCACGCCCGGAATCGTCACCGTCTGATCGTCCGTCGACACGAGGTGCATCTCGATGCGATGGAGCGCGCGGTCGTAGAACGCGCGATGCTCGAACTTCGTGAGATCGAAGCTCGCGCCGAGGTCGCGATTCAAGACGCGCAGAACGTTCAGATTGAACTCGGCGGTGATGCCCTGCGCGTCGTTGTAGGCCGCCTCGATGACCGACGGGTTTTTCCGCAGGTCGGCGCCGAGCAGGAACCGGTCGCCGGGACGCATGGCACGGGCGATGTTCTCGAGCAGGGCCCGCGCTTCCAACGCATCGAAGTTGCCGATCGTGCTGCCGAGGAACGCGATCAGTGCGGGACGCGGCAGGCCGGGATCCAGGTCGAGCGGGTCCGCGATGTCACCGACGACGGGCTCGATGCCTAACGTCGGATACTCCTCGCGGAGTCGCGCGGCCGCGTCGTCCAGGAACTCGGCGCTGACGTCGATCGGGACGTAAGCCTCACCGCTCTCCGCGTACACCATGGCGTCGAGCAGCCGGCGGGTCTTGTCGGCGCTGCCCGCACCGAGCTCCACGAGCGCGCGCGGGGCCAGCGCCGCCATGAGCGGCGTGCTCCAGCACTCGAGCAGAGCACGCTCGGTCCGCGTGAGGTAGTACTCGGGCAGCCGCGTGATCTCGTCGAACAGCTCCGACCCGCGGCGGTCATAGAAGTATTTCGGCGGAAGCTCCTTCTGCGGGCGCGACAACCCCCACGCGACGTCGTGCAGCAGCTGCGCCTGGAGCGACGCGTCGGACCGACCGGCGATGCTAGTCATCGGATGCGCACCGGAAGCCACTGAAGATCTGACGGCGAATGGGGTAGTCCCAGTTGCGGAACGTGTTGCGGATGGCGCCCGGTCGTGTGGCGAACGAGCCACCGCGCAGCACCTTGTATTCCGTCCCGAAGAAGACCTCCGAGTACTCCGGATACGGGAACGTCTTGTAGCCCGGGTACCCGTTGAAATCGCTCGACGTCCACTCCCAGGCGTCGCCGATCATGCCGTAGCAGCCCAGCGGCGACACGTTGAGCGGATACGCGCCCACGGGCGCGGTGTCGAACGCAAGCTGGTCGAGGTTCGCCTTGTCCGGCGTCCACGGGTCGTTCCCCCAGGGGAACAGCCGATGCTCACCGGTGGCCGGGTCGAACGACGCGGCAGCTTCCCACTCAAATTCGTTAGGCAGACGCTTGCCCGCCCAGCGCGCATACGCCTCGGCTTCGTGGTAGGTGACGTGGCACACCGGACGTCGTGGGTCCACCGGGCCCGTTCGATCGAACATTCGCGAGCGCCACGTCGACCCATTACGCGACCAGTACTTCGGCGCATCGGCGCCGTCGGCTTCCTTCCATGCCCAGCCCGCGTCGGTCCAGAGCTCCCGGCGACGGTACCCGCCGTCCGCCATGAACTCGAGATATTGCCCATTGGTAACCGGCGAGACGTCGATGCTGAACGGGCGGAGTTCGACCAGGTGGCATGGTCGCTCGTTGTCGTACGCCACGCGACGGTCGTCCGTGCCGATCGGCACGGCGCCGCCCGGGAAGCGAGCCATCGAGCCGACCGCAACATCGATGCGCGGCTCGGGAACGACGAGATTCCGCGGCGCGCGATACGGTTCGCCGCGCTTGAGCTGCAGCGTCTGCAGGATCGTCTCGTTATGCTGATACTCGTGCTGCGCTACCATCGCGTAGACGTACCCGTCGCGCAGGAGCGGATCGCCCGCCTCGAGATCGAGCGCCTCGATCTTCTCGAGCACGCGCTGACGTACCTCGGCGAGGATCTCGAGCACCTCTTCGCGGCCGGGCAGGTCGAGGGCGCCGCGTACTCGGCGCGGATGCTCGAACGGGTTGAAGATCCCCGGCATTTCGCCGAACTCCACCGTCCCGTGCACGTTCCGGTTCAGCCACAGCTCCTCGAAATGCGCGATGTGGCCCAGGTCCCAGACGATCGGGCTCATCAGCGGATCGTGCTGGATGCGGAGGTCGTCGTCGGAAACCGGCTCGATCAGCCGGATCGTTCGCTCTCGCGCTTCGCGAAGGAGCGCGACGATGCGCTCGACCGCGGTGTCGACGCCGGCGCGCGTCTGAGTGGATTCTGCCATCACTGGACCTCGAGTCGAAGGTACGGCGTGACGTTCCGGCTGATCCACGGGCGCAGCCGGCCCGCGGAGGGCCATGGCAACCCGTGGAGCACAAATGCCCGGCCTCGGTCTCCGGTTCCACGGCGAACAAGGGAACCCACCGGTCGGGCCTGCGATTTGTGCCGTCGCAACCTCCGATGCCAGGGGCTTGATGTCACGATCTGCTCGCCGAACTGACCTGCCGGTCTCGCTGGAAGGTGCGTCATGTCAACGTCCGCTGTGACTTCGAGTTGGATGCGCGTGGGACAGGTGCCCCCCAACGCGCTCGTCGATGCGAGACTGCAGTTGCACCACGCCGCGCAGATCGTGGTGTCGGCGGCGATCTCGTATGTCGCTGCGCGGTCAGACGATAGTCACACGGCGCTGGCCTGGCTCGCGCCGCTCCGTGCTCTCGTCACCGAACCGATTGCGGCGACACGTCAGTTACGGGTTGCGCTGCGAGTGGAGGACCTCACACTCCACGTGATCGATGAGAACGGGTTGCCGACGCGGTCGTTCGCGTTGCCCGGTCATACTGTGGCTGAAGGCCACGCATGGCTTGGTGAGGTCTTGGCTCAGGCCGCCTTGGACCCCGCGTGCCTTACCGCACGCAAGCACTACACCATTCCGGCTCACGCCGTCGCGTCAGGGGCGGCGTTCTCGATCGGCGGCGCCGAACTCGAGGAGCTCGCACGCTACTGGTCGAACGCAGCGGGGTTGCTCGTTGGGCTGGCACAGGCAACGGAAGGCGCTAGCGTGGTGCGGACCTGGCCGCACCACTTCGACATCGCAACACTCATCCAACTGCCGGGCGCGAGCGGACGGACCGTCGGGGTCGGTCAGTCACCTGGCGATGGCTCGTATGCCGAGCCGTATTGGTACGCGGGACCGTATCCCTACCCGTCAGTGACCGCTCTGCCGCCGCTCGCGGGATCGGGGCACTGGCACACGCAGGGCTGGGTTGGCGCGTCGCTGCCAGCGAGCGACTATGTCACCGCCCGGGATCAGCAGTCGCAGGTGAACGCATTCATCGACTCGGCGGTCGCGGCCTGCCGAACGCTCCTCGGCGCGTAGGAAAAAAAACGACGCTCCTCGGAGCGGCGCGCGCTCGCGCCTCGAGCGTCGAGGCCGCATCTTTGCGCCGTCCTCGACTTCCCCCAAACGGAGCGCCCATGTCCGTTTCCCGTCGTGATTTTCTGGCCGCCGGCGCGACGGCGGCCGCTGGTGTCGCACTCGGCAACCCGTTGCTCGGCGAGTCAATCGGCAGTACTGGCCACGCGCCGCGAGTGGCGAGTTCAGCCGGCGCGTTTGCCCGGCCCGTCGTCATCGCCTCGGACAACGGCATTCGCGGCGTGAAGAAGGCGTACGACATGATCGTCGCCGGTGCCGACACGCTCGACGCGATCATCGCGGGCGTGAACATCCAGGAGCTCGATCCCGACGACATGTCGGTAGGGCTCGGCGGGCTGCCTAACGAAGAAGGCGTGGTGCAGCTCGACGCCAGCTGCATGCACGGCCCCACCAAGCGGGCCGGCGCCGTCGGATGCCTCGAGGACATTGCGACGCCCTCGCTCGTGGCGAAGGCCGTGATGGATTACACCGACCACATCATGCTCGTTGGCCACGACGCGAAGCGGTTCGCGCTCAAGATGGGCTTCAAGGAGCAGAACCTGCTCACCGAGAAGTCGCGCCTGGAGTGGATCAAGTGGAAGACGCGGCTCAATGGGAACGACGCGTGGCTCGAGCCCGCGGATACCACGGCCATCCCGTCGCAACCGTCGCCGCGGCCGTCCTCCGCCCCGCGTCGGATTCCGCCGAGCGGCGATGGGCGAAGCGGAGAGAAGCTCACGTATGACGAGCACGGCGTCGCGCACACATGGGGCACGATCAACATGAACGCGGTCGACGCGAACGGCGATCTCAGCTCCGTGACGACGACGAGCGGCATCGCGTGGAAGGTCCCCGGTCGTGTGGGCGACTCGCCGATCATCGGGGCGGGGCAGTACTGCGACAACACGGTTGGTGCCGCCGGCTCGACCGGCCGAGGCGAGTCGAACATCAAGGTGTGCGGTGCGTTCCTCGCCGTCGAGTTCATGCGGCAGGGTATGACACCGGAGCAGTCGATCATCAAGGTGATGGAGCGGGTGCTCGCGCTGACCGAAAAGCGACTCCTCGATAATCGCGGCAGGCCATACTTCGACCTGCAGTTCTACGCGCTCGCGAAGGACGGTCGGTTTGCGGCGGCGACGGCCTACGAGGGTTCGCAGTTCGCCGTGTGCGACGCACAGGGGCCGCGTCACGTCGATTGCGTCTACCTCTTCAAGGCGAGCGAGAGGCCGAAACGAGCCTAGACCGACGGGAAGCGGGAAGCGGGAGACGGGAAGCGAGGAACCTCGAGCACGATACCGCGCGTATTACTTCGTCATGAGCGTCTGGCGCATCCGTCTCCCGCTTCCCTCCTCCCGCTTCCCGCTTCCTGCCGCGCTGCTCCTGGCACTCGGGTGCCGCGACATCCCGCTGTTCGAGCCTCCACCGCCGCCAAGTGCGCATGAGCGGTACGCCAACGGTCTGGCCAAGGCCGGCCTCGAGAAGACCGCGCTCGGCCGCGACTGGCTCGCGGCGGCGCAGTCATCAATCCGAAAGCCACTTACCGTTTCACTCCCCTTTCGAGAGACGGGATACATCGCCGCATCGGAAGCGCGCGCCCTCGGCTACGCCATCGCGCTCCGAAACGGCCAGAAGTTGTCGGCCGTCGCCGAGACGAGCGGATCGGCCGTCACGATCTTTCTCGACCTCTTTCGCCAGACCGGCGACACCGCCGACCCGCTCGACCTCGTCGCCAGCGTCGACACGAGCCTAACGAACGCTGGAGCGCGTCTCGTACACGAGGTGAGGCGCGACGGCGTCTACGTGCTGCGCATGCAGCCCGAGCTGCTCCGAAGCGGCGCGTTCACGCTGACCCTGTCGACGGAGCCGTCGCTCGCGTTCCCCGTGTCGGGCCGCGACGGCCGGTCGGTTAAGAGCTTCTTCGGCGCCGAGCGGGACGCAGGGGCCCGGCAGCATCACGGCGTGGACATCTTCGCACCACGCGGCACGCCGGTTCTGGCCGCCGCGCGAGGCGTCGTGCGGTCGATCTCGCCTAACAACCTCGGCGGAAATGTCGTCTGGCTCTCGGACTATGATCGGGGCCAGACCCTCTACTACGCGCACCTCGATCGGCACAACGTGACGGCCGGCCAGCACGTCGAGATCGGTGACACGCTCGGCTTCGTCGGCAACACGGGCAACGCGCGAACCACGGCACCGCATCTCCACTTCGGCGTCTATCGTCGCGGCGAGGGGCCACTCGACCCCTATCCATTCATCTACCGCTCCTCCGCGCGGCCGACGGAGGTCACGGCCGACACCTCCGAGCTCGGTCGTCTTGCCCGTTCCCGAGGGAAAGCCGCCGTCCTCGAGTCACCGGAGACGCGAGCCGCGACCCTAACAACAGTGGCCGCGGCGACACCGCTTCGAGTCGATGGTGCAGTGGGCGGATGGTTCCGCGTCCGCCTGCCCGATGGCACGACCGGCTACATCGCCTCACGCCTCGTCGAGTCGACGCGCCGAGCGGTTGGTCGCACGGACGTCGCGACGGGCACGCCGTTGCGCGACCGACCGGCGGCGAACGCAGCCGTCATCGCGACTGCAGCGGGCGGTGCACTTCCGGTGATCGGCGAGTTCGCGGACTACGCCCTCGTCGAGACCGCCAACGGTCTGACGGCGTGGGTGCCGTCAGGCCGGCTGAAATGACGGCGCGGCTGGCAACGCGTTAGGCGACGGTCCGCTCGGCGCGCCAGGCGGGATCGGCATCTCCCCGGTGGCCGTCTCCAGCCTGAACCCGCCGACGAGTCCCGACATGTGCGCGGCCGCTGCGGCCAGTGTCGATGCCGCCGCGGCGATCTGCTCGGTGCTCGCGCTCTGTTCCTCGCTCGAGGCCGCAACCTCCTCCATGGCCGATGCGTACGACTCGGTCGCTTTCGCGACTTCGTCGAGCCGCGCCGTGACGTCGGCAACGAGCTCGCGCGACGTTCTGGCGGCCTGTTCGATCGAGGCCGTCCACGTCTCCGAGCCGCGCATCGCGTCCTCGACCTGCGCGAACGAATGCATGCCCAGTTGCGTCGTCTCGAGCACCCCGATGACTGTTTCCATGGTGCGTGCGCTCAACGCGCGAGACTCCTGCACCTTGGTCAGCACCCCGCGCACGAGCGTCTCGGTTCGCTGTGCGGCATCGGCCGAGTTCGCGGCCAGGCGCCGGACTTCGCTGGCGACGACCGCGAAGCCCTGACCATGCTCGCCCGCGCGCGCCGCCTCCATCGCGGCGTTGAGCGCAAGGAGCTTCGACTGCTTGGCCATCTTCTGCACGAGCGTCACGAACGCGCCGAACTCCTCGGAGGCTTCCGCGAGTGCCTTCACGGCGTCCGCGCTCGCGCGTGCGTCGCTCGCCAGGTGCTGGAGCGCGACCGCGCTGGCGTCGAACCGGGCGCGATTTTCCTTCGCGAGCGCGGTGAGCGCCGCGTTGCGCTCGAGACCATCGTGCGCGCCGGTCGCGAGCTGCTCGGCGATGGTCTGGAGACGCGCCGCGTCCGTTGCCATGCGCTGAATCGCGTCGGCCATCTCCGTGGACTGGCGACTGAGCTCACCTGACGTCATCGCCATCTCCTCGGCAGCCGCGGCCATGTTCTCGCTGCCGCCCGTGATCTCCGCGGCACGTGCCGTCGTCTCGCGGGCGGCGTCACGCAGCGTGGATACCACACGCCGGAGATCCTCCACCATCGCCGCCGTCGCGCGGCTCAACCGTCCAACCTCGTCGTTGGCGTCGGACGCGATCAACGGCGTGGATAGATCACCTGACGCGACCGCCTCCGCGATGCTGGCGAGCTCGGTGACCGGCCCGGTCAAGCGTCGATCGAGGAAGCGACTCATCGACCACAGGGTCAACACGAGAAACGACAGTAGCGCGATGAGCGAGGCCGCGATCATTGGACGCGCGCTGCGCAACGGTTCGAGAACGCTCGGTTCGTCGATCGACGCCACGACGCGCCACGATCCATCGTTTGCCGCGGCGACCATCGCGCGGTGCGTGGTATCTCCCGCCGTGAAGTACAGGATGGTGTCGCCAGCGGCGCCCGGGATCTGGTCCGCGCCAGCCAACGGCTTCATGCGCTCACCGTTCCGCGACGAGCTGGCGATCAGTCGCCCACGGCCATCCAGCACGTCGAGGCGCACCTCGTTGTTCGTCGCTCGCGCGAGGGCTGCGTCGAGCGTAGAGATGCCGAACGCGATCTTGATGACACCTTCGGGCCTGTTGCGACCTGCTTCGTGGATTGCCGCGGCCATCGATACGACCGTCTGGCCTGCGGACTCATCGAACTCCGCCTCGGCGG
This sequence comes from Gemmatimonadota bacterium, assembly GCA_046725585.1. Classification (GTDB taxonomy): domain Bacteria; phylum Gemmatimonadota; class Gemmatimonadetes; order Gemmatimonadales; family Gemmatimonadaceae; genus JAJKIV01. The sequence goes on along the minus strand of JBKOYV010000094.1, from coordinate 5,046 downwards.
CGGTGAGCCCTTTGCGAACCGCATCGCGCCACCACGCTTCGTCGCTCTGGACGAAGTCCGATGTCATCTCCGTCGTGACTGCGTTGAAGCCGTTCACGTCGGTGACGAACATCTCGGCGATGCCGAGTGGCGCAAGCTGGCTCAGGAGAAAACGGGCTGCGGTCTCGCTCACGGCGAGGGTCTTTGTCGCCGCCATCTGCCTCTCCAGAGCCTCGATCGGTCGCCCGACGAGTCCCATCTGAGCGGCGCGTACCGCGCCGGCCCGCGCCGCGTCCACGATGGTCGGTGACGCGCCAATGAGCTCGACCTGGCGCGCGCGCTCGAGCACTGCCTGCTCGGCCACGAGCTCGCCGCGACGTGCGACGTCGCGTAGCCGCGTGTCGGCCCGGTCGGAGAGGGAGTTCGCGGCAGTCCGCATGGCGACCAGCGTCGTGACGCCGAGGATCGCGACCGCGACGACCGCGGCGGCGACGACCATGCCGCGTTGAAGTGCCTTGGACTCGGTATCCTGCGGCGCACCACCAGACGGCACACGCCCCGGATGGAGGCGTGGCGTGCGCGGAACCGAGTGCGTCGACGTGATCGAGGAGAGCGTCATGGCGGCAGGGTCATGTCTGGCTTGTTCAGCCTTCGACCAGTGCTAAATTCCTACAGGTCAAACCCTTCCGAATTCGGGCGCGCTCGAGACCGCCTGGCGTAGCGCCCGCGAGCCCAGACATGACTGTACCGAATCCGCACGAGCCCACTCCTGTGAGCGCTCCCGTCGATTACGACCCGAGCACCGTCGAAGCCAAATGGCAGCGCCGGTGGCGCGAGCGTGGCACGAATCACACGAACCTCACGGGCGGCGACCGGCCGTTTTACGCCCTCATGATGTTTCCGTACCCGTCGGCGGAGGGGCTGCACGTCGGCAACCTCTTCGCGTTCACGGGAAACGACATCTATGGACGATTCCAGCGGCTTCAGGGGCACACGGTGTTCGAGCCGCTTGGGAATGACGCGTTCGGCATCCACTCCGAGAACTACGCGCTGAAGATCGGCGAGCATCCGATGCGCCTCATCCCGAGGAACATCGCGAACTTCCGGCGGCAGCTCGAGCGGGGGGGCCTGATGGTCGACTGGCGCTACTCGGTGGATACCACCGATCCGCGCTACTACAAGTGGACGCAGTGGGTTTTCCTCAAGCTGTACGAGAAGGGGCTGGCCTATAAGAAGAAGGCTGCCGTCAACTGGTGTCCCAACGACAAGACCGTGCTCGCGAACGAGCAGGTCATCAACGGGGCGTGCGAGCGCTGCGGCGCGATCGTCGAGCAGCGGTTCCTGGAGCAGTGGTTCTTCCGCATCAGCGAGTATGCGGAGCGACTGCTGAACAACCTGGACCACATCGATTGGTCGGAGTCGACGAAGACCGCGCAGCGGAACTGGATCGGTCGGAGCGACGGCGCGCAGATCGAGTTCGAGGTGATGCCAGGACTAGGGACTGGCGACTGGGGACTCGGCGGGGACCCTTCTGTTGGCGAGGAGGCGTCCTCGGTGGAAGAAGCATCCCGGCCGAGTCCCCAGTACCCAGTCCCTAGTCCCCGGATCAAGGTCTTTACCACGCGACCGGACACCGTGTTTGGTGCGACGTACATGGTGCTCGCGCCGGAGCACCCGCTCGTCTCGACGTTGACCACTAACGACCAGCGAGCCGAAGTCGACGCGTACCGCGAGCGCACCAAGCGTCAGGACATTGTTTCCCGGAAGGTGAACAAGGAGAAGACCGGCGTCTTCACCGGCAGCCACGCAATCAACCCGGCCACCGGTGCGCCGATCCCGATCTGGATCGCCGACTACGTGCTCATGGAGTACGGAACCGGCGCCATCATGGCCGTGCCCGGGCACGACGAGCGCGACTTCGAGTTCGCGACCGTGTTCTCGCTCCCTATCGTTAGGGTCGTGGCGGACGAAGGTGATAACGAGCACACGCCGCTCGACGCGCCGTTCACCGAGAACGTGAGCGGACGTCTCGTGAATTCCGGCCAGTTCGATGGGATGCCCGTGCCCGAGGCGAAGCGCGCCATTACCGAATGGCTCGCGTCGCGCGGGGCGGGGCGGCCTGTCGTGAACTACCGGCTGCACGACTGGTGCATCTCCCGGCAGCGCTACTGGGGCCCGCCCATTCCGATCATCTACTGCGATCGGTGTGGGCCGCAGCCTGTGCCGGAGAAGGACCTGCCCGTCACGCTGCCGGACATCGAGGATTTCCGGCCCGACGATTCGGGCGTGTCGCCGCTGGCGCGTCACGAGAGCTGGTACGTCGTGCCGTGTCCCAAGTGCGGCGGGAAAGCGCGCCGCGAGACCGACGTGTCCGACACGTTTCTCGACAGCGCGTGGTACTTCCTGCGCTATCCGAGCGCCGATCGAGACGATGTCCCGTTCGAACCGGCCCTCACGCGCAAGTGGCTGCCTGTGAACTCGTACATCGGCGGCAACGAGCACGCGGTGCTGCACCTCATGTACTCGCGGTTCATCACGATGGTGCTGCACGACATGGGCTTCCTGCACTTCGAGGAGCCGTTCACGCGGTTCCGCGCGCACGGCCACATCACGCGCAACGGCGCGAAGATGTCGAAGACGAAGGGCAACATCGTGAACCCGGACCAGTACTACGAGGAGTGGGGGGCGGACACGTTCCGCACGTACCTCATGTTCCTCGGGCCGTACGAGGAGGGTGGGGATTTCCGGGACCAGTCGATCTCCGGCGTTAGGCGCTTCCTGGACCGCCTGTGGGCATCGTTGGCGGAGTCCACGACAGAGGGCTCACCCGATCCCGAGGTCATGCGGAAGCTGCACCAGACGATCCGCAAGGTGACGGAGGACATCCCGCGGCTCGCCTACAACACGGCGATCGCGGCGATGATGACCTACGTCAACGTCGTGCGGCAGGGCGAGCGCACGCCGCACCGCGACGAGCTCGAGCCGCTCGTGCAGCTCGTGTCGCCGTTCGCGCCGCACCTGGCCGAAGAGCTGTGGGAGCAGCTCGGCCATCGCGAGAGCATCTTCGACTCGGGATGGCCGGTGTACGATGCGGAGCTCGCGCGCGAGCAGACCATCGAGCTCGCGGTGCAGATCAACGGCAAGATGCGCGGGACGGTGCGCGTCGCGCCGACCATCACGAAGGAGGGCGCGCTCGAAGCAGCGTTGGGGACGCCTGCCATCGCGCGGTTCATCTCCGGAGAGCCGAAGAAGGTGATCTTCGTTCCGGGTCGCTTGCTCAACGTGGTGGTGTGAGCACGCCAGGCGGCGGCGACGCCGCCCTCGCGCGGAGATGGCGGCTGACCGCCGCCGCTCTGTGCGTCGTCGGCGCGCTCGCCCGGCTCGCCGCGTATGCTCAGAATCGCTCGCTCTGGTACGACGAAGCCGCGCTCGCACTCAACGTAGTGCAGCGCGGCTTCGTCGCGCTGTTGAAGCCGTTGGACTTCCTGCAAGCCGCTCCACCGCTCTTCCTCTGGGCTGAGCGCTTGGCAATCCTGCCGTTAGGCGAGAGCGAATGGTCGCTCAGACTCGTGCCGCTCACCGTTGGCATTCTCACGCCACCGCTCATGTGGCGCGTCGCCCGCCGTGCTCTGCCGCCACTCGCGGCGATTACCGCAGTGGGGCTCGTGTCGCTCTCGCCGAGCCTCGTTCACTACGCTGCCGAGGCCAAGCCCTACGTGGTCGATGCCTTCATCGCGCTCGTCCTCGTGGAGCGCACTCTAGCGGTCAAGGAGCGAGAGGCCGATCGGTCCAGCTGGTGGACGCTTGCGATTGTCGGTGTCATCGCAATTCCGTCGTCGACTCCGGCGATCTTCGTACTCGCCGGGGTCACCGCGTGCCTGACGGTTCACGCCATCTCGAACCGTGATGCGACGTTCGCGCGGCGCACGGCAGCAGTCGGTCTGGTCTGGGCAGCGACCTTCGCCGCACTCCTGGCTACAGTGTTTCGCTCGCTCGTCGGCGAAACGTCGCCGCTCGGCCGGTTCATGCACTGGTACTGGGCGCCGAGCTTCCTGACGCCGGATCCGCCAGGCCTCGCGACCAAGGTGTCGTCGACGCTCTGGGCGACGTTGACGAGCACGTTCCTGGGAGACACGGCGTTGCCGAATGCGACGACGCTGCTGCTGGGCATCGGGGTGGTGGGGGGCGTTGCGCTGTTCGTGACGCGCCGACTCGCGTTCCTTTCGCTGCTCATCGTTCCGGTTGTGCTGGCCGCGTGCGCATCCGCGCTTCGGCTCTACCCGCTCGCGGAACGACTGGTGTTGTTCGCCGCGCCGCTCACGGCACTTCTCCTCGCGTCGTCGTTGACGCTCGTCTACGATCGGCGTGCGCCGCGCTGGCTCGCGTGGATTGGCGGCGCGGTAGTGGCCGCCGGCATCATCGCCTCGTCGCAGGGGATGCTGGAGCGGCTCGCGTCCAACGAGGGACGCCAGGAGAGTCGCGAGCTCGCCCGCGATACGGCGCGACGGCGCTCGGCGGGGCTGCCGGTCTGGGTGTCGGCTGGCGGCGAGCCCGCGTGGAGATTCTACAGCGGCCTGGTCGCTGGCCCGCAAGTCGCCGGTCCCGACGTGTTCGTGAAGCGGTCGGACGCCACGATTGCGTCGGACGTCATCGTCGGCGCGTGGTACAACAGCCAGCCCGAGCGCATCGTACGCGTCGTCGACGACACCGCTGCCTGGTCCAGGCCGTCCCCGTGGAGCGAGACAGAAGCCGCGCGCGTCGCTCGCCTCGCGCGGCCGTGTGCGCTGCTCTTTTTCAGCGCTATGCAGCCGGGAGAGGCAACGGCGCTGCTGACCAGCGTTACCGCGTTAGGCGGCACCGTCCTGGAGGCGCGACGCGCAGTCGGAGCGGAGCTTTATCGCGTGTGCTTCGGATCGCGGTGAGGGGGGACGGACTGGGGACTGGGGGACTGGGGACTGGGGACTCGGGCGGGAACCTTCTATTCGCGAGGAGGCATCCGCGCCGGTAGAATCCTCCCGGCCGAGTCCCCAGGACCCACTCCCCAGTCCCCAGTGCCCGAGATTTGCT
>JBKOYV010000303.1:0-11405 GCA_046725585.1 Gemmatimonadota bacterium | reverse complement strand
AAGTTGCTGGTGGACCGGCCGTGGAAGGAGACGGGCCCGCGCTCGACGGCAAAGGTCAAGGGACGGTCATTCCGGCTGGTGGTGATCCGAGTGAGCGGGACGCGGGTGGACTTCCGGATCGACCGAGCGGCGGCCGGGACCGGGACGCTGAGCACGGGCGTGGCGGGCAACAACCCGCTGCGCGTGGGAGTGCTGCGGCACCAATCGACGTCGGTGCTGGAGTTCTTCCTGCGCGGCCGCGTGGCGGACCTGATGATCTTCAACACGGCGCTGACCGACGCCCACGTGCAGGCGTGGGAGAACGAGCTGTACGCAACGCACCTGCAAAACAACAACTAAGCAGCCACGCAGTCGGCCGCGGTACGTTCGCGCGTGCCCAACGGCGCTGCGTGGCGAGAGTGGCCGCCACTGACCGTCGGGTCAGGGTCGGAGGCCAGAGCGCGTCATCGCGTCGGTGGAGCAGTTGCAGTGCCGACGCGTCGCGCTAGCGCAGCAAGCCGAGGGTCGCCACGCTGAATCTTTGTCTCGAGGTCGCGTAGGATCCGAACCGCGTCGCCTCGTCGGCCCGCTCGAGCATACGCGTACGCGATCCAATCCTGTCGACCCACACGTTCCAGGATGTCGTGATCGGCGACGTGGCGGTTCCAAGGGGAACGTGGGTGTCGCTGCACACGCGACCGCCGGCGTTGGACGAGCGGAACTTCGGCGATCCGATGGCGTTCCGGCCGGATCGGTGGCTCGATGCCGCCGCAACCGGTGGCGCGCACGACCCGTCGGCGAACATCCCGTTCGGGTCGGGCCCGCGCATCTGCCCGGGCCGTACGCTCGCGCTGCTCGAGATGAAGCTCGTGCTGGCGATGCTCTTTGGCGACTTCGATGTGGAGCGCGTGGGGAGTGCGGCCGACGTACAGGAGGTGTTCGCGTTCACGATGGCGCCGGTCGGCATGCGAGTGCGATTGCGCCGCCGCGGTGATCGCCCGCGTCATGAGGTGTGCCGCTAGTCGCTGCCCAGCGTGACCGGGCGCAGCAACATACGGTCTCCGCCACCCAGGCACCGCAGCGTCGAATGACGTGAGGTGTTGCGAGCCGACGCGGTATGAGGCGCCCGATAATGAGGGGATGAGCGCGCGTGGACAAGCGGCTGAGCGCGCTCCGGATCCGATAGACCAGAATTGTCTTATCGAAACGGACGGCGCATGATGGTGATGCGGATACCGGATCCACACCCGAATCGTGAAGGACCCGGCTCGCCGAGGTCGATTACGTCGAGGAAGGAGTAGTGGCCGCCGTGCTCCCAACATCATCGCTTTCCGCCGCGTTTCACCGGAACGCGTTCGAACAGTCGTCGTGGAGGCTTCTTGGTCGCGTGGATGACCTCACCGGCGAAGGGCCTTTCGCGCTTACCGCGGACGGCGTTGACGTCGTAATCGTAAGAACGGAGAGCGGGCTGCGCGCCTACCAGGGCCGCTGCCCGCATCAAGGCGCGTTACTCGGCGAAGGTGAGATGGACGGCAACGTACTCGTTTGCCGCAATCATCGCTGGCGCTTCGACAGTGCCACCGGCCAACGCCAGGGCGGCCCCGGCTGCCTCGCGTCGTGTCCGGTCGAGACGCGCGGCAACGAGCTCTGGGCCAACATCTCTCCGCTGCTTGGGCTGGAGACCAGGAGCAAGGCGGCTCGTCGCACGCTCGATGACCTCCCCGGCCCGAAAGGAGTGCCGCTGCTGGGCAACTTCCTTCAGATGAACGTGAAGCGCTTCCACCTCGTGCAGGAGAAATGGGCGGCGGAATATGGCCCGCTGTACGCGTATCGCCTCGGACCGAATCGCATCGTTGGAGTCGCCGACCCGAGACTCAACGAAGCGATTCTTCGCGCTCGCCCCGAGTCGTATCGGCGCGCGTCCAACGTCGAGCCGGTGTTCCGCGAGATGGGGGTGGACGGCGTATTCAGCGCCGAAGGCGATGCGTGGCGCACGCAACGCCGCCTCGCGATGGAAGCGCTCTCGCATCGGCATCTGCGCGGCTTCTATCCCACGCTGCAGAACGTCACGCGACGGCTGCGCGCGCGCTGGGAGAAGAAGGCGGACGCTGGTGCGACGCTCGATCTCGCCGATGAGCTCAAGCGGTTCACCGTCGACGTCACGACGACGCTCACGTTCGGTCACGACGTCAACACGCTGGAGCAGGGCGACGACGTGATCCAGCGTCGGCTCGGGCTGGTGTTCCCGGCCTTTGCACGTCGCCTGTTCGCGATCCTGCCCACGTGGCGGTGGATCCGCATGCCGGCCGATCGGAGGCTCGATCGCGCGCTGGCGGAGCTGCGCGAATGGCTCGGTGTGCGCATCGACGAAGCGCGTGCGCGCCTCGAGAACGATCCCGCGCGGGCCGAACACCCCGAGACGTTCCTCGAATCGATGATCGCGGCTCGCGATTCGCAGGGACGACCGTTCCCTAACGAGGTGATCTTCGGGAACGCGATGACGATGCTGCTCGCCGGCGAGGACACGACGGCGTACACGCTCGTCTGGGCGGTGCATCATCTGTGCGACGCGCCGGACGCGGTGTCACGCCTCCGCGCCGAGTCCGACGCGCTCCGCGGGGGCGACGCGGCGCCCAGCGCCATCGAGACCGCGAACCGTCTCGTGTACGCCGGCGCGGTCGCCAGCGAAGCGATGCGTCTCAAGCCCGTCGCCCCTACGATCCTCCTCGAGGCGAACCATGACGTCGTCATTGGCGACGTGGCAGTGCCCAAGGGAACGTGGGTGTCGCTGCACACGCGACCGCCCGCGTTGGATGAGCAGAACTTCGGCGACCCGATGGCGTTCCGTCCGGAGCGATGGCTCGACGCCGGCGCGACGGGCGGGGCGCACGACCCGTCCGCGAACATCCCGTTCGGCTCGGGTCCGCGCATCTGCCCGGGGCGCACGCTCGCGCAGCTCGAGATGAAGGTCGTGCTGGCGATGCTGTTCGGCGACTTCCACGTGGAGCGTGTGGGCAGCGCTGCCGGCGTGACGGAGCTCTTCGCCTTCACCATGGCGCCCGTGGGGATGAGGGTTCGGTTGCGTCGACGGTGACCCGGCGCTGAAAAGCACGGTCGGCATCCGTCTCATCAATAAGGAGGGACGCCGCGTAGCCCCCTGCCCCGCGTCGAGGCAGGGACCGTATAGCAGTCGGTCAACCCAGGGCACGATGATCCAGCTGCGGATTCTGGGATCGATCGCGTGCACGCTGGCGTCCGTCGCGATGACGGTCAGGTTGCACAGACGTCCAAGGAGTGCAAGGGGTCAGATCCCGGGAATGGTTTATCTCACCCCGAATCTGACCCCGGTGCATGCTAGCGTGGCTGCCCGGCTTTCGAGCCGTACGTGTAGATCATGATTTCCCCGCCCCGACTCGCCTCGCCATGATGCGTCACAGCATCGCGAGGTAGGACGTAGCGCACTTCCACGATCATGTCCGCGGAGATCTGGCGTAAAGTGGAGATGCCGCCAGCCGGTAGACTGTTGATGTAGACGACCGGATCGGATGACGGTCTGGAAGCGTCACGACTCGCATTCCGCAGGAACTCCGGACGCAGGCGGACGATGACGTCGTAGGCGGTAAGCGCGCGCGCCTCGGCGATTTCCGGAGCTGCGATGATCTGTCGGGTCGATTGTGCCCACGGCCTCTCCAAGGGAGCCGGGGGTTGCCCCGATCGCGCAGAAGGCGCGCACGCGGCTGCCGCGAGCACGATCGGGAGGATATGGAGCAACGAGGTGTCTGAGCGAAACGTTATCATGCTGGCCCCCATTTCGGTTGAGTTGGCAACCCGGTTCGCTTGCGAGGGTTGCTGCATTACTGTCGGGGGTCGCACTGAACTGGCCCTGATCCAGCGCTTAAAGGCGTGTTGTTCGGTAAGGCGGCTTCATCTCGATCGGCGGGTGCGGACAGACATCAAGTGTCGACGCCAGGCTCGGTGCATTCCGTAAGGCCAAATCGGTGACAATGATCCGGCTTCGTACGTTAGGGTCCATCGAGCTGCACTCGGCCGCGGGCGAGTCGTTGGACGCGGTCGTCGCACAACCGAAGCGTCTTGCGCTGCTCGCGTACCTGGCGCTGGCTCGGCCCTTCGGGTTTCATCGACGAGATCGCCTGTTCGCGATGTTCTGGCCTGAACAGGACGAGTCGCGTGCTCGCGACTCCCTCAACCAAGCCGTTCGATTTCTGCGACAGGCGCTTGGGTCGAGCGTTGTTCTGAGCCGGGGGGCTGAGGACGTCAGTGTTGACCGCGCTCAACTCTGGTGCGACGCCGTCGCGTTTCAGACGGCGGTGGACGAGGAGCGACCACGTGAGGCGATCGAGCTGTATCGCGGGGAGCTGCTTGCCGGGTTTTTCGTCGCCGATGCACGCGGCTTCGAGGAGTGGCTGGAAGGCGAGCGGGCGCGACTTCGTGAACAGGCGTCGCAGGCAGCGCGGGCGGTGGCGGAGGGGGAGGAGGCCGCCGGCAACCTGACCCAGGCGCTGCGATGGGGGCGGCTCGAGTTCAGTTTTTCGAATGGTGACGAGCGCGCGCTTCGGCGGTGGCTAGCGATGCTGGCCCGCGCCGGCGATCGTGCCGGCGCGATTCAGGCGTACGAGGACTTCGCTCGTCGGCTCAGAGACGAATACGAGGCCGACCCGTCCCCGGAAACGCAGGCGCTAGTGGAAACGATCCGCCGGGACGTACGAAAGCCGCTCGCCGCCGCACCAGCGCCCATTGTCGATCCGATTCCACGCCGGGAGGACGCGCCGGAGTCGGAGACTGGTCGATTCTCCCCCGGCGGCATTCTCGCGCACGGCTGGTACGTGATCGCCCGCGAGATCGGCGCCGGTGGGATGGCGACGGTCTACGTCGCGCGTGACGCGAGGCATGATCGGTGGGTGGTCGTGAAGGTGCTTCGGCCGGAGATCGCACTCACGGTCGGCGTCGAGGGGTTTCTGCGCGAGATCCGGATCGCGGCCGCGCTCCAACACCCGCACATCGTGCCCGTCTTCGACTCCGGATCCATCGACGGGCGGTTGTACTTCGTGATGCCGTTCGCGGAGAGCGAGACGTTACGAGCGCGATTGGAGCGTGAGGGAAAGCTGCCGTTAGGCGAGGCATTGCGCATAGCGCGTGAGGTCGCCACCGGACTCGCCTACGCGCATAAACAGGGCGTCGTGCATCGTGACATCAAGCCTGAGAACATCCTGCTGACTGGCGAGCCCGGTGCGCCGGACTCGCATGCCATGATTGCGGACTTCGGCATTGCGCGGGCGATTGCGACGTCGGGCGCCGAGGAGCGGCTGACGCAAACGGGCGTTGTGGTTGGGAGTCCAACCTACATGAGTCCCGAGCAAGCGGCGGGCGACACGGTTGACGGGCGGAGCGATGTGTACAGTCTCGGCTGCGTACTGTACGAGATGCTTGCGGGCAGGCCACCGTTCGTCGGCACGACGCGCTATGCGGTTCTGGCGAAGCACTGGGAGGCACGGGTCCCTGATCTCGTCGAAGTGCGGCCGGACATCCCACCCGGTGTGCAGCAGATGGTGGAGCGCGCCCTCGCGAAGGCACCGACCGACCGGTACACCGACGCCGCGGAGTTCGCGCGAGCCATCCAGCAACCGACCGGCGAGTCGGCCGTTCAGACCGTCGACGCGCCGGCACGCCCCACTCACCCTGTTAGCGTCGCGACGAAGCGTCCTAGCCGCTTCTCAATGCTCGTTGGCGGTGCACTGCTGGTAGCAGCCTTGGCAACGGCTGGTTGGTTCGCTTCGGGATCGGGCCCCGCTTCGAACTCTGGTAACACGCCCTCGCGTCAATTCCCGAAGCAGGATATGGCCGTCCTGTACTTCGACGATCGGAGCCCCGACCATAGTCTGCAGTATTTGACTGATGGAATCACCGACGCGCTCATCGACCAGATACGACGCGTCCCGGGGCTCCGCGTAGCCTCACGAAATGCCGTCGGCCCTTCGAGACACCGCACCGCGCTCGCAATCGACAGCATCGCACGAGCGCTAGAAGTCGGGACTGTGATACGCGGCAGCGTCGTGCCGCTCGGTACTGGGCTCTTACTGAAGATCGAGATGATAGACGCCTCGACGGGTCACCGCCTGGCAGTTACCCAAGTGGCGCAGTCGGAGCGGAACAGCATCTGGCTTCAGGACTCGCTTGCCGAGGCGACAACTCGCCTTCTGCGATCACGCCTTGGTGACTTGGTGCCTAACTTGGTGAGCACCGCGGGCACCAAGTCTCCGGCAGCGTGGGATGCAAGGCAGAAGGCCAACCAGGCAGTCTTGGACTTCGAACGACTTGGGAATGGCAATAACGTTCGCGCCGCCCTTCAGAGGCTGGCCGAGGCAGACTCGATTCTTGCGGCCGCCGAGGCCAACGATGAATTCTGGACGGATCCCATCGTTGAGCGCGCTCGATTGGCTTTCCGCCGCGCAAACCTTTACCCCTACTCGGACGTACGCTTCGCGCGGGAGCTCAACGTCGGTCTCGCGCACGTCGACCGAGCGCTGCGTTACGAACCTAACGACGCTGACGGGTTGGAAGTGCGTGGCACGCTCCGATTTTTCCAATGGGTGTCCAACCCGGCCCTCAACTCCCGGCGTCTGCCGCGCTGCTGAGCTCCGCCGAACAGGATCTAGTCGCTGCCGTTGCGTCGCCAACGCAGAGCGCGAGCGCGTGGAGTGTGTTGAGTCTGTTGCGGCTCAACACCAGGAATCTTGCCGGAGCAACGTTGGCTGCAGAGAACGCCCTACGACTGGATCCGTTTCTGCCGGACGCCGAGACTACGATCGAGCGCCTGTATCTCGCTTCGCTCGATCGGGGACTACACGACGAAGTCGAGAAATGGTGCGAGATTGGCCACACGCGCTTCCCACACAGCCATCGTTTCGATGACTGCCGCCTTTGGCTTTTTGCGCTCCCGAGCCCAGGTACGCCGAGGCCAGCGGATGTGTGGAGTTCCTACGACGACTATGTGAAGCGGAGCCCGCCAACCGCGCGCGAGTACAACAAGTTGAAGGGCAGATTGATCGTCGCGCTTGCATTGGTGCGGTCCGGGCTTCAAGACAGCGCCGTTGCTCTGGCCAACACGAGCCGCGGAGATTCGTTAATCGACCCGGAGCACTACTTGCTCCCGATCTCGATGAGCGTTTACTCCCGTGCAGGCGCCATGGATTCCGCGTTGGCGGCCCTTGGCCGCGTGCTCGCGCTCTACCCACAGCGAAGTTGGCTCGCATCCGGAGACAAGTCTTGGTGGTTCAAGGAGCTGCGTTTGGATCCGCGGTACCAGGCATTGATCAACCGGCGCCGTTGATTTCGCAGAGTCGGCAACGAATACGAGCTCTTCGGGTTTACGATGGCGCCGGTCGGGATGAAGGTCAGGCTGCGCCGGCGCTCTGGTGGCGCTACCGCTTCCCGAGCATAGGATGCCAGCTACCCCCAAAATTCAACCGCGTGGAAGTCGCGTCGAGCTCGAACCCGTCGATGCTCACGTTGTTGAACTTCACGGTGCTGAACTCGCCGGTGGTCCAGCGAAGGTTGGCGCCTAACGCCCATGCAGGCGCGACGTAATACTCCACACCGCCGCCGAACGTGAATCCTCCACCCGAGATCTCGAGATTCACTTCCTGAGGCCCGTTGTCCCCATTGACCACGGCGTTGTCCTGGCCGGCAACGCGCGCTGAGATACCGCCCTCGAGGAACGGAACCCACGCCCGGCGCGGGCTCGTGAAGTTGAAACGACCCAGGAGATCGAAGTGGGCTAGGACGAACTTGTTGTCGCCCGACCCCATCGTCGCACCGCTCGCATCAGCGAGGAGGGTGAACAGTCGCGTGAATCCCCAGCCGAGCTGCCCCGAAAGGCCGCCACCGGACTCGCGCTCTTCCTCGAGCTCGTCCGAATAGATGGAGGCGCCACCCAGTGCGAGCGAGAGCATGAGCTTCTCGGTGTTGGCCCTGGGAGCAGGGGGAGCAGGGGCCTGTTGAGCCGCGAGGGTCGTCGGACGCCAGAATGCAACTACACACGCCGCCAGGGTCACGACGCGAATGTCCAAGCGATTCACAGGCACTTCCACCGGTATGGGTCGTCAGACGCCGATGTCTTCGTTCCACAGCTCCGGCCGCGCCGCGATGAACTCGCGCATGAGCTGCATGCACTCAGGGTCGTCGACGATCGTGAGCTCGACGCTGCGCGAGCGCACGTAGTCCTCCGGCCCACGGAACGTCCGGTTCTCGCCGATCACGATGCGCGGTATGCCATAGAGCAGCGCCGTCCCGCTGCACATGTCGCACGGTGAGAGCGTGGAGTAGAGCGTCGCCCTGCGATAGTCTGCCGCCTTGAGCCGGCCCGCCCGCTCTATACAGTCCATCTCCGCGTGGAGGATGGCGCTGCCCTGCTGCACGCGTCGATTGTGGCCGCGACCGACGATTCGCCCATCGATGACGAGCACCGACCCGATCGGGATACCGCCCTCGCCAAGGCCTTGCCTGGCCTCGTCGATTGCTGCTCTGAGAAATGCATCCATATGAATTGAGTGGGGTCAGACTCGTACCGCCGCCGCAGCTTACGCCTGCTATTCCAGGCGGAGGGCCAGCACCGGATCAACGCGAGCCGCGCGCCGCGCGGGGAGATACGACGCCATTAAGGCAACGCCGAGCAAGGTCGCAACCGCGAGCGAGAACGTGAGCGGGTCGGTCGCCTTCACATCGTACAGAATGCTCGACAGGAAGCGCGTGAGACCGAGCGCGCCCGCGACACCCAGCAGCGCACCACCGGTGACGAACTTGAGGGACCGGCCAACAATGAGCCGCAGCACCTGGCCTGACGAGGCGCCGAGGGCAACGCGCACGCCGATCTCGCGCACGCGTTGCTGTACGCCATACGAGACGACGCCGAAGATGCCGATCGCCGTAAGCGCCAGTGCCGCGCCCGCGAAGAGCGTCAGCAGCAGTGTCTGAAAGCGCTGCTCGGCGATCGATGCGCCGACGATCGCGGGCATCGGTTGAAGCTCCGGCGCCGCGACTCGAGGATCCGCGCTCCGAACAGCATTCACCACAGCCACACGTAGTGCGGTGCCAGGCACCGCGCGAATCACGAGCAGCGGCGGTCGCGACGCCAGGGCGTTCAGCGCCTGCGCGGCAGGAACGTAGACGGTTCGCTTCGGCGCGCGATCGAGCCCGATCTCTCGCATGTCGGCGGCGATGCCGACGATCTCCACGGCGCCCTTGTACTCCTCGGAGAACCACTGGTTCTTGTAGCGCCCGATCTCGATCGCGTTGCCTAACGCATCACCATCGGGGAAGAACCGCTTCGCCAACGACGCGTTGATGATGGCGACGCGCGGGGTACTGCGGCCGTCAGCCGCGGTGAAGGCCCGCCCCTGCAGCAGCGGGATGCGCAGTGTCTCGAAGTAGCCCGGCGTGATCGACCGGTACTCCACGTCGCCATCGCCACTCTCGGCGACGCCGGCCCGGGCGACGGTCATGTTCCACCCGCGCTCGAGGGGGAAGTTGGGGAGGCCAGCCACGCTCTGGACGCCCGGCACCCCCGACAACCGATCGACCAGCTGTCGCTCGAATTGCCAGATGGCGTCCGCGTTATCGTACCCCTCGGGCATGCGTCCGAACCGAACCGCCGTGACGTTCTCGGCGGTGAACCCGGGATCCACCCGTCTAAGGCGTGCGAAGCTCGAGAGCAGGAGTCCAGCGCCGGCCAGCAACACGATAGCAAATGCCGTTTCACTCATGACGAGAATGTCGCGGCTTCGCTGGCTCGCCGACGCGCCCCGCGCGCGCTCGCCTAACACGGCCGATAGGCGCAGCCGCCCGGACGGGATTGCCGCCGCAAGCCCGAACACCAAGCCCGTGACGAGAACGATTCCGGCGCTGAATGCGAGCACCCGGTGGTCCAGCCCGATCTCGTCCGCGCGTGGAAGGTGTTTTGGGCTGAGGGCAAGCATCACGCGAACGCCCCACGTTCCCAGGATCACACCGGCGATGCCGGCGACAACGGACAACACCATCCCCTCGCTCAGCAGCTGCCTGACGATGCGCGAGCGTTTCGCACCAAGCGCGGCGCGGACGGTAATCTCGCGTTCACGAGTCGCCGCACGTGCAAGCAGGAGGTTCGCCGCGTTCGCTGCCGAGATCAGCAGCACGCACGTGACTGCGCCGAGCAGGACGAGCAGCGTTCGCCGGAGCTGCGGGCCGATGTACAGCTCGTCGAACGCAGCCAATCGATATTGTTCGCCCGTTCCATTGGCGGCGATCTCGGGATGCTCGGTCACGAACGCCCGGCTCACCGACTCGAGGTCGGCGACCACCTGCGCTCGCGTCCGATTGCTGTCGAGCCGCGCGAGGGCCAGGTAGTTGTGGCCCTTCTCACGCACGTCGATCTCGAGCCGGAGCGGGACGAGGAAGTTGACCTCGTCGGGCGAGTTCCCCGGCACCCGGAAGGCGGGCGACGTCACCCCGACCACCGTGTAGGTGCTGTCGTCGAGGCGTAGTTGCCTACCGATCACACTGCGATCTGCGCCAAGCTCGTTTCGCCAGATCGCGTCGCTCAGCACGACCACCGACGGCCCGCCTGGTTTCTCTTCCTCCGCCGTGAAGCCGCGACCGAGGACGGGTGAAGCGCCTATGACCGCGAAAAAGTCCGGCGCAATGCGCAGCCCGCGTACACTGCGTCCGTTCGGCCCACCCAGGTTGTGCTCGGCATTCCTGTAAGTCGTTAGGCCGGCGAATGCGGTCGAATGCCGGCGGACGTAGTCGATCTTGTAGGGCGATAGCGAGGTCGGCCCGCCCCTGCCGAAGTCCCAGCCGACGAACGTCAGCCGGTCCGGATCGCGGATGGGCAGGGGACGGAGCAGCACCCCGTTCACCACGCTGAAGATCGCCGTGGTCGCTCCGATGCCGAGGGCGAGCGTCAGCACGACCGACGTGGCGAATCCCGGATTTCGACGAAGCGTCCGCAGCGCGTACTTCAGATCCAGACGAAGCTCGTCGAACAGATGGCCCGGAAGCGCCTCAAGGGCCGCCTCCTGGTGTTGGGTCACGCCGCCGAACGTGGCGAGCGCCTTTCGCCGCGCGTCGTCAGGCGCCATGCCTCGGTCGATGTTGCGACGCGTGGCCATCTCGAGATGGAAGCGCATCTCTTCGTCCATGTCCCGCTCCGGGTCATCGTTCTCGAATCGAGTGCGCATGCCCCCAAGGACGCGCCCGAACCAGCTGCGACGCATACTCAGTCTCCCGTAGTGCGAAGCACGAGGTTCACGCCGCGCGACAGGCGCTCCCACTGTGCGCGCTCCTCACGCAGCCCCTCACGGCCCGCCGCGGTCAGCTCGTAGAATCGGGCGCGCCGATTGTTCTCGGTGGTTTTCCACGCCGAACGGATG
>JBKOYV010000173.1:0-5625 GCA_046725585.1 Gemmatimonadota bacterium | reverse complement strand
CCGGTAGGGAAGCGACTCGCCATTCTCACGCTGACGGCGCTCGGCGTCGTCTACGGTGACATCGGCACGAGCCCGCTCTACACGATGCGCGAGACGTTCTCGCCGGAGTACGGCATGACGCCGAACCCGGCGAACGTGTACGGCATTCTGTGCCTCGTGTTCTGGTCGCTCCTGCTGGTCGTCGTGTTCAAGTACCTCATCTTCATCCTGCGCGCGGACAACCGCGGCGAGGGCGGGGTGCTGGCCATGCTTGCGCTGCTTCTTCAGAAGCAGCAGCGCGTGGAGGATCAGCGGCGCCGGGCCATTCTCATCATCCTCGGCGTATTCGGCACGGCGCTTCTGTTCGGCGACGGCGTCATCACGCCCGCGATCTCGGTGCTCGGCGCGGTGGAGGGGTTGGAGATCGCGACGCCACGGCTCCAGCCGTTCGTCGTCGGCATCACGCTGATCATCCTGTTCGTGCTGTTCGTCGTGCAGAAGCGCGGGACGGCCGGTGTCGGGAAGGCGTTCGGACCACTCACGCTGATCTGGTTCCTGACCATCGGGACACTCGGTGCGATAGAGATTGCTCGCGAGCCAGGGATTCTCGCGGCGATGAATCCAGTGTACGCCGCCCACTTCCTCGGCGAGCATCGATTTGCGGGATTCAGCGTTTTGGGCGCGGTGTTTCTGGCGGTGACGGGGGCAGAGGCGCTGTATGCGGACATCGGCCATTTCGGGAAGCGGCCCATCCGACTCGCGTTCTTTGCGCTCGTGCTTCCCGCGCTGCTGCTCAATTACTTCGGGCAGGGGGCGCTGCTGCTGCGAATGCCGCAGGCCGTCGAGAACCCGTTCTATCTGCTCGCGCCGCGCTGGTTCCTCTACCCGCTGCTCGTCGTCGCAACGTTGGCGGCGATCGTCGCGTCCCAGGCGCTCATCTCGGGCGCGTTCTCCCTGGCGCAGCAATCCATCCAACTCGGGTACAGCCCTCGGCTTACTATCGTGCACACGTCGGAGCGCGAGCACGGCCAGATCTACGTCCCCGAGGTGAACAAGGCGCTCATGGTGGGTACGCTGCTCATCGTGCTCGGGTTCCGCTCGTCGGACGCGTTAGGTGCGGCGTACGGCATCGCCGTCACGGGGACGATGGCGATCACGACCATACTGTTCGCGGTCGTCGCGCGCACACGGTGGAACTGGCCGCTGTGGCAGGTCGTGCTGCTGGCGAGCTGCTTCTTCACGTTCGACTTCGCGTTCCTCGGCGCGAACGCGCTCAAGATCGAACAGGGCGGATGGGTGCCGCTCGCGATTGCCCTGTCGATCCTCACGCTCATGACGACCTGGAAGCGCGGCCGCGCGATCCTTGCCGAGATCATGCTGCGCTCCAGCATGCCGCTCGACCTGCTGCTCACGGACATTGGCCGCAAGCGTGTGCATCGCGTGCCGGGGACGGCCGTGTTCATGACGTCGGTGAGCGACGGCGCGCCGGTGGTGCTGTTGCATCACCTGAAGCACAACAAGGTGCTGCACCAGCAGGTCGTGCTGCTGTCGATCGTGTCCGCGGATGTGCCCGAGGTGGAGGATGCGGAGCGGCTCCAGGTGACGCCGCTGGACCACGGCTTCTTCCGTGTGACGGCGGAGTACGGCTTCATGGAGACGCCTAACGTTCCGCGGATTCTCACGATGAGTGAGCGTTACGGCCTTCGGGCGCGGCCGGCGGAGACGAGCTACTTCCTCGGTCGTGAGCGGCTGATTGCCACAGGTCGGTCGCCGATGGCGCGGTGGCGGAAGAAGCTGTTCAGCTTCATGTCGCGGAACGCCCGCTCGGCGACGGAATTCTTCGGGATCCCGCCGAATCGAGTGGTCGAGCTGGGGGCGCAAATCGAATTCTAAGGAATCGGGACTGGGACTGGGGACTGGGGACTCGGCAACGAACCTTCTACCGCCACGGAGGCCTCCTCGGCGCTAATAGCCTCCCGACCGAGTCCCCAGTCCCGATTCGCTACGAACACCCCGGCATTCTGAACGCGCCGATTCGGGTCGAGTAATTCACGGCGCCCTGTTTCAGATAATCGCCAACGTACCAGATCGTGCAGTCGTCGCTCGGGTCCACCGCCGTCTGCGTGTAGTCCTCCCACCGCATCGTGTTCGTCTGCGCCGCCTCGCCCGCCACCAGCACCGTCTCGCCTAACGTGAGCGTGCCCTTCGGGTCTTTCGCGAGCCGGCCGGCGAAGCGCTGACCCGCGAAGTGCGGCGTGCCGCCGAACGAGTAGCCGATGCCAATGTTCCCGTGCTTGTCCATCGCCGGGCTCGCCATCCAGCGGTAGAAGCCCTCGGGCGCGTACGTGCCCTGCTGGTACAGCGAGACATTGCGCTTCTTGTCCACCCGAAGCTCGTACCAGCGGACGCCCCCGCCGCCGCTCGACGTGTTCACGGAATGCACCGCGACCAGCGACTCGCGGTTCCCGATGCGACGATACACGAGCCGCGCCATGATCTTGTCGCCCTGTGCGTCGAGCCTCCGATCGACGCCCGGTTGCGGGACGCAGTTGGAGAGCTGGCCGTCGCACAGGTAGTGGTACGGCGCAACCGCGATCCTGGTGGGACCCGCGACCTTCGTCTTCGACGGATCCTTCCAATCGACATGGAACGACCAGACGTAGAGGCTCGAGTCCTCCATCATCTTCTTCAACTGCGTTCCACCCGCGGCCACCATGATGTTCGGTGCGCCCTTGGGCGGGAGCTGCTTGCCATCGAGGTCGGCGTTGTTGAGGAAGTTCACTCCGTCGATGATCACGCACTGTTCGGTCGCATCCTTCCCCTCGAGCATGCTGGCGCGATCCGCAACGCACGCGTGCTTCTGAATGACTTCATCGCCGGTGCTCGTTGGCACGTAGTAGCCGTCGGGCCAGATAGCCGGCCGCGGATAGTCGGGGAAGAGCGGACGCACGAACTCATATCTATAGTAGGGCCCGAACGGGTCGGCGCCGACGCTCACCGCATAGCACATGGCATAGCCTCCGGAATCCGGCGGCGGCCGCTGGCCCGCGGGACGCTGGCTACCTGCGCCGGCGCTCTCGGGCGGCGGTGGCGGCGGAACGTAGAGCGGAGCGGCGGTCCCGGGCTGTCCCGACTGCCCCCGGACGCTTTGCATCGCCGGATCACCAGCCTTGCTCGGCGGTGGGGCGTCCCGCCTAACGGGTTGCCGGCTGAAGATCGGCATGACGATGAGCCAGCGATCCGCGAGCTGGTCGTACCGCACGACGGCGTCGCCGTTGTTGCGTGCCTCACACGCGCCGCCGAATCCCTTGAAGACGTTGCGCGTCTCACCCGGGCCGTAGAGCACCAACCCGGTCGTGTCGTACTGCGTCCCTTTCTTCGTGAAGATCGCCATGCGCGTGTTCACGATCTGCACGACGTGGTTCGGCCCGACCGCCAGCGTGTTGTCCGAGGGGTTGCGAAGGTTCGCGGTGCCCTGCGGTCCGCTGAAGCCGACGCCCAGCCCGTCGAAGCTGGCGACGAGCGTCGCCGGAGCCTTCGTCCCGAACGTGGTCTGTTCGACCGCAGCCGAGCCGGGAGGGGTAGTGATGACCGGCGCGCCGGATACCTCGGCCTCATGCTCCGTGTTAGGCGCCGGCGCCAGCACGTGCGGAAACCGGCGTGCATCCGCGCGCTGGGCCGCAGTATCGGGGCCGTCGATAGTGTCAGACGCGTCGCCCAGGCCCAGCGGGCCGGACACATCGTGGGCCGCAACCCGCGTGATGGTGACCAAAGCGCGACTGCCCGCGGCGGCGTCCGCGCTGGCGTGAGGGGACGCCGGCCGAGTGCGACCGAGCGTGACCGCGATGAGCACGGCGCTCGTGGCGCAGAACGCCGAAAGGAGGCGAAGGCGATGCATAGCCGAGTGTGGCGGCCGGAGTGGGGTCGCGTCGACCTGCTGGGTTTCTCAGACTGCTCGCGCCGGGATCGCGGTGACGGCCCGGCGATCAATCAACGCTGAAACTAGCTCGACCGTTGGGCGGCGGGGCAGGCCGGTTGTCGAGGCCGAGCGCGACGGAGCGACAGGTAGTGTGGCGCGCGAAACACACTCGCGAATCGCGGTCACTCGCGCGCAACGTTCCGCAGCATGCGGGCTCGACCGTACGGATCGCGCAACTGGTTGGCGCCCCAATTGATGCGCGACGGATGGGGTATTCGGCGCCCGCGTTAGGCTCTGGAACGCCTCATGCCAAACTCTGTCGTCGCAAGCCACAGCCACGCCGGATTTCGGCGCGCGCTGCACCGTGCCCGGTCGTCCGATCGGGTCGCGCCCGACGCGTTCGCCGGGATGGTGATGTGTTAGTTAGGACGGTAAGTATGCGCACCTTCGTTCATGGCCCGTTTGGAAGAACCGGGCGCACGAATCCTGCACGCTCTCTCATTTTCATCCTCGCTGCGATGGCGGGTGTCTACGCTTGCGACGAGGCGACATCACCGGGAAAGTCTGGTGAGCTCGCGCCGCGAGCGGACGTCTCGCCGACACCCGGCGTCACGACGCTCTGCAAGGTCGGACCCGGCGCGACGTTTCAGGTGAAGGTGGGCGCGAACGCGACACCGCAGACCGTCACGGTAAATGGCGGCAGCTGCGCCGACGTCGCGAACCTCAACCCGGCTGCGCAGGACGACGTCATCGTCAGCATCGCCGAGAACGCCGCGTCGCATTACGTCCTCGATCACATCGCGGTGCAGCACGGGTCCGATTCGCCAACGATGGTGAAGGGAACGAACACGGTGTCGTTCGAAGGCGCACACGGCGCCGTCGTGACGTACTTCAACAACGCCGTGGTGACGGTGTGCAAGTCCGGCACTGATGCCACGTTCCAGTACCATGTCGGATCCGGCGGCGCCACGCAGTCGCTCTCGCTCCACGACGGCGAATGCTCCACGATCGCGACGATCCCGCCCGCCGGCGCCGACGACGTCATCGTCAACGTGCGTGAGAATCCGTCGTCGACGTACCAGCTCGATCACCTAACGCTGGCGATGGGAGACCTTGCAGCGCAGACCATGACGGGGACGAGCGAAGCGTCGTTCGAGGGAGTGCACGGCGCGCGCGTCACGTTCTATAACAAGCCGGTGACGTCCAGCCCGTCCGGCTGCACGTACACGCAGGGCTACTACAAGAACAAGGGGAAGGGACTCCTCCCGGCGGGGACGTTCTTCCTCAGCGGGCAGAGTTGGCACGACGTGCTCGAGACGCCGCCGCAGAAGGGCAACGCCTACTACATCCTGGCGCACCAGTACATCGCCGCCGTCATGAACGCGAAGTCCGCGTCGGTGCCGTCGTCGGTCAGCGCGGTGATCACGAGCGCTACCGCGTACTTCTCAAAGGCAACTCCGGGCGACTGGAGCGCGGGCAACAGCTACTCGAAGGATCAGCTGACCGGGTGGGCCGATGTGCTCGACAAATACAACAGCGGAGCGCTCGGACCCGGACACTGCGACGACGAGTAAGCCGACCAAGCGTTGCCAATCGACGTTGTGCTCGACGAACCCAAGCGCGGCGAGGGAACCCCCTCGCCGCGCTTGGCGTTTGGGTCGCCGGAACACGATTTGCTTTCATTCACGCACACAGGAGGCGCCATGGCGAGCACACACTCCAGGGAC
>JBKOYV010000396.1:0-6964 GCA_046725585.1 Gemmatimonadota bacterium | reverse complement strand
GCGTGACTCGGTTGCTTCATCGGCGCGAACCCATGAGCGACTCCAGATCGGCTCGTAGATGGCTTCGAACCCGGCCACGAGCGGACCACGCGAGCGCGAGACGCCTGCACCGATGTTGTAAGCCTGGGCGCGCCCGGCATCCGCTGGACCCTCGGGGAGGGTGTACGCCGGGAGCCGCGGTTGGCTGATCCGATTGCCGGTCACGATGGCGCCGAAGTGCCACGTCGAGTCCGCGAGCGGTCGCAGGTAGGCGAGGTGCAGCCCCCAGGTGTCGGTGCGGTCGGCGTTAGGCTCCACGCGCGGCCGGGACGTGAACTGCCTGAGGTTGGGGTCCCAGAGCGTTTCGGTGGACTCCACGTCCTGGTTCATGGCGAAGCGATTGTGTAGCGCCAGCGCCTCGATGGAATGCCCTCGGCCAAACTCCTTGAAGACCCCGATGCGAACGTCCGACGCTTCGCCGTGCTGCCGTACATGCGTATTCAATGGGTAATACAGCTCGACGCCGTCGACCGCGTTGAGGCGCCACCACGACGCGCTCGTCGCGAGGGAGAACCCGTTTCCGAGCCGCCGGCCGAGCATGCCGTGTACGTACCGATTCTCACGCGAGGCCTCGCCGTCGTCGGGCGTGACGACGTCACTCGTACTGGTTGCGGTCGCGCTGCGCGCGTCGGCGGCCGCCAGCGGCGAGACCACGGGCCCGTCGTTGCCCGTGCGGTCGATGTCCTGCATGGCGACGAGCAGCTGCGTGAACCACGCCCCACTCGATACGCTGGCGCCGAGCGGCAGGGTGAGCCCGCCGCCGGCTTTTCGAGTGACCGAAAAGAACGTCGGCGCGCCGAACACGTGGCTGCCACTGAACCGCGCGCCCGCTGCCGGATTGATGAACGGGTCGAGGGCGGAGTCGGGAAGGGCGATCGACAGCCCTCCCATGCCGAGGTTGGCCGAGGGGAGGAAGGCGAACTGCCCCCCGTCCGCGATCGGTGCGGTCTTGACCGCGATGACCTGCCCGCGCGCTGTGCCCAGCGCGGCCGGGAGGGTGGCAACGAGCGCGAGCGCGAGTCGGTGAGTCATCCCGACACCTCGTGGAGAGTCGTGGTGCCTGAGCCATACCCTGCGGTTCGTCCCTTGGTCACAAAAGGGCGGCCGGATCAACGGCCCGCCGCCAGCCCCGGGCACGAGCATCGCTGTGGTAGCTCTTGCGACCCCGGGCCGAAAACCTGCGGAACAGGTCGCCATACCGAGTCGTTCGCTAGACCTGTCTTCCCTGGTTGATGCCTTCGTCTGAAAAACGCGCGCGCCCGCTCGCGATCGCCGCACTCTGCGTTCTCCTGTTTCCAGCGAGCGCTGGCGCCCGGGTCCGGGAACGGCCCGGCACGCCGGAACTGGAACGCTGCCTCGCCGTCGTCGGCCTCGACGCGACGCACCTCCGTGTTGCCGCACGAGGGAAAGCGTCCGTCACGCTCCTGAAGACCGAGGACGACCGCGATGTGGCCGTAGCCGGCATCATTGGAGTCCGCACGTCCCACAACGCCACGGTAGCGCGGGTGCTGGACGAGCTCGTCGTCACAACCACTCTGGGTGGGCAGTCCGGGACATTCAGCGACCCGCCGGCGGCAGCGGACCTGCGCGACGTCGCGTTCGACAGGTCGGAGTATCGCGGCCTCCGGAAGTGCCGCCCCGGCGACTGCGCCTTCAAGCTGTCGACGGCCGAGATGGAGGCGTTCCGGCGAGGGGTGGACTGGTCGGCGCCTAACGCCAACGCCCAGGCGGACGCCCGCCTGCGAGCCGGGCTCCTGCGTCTCGTGGCCGACTACCGGCGTCGCGGCAACGCGGCGATGCCCACGTATAACGACGGCGCGGGCGTTCGCTCGAGCGAGGCCTTCGACGCGCTGCTGTCGCAATCGCGCGATGTGGCCGTGTGCGCCCCCGAGCTCTTCGGGTACCTGGCGAGCTACCCGGCCGGGCGACCGAACGGCGCGCGGGAGGTCTTCTACTGGTCGGAGGAGCGGCGTTCGCGCATGCGCCCGACGCTCACGGTCAACCACCTTGTGGCCTACGCCCCGGCGACGGGCGAGGCGTTCCTCGCGACCAAGCAGATCTACGCGAACCACTACCTGGAGGGCGGCCTGGAGGTGCTTGCCCTCGTCCCCGCGAGCGTGACGGCCGGTGCGACCGACGCGGGGCCTAACGTGTATCTGATCAGCGTCCGCCGGTTCCGCTTCGACTACCTGCCGCGGTTCCTCAACGTGCGCGGTCGCGTGCGGAACCAGCTGGTGGACGCGACACGCGCCGACCTGACCCGCGCGCGTGCCGCGATCGAGGGCGTGCCGGCGGACCAACGGCCCTGATCCCGTCGCACGATGCATGAGGGTTCACGAGGCCAGTACCGGTACCGGTGATCCATGCGCCTAACGCTCGACGCGCGTGTCCGTCACGCGTGGCAGAGTGAGCACGAACCGCGAACCTTCGCCAAGCACGCTTTCGGCCGTCAGATCGCCGTTCATCGCTCGGGCCAGGTCGCGGCTGATGGCGAGACCAAGACCAACGCCGTCCCGGTCCACGCTCGTCAGACTCCGGTCGACCTGGACGAAGGGCTCGAAGATGCGCTCCAGGCTCTCGGGCGCGATGCCAATGCCGGTGTCCTGGACTTCCACCCTCACGGTATCGTCGCCTGCGCCGCATGCGATCCGGACGCGCCCGCCGGCCGGAGTGAACTTCGTCGCGTTTGTCAGCAGGTTCACGAGAATCTGTCGGAGCCGATCCGGATCCGCGCGCCCGAGGGCCGAGCACCCGACTCGCTCTACCGCAATCGACTTCTGCCGGAACTGTGACGTCATCATCTCGTCCACCTCGGCGAGTACCGCGTCGATCGCCACGTCCTCGATGCGAAAATCGACGTGACCGGCCTCGAGCTTGGCGTAGTTCAGGATGTCATTGATGAGCGAGAGCAGATGACGCGTGCTCCGTTTGATGCGCGTGAAATCGGCGCGTTGCTCATCCGTCACCGGACCGCGGATGCCGAGCTCCATGAGATCGGTGTAGCCCGCGATTGCGTTGAGCGGCGTTCGCAGGTCATGGCTCATGCTGGTGAGGAAGCGGCCCTTCGCCTCGTTCGCCATCTCGGCGGCGATCCTGGCGGAGTCGGCGACCGCACGCGCGGACTCCGCCGACGCGAGCAGCTCCCGGCGTGTTTCGGAGATCTCCTCCATCCAATCACCACGCCGCTTGGTGGCATCGACGTCGCCGAATACGAGCACCGCGCCGCCCACTTTCGCTCCGGCGTCTGGTACGGCCGGATCGTGGGCTCCCACCACCGGCCGCCCTCGTCGCGGACGTTCGCCGTATGGACCTCGAGCGTCTCGATCGTGCGTGTGATCCGCGCCTCCAGATCATCGATCGGCACACGGAGCTTGATGTCACCGAGCGGCCGGCCGACGTCGGTCGCGATCACCTTCATCACGCGGCTCGCCGCGGGCGTCAGACGTCGCACCCGCAGGTCGCTTCCCACAATGACGATCGGGATCTGCGTGCCGGCCAACACATTCGCGAGATCGCTCGAGATGGCGCTCAGCTCCCGGTGCGATGCCGCAGCTCTTCGTTGACCGTGGCGAGCTCCTCGTTCGTCGCCTGTATCTCCTCCTTGGTCGTCTCGAGCTCCTCGTTGGTACTCTGCAGCTCCTCGTTGCTCGACAGCACCTCCTCGCTCGACGCCCGCAGCTCCTCGTTCATCGCCTCGTGCTCTTCCGTCATCACGTGCACGTAGCGCCTGAGCGCTTCAAGGTCATCACGAAGCACCGTCGACTTCTCCTCGAGTCGTCGCGATCGCGGACCGCGGGAGCGGCCGGCGCTCGAAGCGCTCGGGTCAGCTGCAGGAGAGCTGTGCCAAACGTTGACGAGAAAATACGGGCCCTGGGCGGATGCGAGACGGAACGGTATGACGTCCACCGAATACCGATGCTTGGTCGGCCCTTGCGCGAAGACAACGTCCATCTGGGATTCGTGCTGACCGCTGAGGCGCGCCGCCTGGATCACGGCGCGAATGGTCGTCGCCAGTTCCGGACGGACGAGCCCGAGGAGATTGAGGCTCGCCTTGCCTGCGGGGTGCTCGAGAAACTCATTCGTGCGCCCGCGAAACTGGAGTACCTCGAGGCGCTCGTTCACGACGACGCCCGGCGGCGCGTAGTGGCGAAGTGCGAGGCGGTCGGCCTCGGTCTCGAGCTCAGTCGGTGATGCCTCGGGGACCAGCGCCACGCGACCGGGGCCTCGCTTCGAGGCGTCGAATGCCGGAATCGTCAGCTCGAGGTCCATGGGACGCCGCGCCGTCGCGCGCCGCCCGAAGATCCGATGGCGCTTGTCGAGCGCGACGAACAGCTCGGACGCCGCACCGATCGACTCGGCGGTGCCTAGCAACAACAGGCCGTTCGGGTCGAGCGCGTAGTGAAAAACCGGGAAGACGCGCTGCTGTGTCCCGGACTCGAGATAGATGAGTACATTCCGGCACGTGATGAGGTCGAGATGCGCGAACGGCGGGTCTCGCACGATGTCATGGCGCGAAAATACGCACAGGTCACGCACCGACTTGTGGATGCGGTAGCCCGTCTCCTCCTTCGTGAAGAACCGGCGCAGTCGTTCCGCGGAGACGGTCGCTTCGATGCCCTCGGGGTAGAGACCGGCCCGAGCCTTGGCGATCGACTTCTCGCTCAGGTCCGTGGCGAAGATCTGAATTGGTGTCTCGGCAACCGCCTCGCCGAGCGTCTCGAGCAAGGCAATGGCAACCGAGTACGTCTCCTGGCCGCCCGCGCATCCGGCGACCCACACACGGATGGGGCGTCCCGCCGCGTGGCCCGCCAGCATTGCCGGGAAGTAGTCCCGCTGGAGCGCCTCGAATGCTTCGGGGTCTCGGAAGAAGCTCGTGACTCCGATGAGCAGATCGTCGTAGAGCGAGTCGATCTCCTCAGGACTGCCGACCAGGTAGTCGAGATAGCTCTGGTGCGTATCCTGACGGTGGAGGAGCATGCGCCGCAGGATGCGCCGGTCGACGGTTCCTCGCCGATACCCCCGGAAATCGACACCGGTGCGCTTTCGGACGGCGACCAGAATTCTGTTCACGGCGTCCGGTGCGTCCGCGTCTCGGCGCTCGCGTGAGGCCGGTTCTCGCGCTGTTTCGGCAAGGTGTCTCGCGAGCTTCGTGAGCTGGACGGCGATCTCCTCAGGCGAAAGGATGAAATCGACGTATCCGGTCTCGATTGCGCTCCTGGGCATGCTCGCGAAACCGGCCGTCGTCGGGTCCTGCGCCATCGTGATACCACCCTCGAGCTTGATGGCCTCGATGCCGCGCGAGCCGTCCGAACCGGCGCCCGAGAGTATCACGCCGACGGCCCCGGGCCCGTGAACCTCGGCGAGCGAACAGAGGAATGCGTCGATCGACAGGTGCGGACCGCCCGACGGCGCCCGCTGGACCAGCCGGATATGTCCGTCGGCGACTGTCATCGTCACGTTAGGCGGGATGACGTAGGCACGGTCCGCCTCGATCTTCATCCCGTCGGCCGCCTGCGCGACCGGGACGGCGGTCGTTCGGCCGAGCAGCTCGGCGAGCACGCTGTCGTGCCGCGGGTCGAGATGCTGGACGAGCACGTACGCGAGTCCCGTATTCGCCGGGAGGTCGCCGATCAGGCGCGAGAACGCTTCGAGACCGCCGGCTGAAGCGCCAACTCCCACGATGGTCGGCGATGACGGGCGAACGCTCGCGCCATCATCGCCGACAGCGTCCGGTGTCGTGCCCGCGCCGAGCTGAGCATTAGGGCTGGTTACCGATGCCGTCTCCGCGCTTTGGTCGGCGTGCGGCGGACCAACGGCGGCCGCTGTGGCTCGTCGAGCTGCCGATATCGCTTCTTTTGGGTCGTTTGTTCTTGGCCACGGCACACGCTCGGGACGCTTACGGCGAGAAGAACAACGCCCGAAGCAGGACTTACGGGCGCCTAACGGTTCGGCACGCGAGCTCGTCGGGTGACCGATGGCAGGCCCGCGGATCCAACGCGACTTCGATCCGAAGGCCTACCTTAGATGTTATCGCCGGGCGCGCCGGTGTCCAATCCGAACGCCAGCGACGGCGCGGTGCGGCTCGTCTATCTCGCGCCTGCCTCGCTGGATCCGCGGCGAGCCGAGGTCTTCGCGCGCCGACCACGGGAGCCAGGCTCCTGCGCGGTCGCGACGGCGACTTCTCGCTCGTCGTCGGCCTCGTCGTCAATCTTGGCGGCCTCGATGTTGATGGAGGTCTCAGCCAACTGTGTGAGCGTCTTGTCCGCCTCGCCCTCCTCGTCGAGCGTCTGCTGGAGCAGCTCGGCGTGCTGATCGTAGCCCAACTGCTGTGCCCAGGTGCGGACCGTGCCGTATCCGGCGATCTCGTAGTGTTCCACGTGCTGTGCCTTCGAAATAAGACCAGCATCCAGAACTTCCGGTTCCGGCTTCTCGGAGATGAGCTCCTTTCCCTCTTTGAGCAGCCCTTCCATTCCGTGGCACTTCTTGCCGCGTGGGCTCTCGTCCAAGTCCTTGAAGATGCGCTCGAGGCGCTGGACCTGCTTCTGCGTAACCCGCTCGTGCTCGGTAAGGGCGTCTCGCAATGGCCGGCTCGACGCGGCTTTGATCATGCGGGGTAGCGCCTTCAGAATCTGGCCCTCGGCACTATAGAGGTCTTTCAGCTCGTCGACGTAGAGCGCGCGCAGTGATTCGAGTTCCATCGGATCTCCACAGGAGCAGGTTGGCAAACAGACGTCGACATCCGAAGGAGCAATGACAGTGCCCGCGATGCTGGACGTCGGGCGGGTGACGCACTATTCGTTCGACTGGCGCGATCTCTCGACCCCGAGGCTCGCGATCCTCAGCCCCGCTATGTGAGCGGGCTGGTCAGGTTAACCGGAGCCGGCGATGGGCCTACGCGGATTTGTCGGGGACGACGGACGGGACT
>JBKOYV010000087.1:0-53527 GCA_046725585.1 Gemmatimonadota bacterium | reverse complement strand
GCTGGCGCTGTCGCCCGGTCGGTCGGGCTTCACTCTACGCGCTCGCCGTGTCCCTATCGATAAGACCTAGGTGGACCGCTTCGGAGTATGGGATGCCACGAGCAAGGGCTTGGGTCCGGCGGGGCCTCGCTCTCACGCTGGTCTAAGGTCCAATGCCAAGAGCCGAGCACGAGGGGAATCATTTCGCGTTTTGGCGGTCTCATTCAGCACGACGTCGCCTGACTCGACGAGTCGTGGCGGAGGAGCACAGGTCCACGACCCGTAAAAGCCCTCGCGGTGGCACTGCCGAGGCAGGCGCAGGTTTTTACCCGCTCGCAGCCGGTCTCTTACTTTACCTGCCGGTCTTGCTGCTAGGCAACGAGATCGGCTCCGCGCTACGCTACCCGGACGTCGGCTCCGCGGTCCTCTTCCCGCCATACGCCGCGCTCACCGCCGCACTGGTCATTTCGAAGCGGCGACACTGGGTGTGGTACATCCTCGTCGGCGCGGTCGCGCATTTCGTCACGCACTGGCCGCGCTGGAGCGTGTCGTGGGTGTTGCTCGCCGACGCCGCGAACGTGGCACGCGCCATCACGGCGGCCGTGATGCTGCGACGGGTCTTCAACGGGCCGCCGCGGCTCGACACGCTTCGTACGCTCGCGGGATTCATCATCAGCGCGGCGGTCGTCGCCCCGGCGGTCGGCGCCACGATCGGTGCCGTGAACGTCGTGATGCACGGAGCGTCGGCGACCTACTGGCCGCCGTGGCGCGCGTGGTTCCTGTCCAATGCGCTTACGGGCCTAACGCTCCTTCCGGCGTTCGTGCTGGCCGTCGGCAACCGCGCACGTTGGCGATGGCCGCTGATGAGCCGGCGCCGCACGATCGAGGCGATCGCACTGACCGCGGCAGTGGCGTCTGCGGCCGCGGTTGCATTCCTGGTTCCGTCCGTCAGCACCTGGCATCTTGGGCTGCAGTTCTACGCCCCGCTGCCCGCGCTGATCTGGGCCGCGCTGCGATTCGGGCCCGGGGGCGCGAGCCTGGCGCTGACGGCAACCACGTTCGCCGCCATCTGGGGCGCCGACCGCGGAGCCGGTCCGTTCCTGTCCGCCGCTTCTGGCGAGGAGGTGTTCGCGCTGCAGGTCTTCGTGTTCCTCACGACGATCCCAGTGCTCTGCATCGCCGCGATCAGCACGTCCAGACAGCGCATAGTCCAGCTTCACCGTGCGCTCCTCGCGTCCGTGCATGACCATGTCGCTATCCTCGACGCCTCCGGCATCGTTGTCGAGGTGAACGACGGCTGGCGACGTTTCGCCCAGCGCGCGGACCTCGCGTTGTTCCGCCGGGCGCGCGTGGGAGACAACTACGTCGCCGAATGTCGCACCGCCGCCGGGTCGGGAGACACCTTCGCAGCTCGCGTCTTCGCCGGCGTTACGGGCGTGCTCGACCATCGAGAGCAGCGCTTCGACATCGAGTTCGACGACGATCGGGATGGCCGGCATGAGCGGTACGCACTGAGCATCGAGCCGCTCGCCCGAGCCGACGGCGGGGCAATCGTCAGACGCTACGACGTGACTGCCCGTCGCAAGGCACAGTTGGAGATCGAAGAGCAGCGCCGCCAGCTCTCTCACCTCGCTCGCGTCACTGTGCTCGGCCAGCTCTCCGGCGCCCTCGCCCACGAGCTGAATCAGCCCCTGGCTGCGATCGCCAGCAATGCGGACGCCGCACGACGACTCCTCCGACAGCAACCGACCAACTACGAGGAGCTCGAAGCGATTCTCGGCGATATCGTCGCGTCGAATCAGCGGGCTGCGCAGGTCATCCGCCGCCTCCGGGCGATGCTCAATCGCGGGGAGACACGCCTTCAGCCTATGGACACGGCCGAGCTGGTCAACGAAGTGCTCGAGCTGGCACATGCAGAGCTCATCACACGCCGGGTCACTGCCACCGCCGTGGTCGGCCCCAACCTGCCTCAGGTGATGGGCGATCGGGTGCAACTGCAGCAGGTGCTTCTCAATCTTCTGCTCAACGCGTGTGAGGCGATGAGCTCCACCGCTCCACCGGATCGCCGACTGTCGCTGATCGTGACCACCGACGCGAGAAGAAACGTTCAGTTCTCCGTCCGCGACTCTGGGACGGGCATACCGCCACACCTCATCGAGCGGCTTTTCGAACCCTTCGTCACCACGAAGCGAGAGGGACTCGGCCTCGGCCTCTCCATCTCGCGAACCATCGTCGCGGCACACGGAGGCCGACTGTGGGCGCAGAACAACACTGACCGAGGTGCCACAGTGCACTGCCTGCTTCCCGCCGCACCGGTCGAAGAGGATCGCTCATCGGCGTTAGGTAACAGATCAGCTCAACACCAGGTATTGTCGCGCGTATGAGCCTTAGACCCGCGAACGCTTCGATGTTGATCGTCATTGTGGACGATGAAGAATCTGTTCGCACCGGCCTGCGCCGTCTCTGCATGTCGCTCGGGCTGCACGCGAGCGTCTATGCCTCAGGCCGTGAGTTCCTCGACTCGCTTGCTGCAGACACGACCCGCCCGGATTGTCTCCTGCTCGACGCGCACATGCCGCACATGAGTGGGCTCGAGGTGCAACGGCATCTCGTCGAGGCGGGGCTCCAGTTCCCTACCATAGTGTATACCGCCGATGACGCGCCCGAAGCCGAGGCGCGCTACATCGCGGCCGGCGTCGCCGCCTACCTGCGGAAGCCCATCGCTGGCGACGAGCTGCTCGCGGCGATCGAGCAGGTCCTGATGCGAGCCCCTCCAACGGCGGTGGACCAAAGACCAACTGCAGCACCGCCCCCCCAGATCTAACCTCCCGCTGGACGAGCTCGATGTACATCTGGCGAAAGGGGCATTCTCGTGCCGCACAAGCGAAAGAAGCGGTGAGAGCTGGACCGTGATGCGTCGATTGCTCGCGGTGTGGTGCTTCATGGCCGCGAGCGGCATGGCGTGGCCTCCGTCGTCGTCAGGCGCGCCCGTCGCGCGATCATTCGCCGTACAATCCGCGCGAGGTGGGCAGTCACCCGCCCCGGACTCGACGAAGCGATCCCGCCACCGCCGAAATGCCCGCACGCATCGCGTGTCCGATAGCGGCGACATCGCGTCGGCGTTCGACTCCGCCGCGAGTGCTCCGGGCTCGGCGCCGGTTCCATCCGCTTACCGCTCCCGTTCCGACAGCGTTGCGTCGGTGCGGACGCGAACCGCAGCCGAGCAGGACACGAAACTTCGCATCATCATCTCGCTCAACGATCGCCGCCTCTGGGTGCTCCTCGGCTACGACACGCTGCTGGCGGGGCCGGTCGCGGTGTCCATGGACTCGGGATTCGAATACGCGGGGAAGTCGTGGCGGTTCGAGACGCCCCGCGGCGTCCGCACCGTGCTCGCGAAGCAGAAGAACCCCGTCTGGATCCCGCCCGACTGGCACTACGCCGAGGTGGCCCGCGAACACTCGCTCGCGCTCGCGTCCATGAAGCCGAAGCGAACGATGCTCAGCGATGGGAACTGGCTCGAGGTGCGCGACAGCACGGTGGGGTTGGTGAATGCAGAATCCGGCGAGTTCGGCGTCCTTCCGACCGACGAGGAGATTGTCTTCGACGAGACGCTGTTCATCCCACCAACAGGAACGCTCAACCGTCGCATCGAGGGGGAACTCGGCCTCTACTCGCTCGACACGGGCGACGGCATTCTGCTGCACGGCACCCCTCACAAGTCATCGATTGGGTCCGCGACGACGCACGGATGCATTCGCTTGCGCGACGAGGATATTCAGTGGCTTTTCGAGATCATGCCACTCAACGCGCGAGTCTACATCTACTGAGCTGAGAACGCACGGACGATCGGGTCGCATCGACCCTGCCGGTGACGTTTGTCGACCACGTAGACCTCCCGCGCGGTCAACCCAATCGCGGACCGCGCTCCGCCAAGTGCCGCGCCGTATGAAACTGATGACCGAGTACCAATAACCTACAACCTATGACTGACGACTCGCCCAGACATCACGAGGCGTCTGGGCGAGTCGTGAGTGATGGGTTCCTGGTCGTTGGTATTCGGTCATCGGTCAAGGTTGGGCGGACCCTTCGCGTCCGTACGGTGACACCGCCGCGGTACGCACCCGTTACGCCCGGCGAGTGGGGTTGTGATCCGAACGCTGCAGCTTTTCCGCGTTTCCGAAGTAGACGCCCGGATCCGATTCCTTCGCTGAGGTCATCCCATGCGCATTCTGCCCGCCGCCGTCGTTCTCGCCGTAGTTGGTTGTACGGGCGACGACACCGTGCCTAACGTGTTTCCGACGGCCGTGACGGCGCGCACGGCACAGTCGAACAGCGAGCCGACACTCCTCGCCCGCGCG
Organism: Gemmatimonadota bacterium; assembly: GCA_046725585.1. Classification (GTDB taxonomy): domain Bacteria; phylum Gemmatimonadota; class Gemmatimonadetes; order Gemmatimonadales; family Gemmatimonadaceae; genus JAJKIV01. The sequence goes on along the minus strand of JBKOYV010000087.1, from coordinate 49,187 downwards.
ATCTACCCGGCCAGCCAGTACCAGCCCGGGCCGACATCGGGAACGTTCATCGCCGCCGACAATGGCGTCACCGTTCCCTTCCCCGGCCAGCCCATTCCGGGATTCTCCGCCGTGCTCGACGCCAGGGACGGTACGTTCTGGGCGATGCCCGACAACGGCTACGGGGCGAAGAACAACTCGGGCGACCTCCTGCTGCGCCTCTATCACGTGCGCCCCGACTTCCGGACTGCGGCTGGTGGAAGCGGGACGATCGCCGTGCTCGGCTTCGCGCAGCTCCGCGACCCGGACAGCAAGATCCCGTTCGCCCTGTTCCGGGCCGACCGGCTGCTCACCGGCGCGGACTTCGACCTAGAGTCCGTACGCCTCGCGAAGGACGGCTCGCTCTGGTTCGGCGAGGAGTTCGGGCCGTTCATCCTGCACACCGACGCGACCGGCAAGGTGCTCGAGCCGCCATTCTCGCTGCCTAACGTGCAGTCGCCGCAGAACCCCTTCCTGGCCAACCCGGCCGCGGCCACGATTCCGGCAAGCCGTGGGTTCGAGGGCATGGCGATCAGCATCGACGGGAAGACGCTCTATCCGGTGCTCGAGGGAGCGCTCATCGGCGAATCGGACCCGCGTCGTCGCATCATCAACGAGTTCGACATCCGCGCGCGATCCTACACTGCCAGGAAATGGCAGTACCACGTCGACCCCGCGTTCCCGAACACGCTCATTGGCGACTTCACGGCACTGGACGAGCACCGCTTCGTCCTCATCGAGCGCGATGACTTCCAGGGGGCGCAGGCGCAGCAGAAGAAGATCTACCTGGTCGACCTGCGGCGCGTCGGTCCTGACGGCTTTCTCGAGAAGAAGCTCGTGCTCGACCTGCTGAGCATCCCGGACCCTGATGGCATCTCGCTGCCGGCACGTTCCGGCGAGTTCGGCGTCGGCAATCCGTTCTCGTTCCCGCTGCAGTCCGTGGAAAGCCTCGAGGTGCTGAACGGCGAGCGGATCCTGATCGCGAACGACAACAACTATCCATTCAGCGACGGCAGGTGGGTCGGGCGCGATCGGCCGGACGATATCGAGATGATCGTCATACAGGTTCCCAGTCTGCGCTGAGCTCATGACCTCGACACGACCTGCTGGGGAGTCCCTCTTTCCAACCGCGCCTCCGCTGACGGAGACGCAACGCGCGCACCTATTGGATCGCCTGCTCGAAGAGCGAAGAGCGATCCTCACTCGACTCGACCGATACCGATCGGAGATTCCCGGCGACGGCAGCGGCAGGAGTCGCGTACCACTTCACATGGCAGACGTCGGGTCCGAAACAATGCAGGAAGCGCTCGACGCCGTATTCGCGTCACGCGACACGCGGACGCTGGCCGACATCGATGACGCGCTGCGCCGGTTCTATCGTGACCCTGCGAATTTCGGTGTCGATGAGCGAACCGGCGCGCCCATCGCTTTCGAACGGCTCGACATTATCCCCTGGGCGCGCACCACGTGAGGCGCTGAGCGCCACCGGCAACGCGCCGGTGATTGACCGGTCACAAGGCTGCAACGAGAGGCCGATGTCGCTGGCGCTCCAGTGGCGCGACGCCGATTGTCAGCCGTCACGTGCTGGCGTAGTACGATGTCCCCGACACACCGATTCGATCCAACCGGCCCGCTCGCGCTCCGCAACGATTTCGGCCGGCCGCCGGCTGACGCCCGAGTCCATGGACTGGTCTCGAGGCATCGGCAAGCGATGTCCTACACGGTCTGGATCGAGAACGCTCGGCGGCGAGATCTGGCCGTCCTGTCGGCTCGGCCGAGCGCCGGGAGCCGCGGCGAGGCGATCGACACACGCGTCACTCGCCTGTACGAACTGCTGCGGACCGCGCCCGTTACCACGATCGGCCGCAACGTCGCCGTATATCGCGCCAGCGCCGGATCGCCTAACGCGCAGCATTGGCTGCGGGCGGTTCCGATCGAAGTTGGCGTGGAATGTGTGCTGCCTCCGCGAGGCGTCGACGCCATCGAAGTGTCCGCCACACCGGAAGGGCTGGTCGCAACCACCGAGCACCTCGGGCCGCTCGAGACGCTCCCCGACGCACACGGCGCGGTGCGCGCCTGGTGCATGGATGGGAGATCTCCGGTACGAGCTGGGAGGTGTACGGCCGATGTTCGCGGATTTGCTCCGAAGGCATTGAACCCTCAGACGACCGCGTACGGATCCGTCTTTTTGTTGTTGCACTGCCCCGGGACGCATTGGCGTCCCGAGGCCGGTAACCAAAGAATCCCGGCTCGTGGCGCCGGGACTGTCCCTCCAAGACGGGTCAGCAACCGGAGCTCCAAGATCGAGTCGATCAACCAGTCTGTCTCCAAAGCGGTGACGGATGCGGTTGGCGACGAGCCGTAACTAGAGAATGAGCCACCTCGGGACGCAGGAGCTTCCCGAAGCCGTTGAACAAGAAAAAAGGTGAGAGACCGGACGCCGCCGTCGGAGGCGTCAATGCCCACGGAGCGAATCCGCGAACATCGGCACAATCGCCGTCGCAATCCGCGTTAGGTCTTTCCCGTCCCCGTACCGGTCGCGATGCCGGTTGCGGCGGAACGATGAGCTCCCTGGGTGACGCGGATCGCTCCGAAGACTTGACACGTTAGTTAGCACTCGCTAACCTGAACACCATGAGCGCGCGTGTCCCATTTTACGTCGAAGAGGACGACCCACCCGCCAAACGCGAGATCCTGCGCGCCGCGCTCAAGCTGTTCAGTGAGCGTGGGCTGGCGGCCACCAGCATCCGCGACATCGCCGACGAAAGCGGCTACACCAATCCTGCGCTCTACAAACACTTCGAGAGCAAGGAGGAGCTCGCGATCCACCTGTTCGAGACGTGTCACGCGCGCGTCCACACCCGCTGCGCGACAGCTCTGTCCGCTGGGCCGCGCTTCGAGGACAAGCTCGATGCGTACGTCGCCGCGTGGGTCGACCTGCTCGACACCGAGCCCGAGGTGCTCGCGTTTCTCGCCGACAGCGCACGCGTCCTCTGGCCGCGCGCGAACGCGTCGGTGCGCCGCAAGACGATGATCGGGCTCGCGCGAAAGTTGGTCGAAGACGCACCACGGGTGCGCGCCTCCCGGGCTGCGATCGACGCCGACGTCGCCGCCGCGAGCATGCAGGGCACGCTCGCGGAGCTCGGCCGGATGATCCAGATCGGGGTCGTTCCGGGACCGGCTCGGCGCTGGCACGACAGGCTCGTCGCCTTGTTCCGTCAGCTCGTGGGCTGATCTCCTTTTTTTGTCTCTCGCAAGTTAGCACTTGCTAACTGAAGGATTCTCGTTTCAGGAGGCACGTTCATGTTCGCCGTCGACCACGCTGCTACCGCGCTGCTTCTCAAACGACGCTACCCCTCGGTGCCGATCGCGCCGCTGCTGCTCGCCGTCCAGGCGATGGAGCTCGCCTGGGTCACGCTCAACTACTTGGGGCTCGAACGCACGACCACAGAGCCCGTCGTCCGGAGCGTCGCCGACATTCACCTCTCGTGGATGCCATACTCACACTCCGTGATGACGGCGCTCGGCGCAGCGCTGTTCGCGTGGCTGGTCATCGAGCTCGGGATGGGCCAGCGAGCGCTCGGTCGTGCGGTGGCGCTCGGGATCGCATCGCACCTCGTGCTCGACCTCCTCACACACGCGCACGACATCGTGCTCTGGCCCGGCCGCACATCGCCCCGGCTCGGGCTTGGGCTCTACGACGCGGCTCCCATGGCCGCGTTTGTCGTGGAGATGGCGTACGGCGTGGCGTGCTGGTGGATCTATCGTGGCGGCCGTGGGTTGCTCGCCCTCCTCGTGCTCGGGAACCTGGCGAACGTTTCGCTGTTCTCGGCTTCGATTCCGGGACCTGAGGCCTTCCTCGCAGGCCGCCCTCTCATGGTCGTGACCCTCATCGCCCTGCAGATCGTCGTGACGCTCGTACTCACCGGCGTGCTCTCGCGTCGGACCGCGCCGCGGTCGTTAGCCGAAGGCTCATCGACGTCGGCGGCCATCGCCTGGCGTTAGGCGCGAGGTGTGGCAGTGATGGCGGAACGGTTTCGGCTAGAGCCCTTGTGCATGCGGTGGTATGAGAGGGCAAGTGTCCGGTTCGTGGGGGTTTCCGCGTTGTCCTAGTGGAGCAGCGGAGCGAATCCGAGATCCGGACGTCGTCCCGAGCCTTTGTCATCCTGAGGCGTCAGCCGAAGGATCCTCATCGTCCCGATAGAGAGCCCTCTACCGGGACCCTGAGGATCCCTCGCTTCGCTCGGGATGACAGCGTGTCGGGATGACAACCCTTCTCTGTACCGACAACTACCGGCACCATGCGTTATCGATATACAGCGCTCTCGATCCTGGCCGCGGCAGTCCTGGCCTGCAACGGCGATTCCGGGACGACCGCGCCGCCTCCTCCGCCGCCGCCTCCCCCACCGCCTCCCCCCGCGGTGTTACTACGGGATATCGTGATCCCAAATCTCCCGTCGCCCTACTACCACTTCGAGTACGACCCGGCGGGTCGGGTGAAGGCCGCCTCTTTCGCCTCGGAACTGCGCATCTACGACGTGGCGTACGAGGGCGACAGGATCAGCGAGATGCGAAACAACGTGCTCGTGAATCACGACAGGCTGCAGTACGTCTACGACACCGATGGCCGAGTCCTCGCGGTCAAGTACGTCGATGGGAATGGCGTGGTCTTTACGAGGGTCGTCTTCTCGTACGATGGGCAGAAGCTCAAAGAAGTCGAGCGGCAACGGCGGGTCGATGCGGGATTCATCATCGACAAGACGATGTCGTTTTCGTACTACCCCGACGGGAACGTTCGGGAGATCACGGAGCATCATCCGCCGATCGACGGGCAGATCGAAACGACGACGGTCGACCTTTTCGAGCAATACGACGACAAGATCAACGTCGACGGCTTCAGTCTCATACACGATGAGTTCTTCGACCACCTGATCCTGTTACCGGGCGTGCAGTTGCAGAAAGGCAACCCGGGCCGGCAAACCCGCACCGGGGACGGCCTCACATTCAGCGTCGACTATAGCTATTCCTACGACGACAGGAATCGTCCGCTGACGAAGCATGGCGAACTGACGGTGACGAGCGGATCCGACGTGGGACGGCGATTCCAAACGAACTCCGCGTACTCGTATTATTGACGAGACCTTCCTCGCGGACACTGAATGGAAGACTCGCCATCCACCACGCCTGCTTTCCTGTTCGATCTCGACGGAACGCTCGTCGACAGCGTCTATCAGCACGTCCTCGCGTGGCGCGAGGCCCTCGAGCGCGCCGGGATCTCGCTCGCCGTCTGGCGCATTCACCGGCGCATCGGGATGAGCGGAGGCCTGCTCGTGAACGCACTGCTCCGCGAGACCGGACAGCCGGTCACGCGCGAGCAGACGGAGCTCCTTCGCGGCTACCACGCGCAGGCGTACGCGCGACTGGTCGGACAGGTGCGCCCGCTCCCGGGCGCGCGTGAGCTGCTCCGATACCTAACGAAAGCCGGCGTCCCCTGGACCGTCGCGACGAGCGGCTGGATGGAGAGCGCGCGCCCAGCGCTCGACATGCTCGAGATCGGGCCCGATGTCCCCGTCGTCACGCGCGATCAGGTGCGATACGCGAAGCCCGATCCCGACCTCTTCGTGGCCGCCGCGCAACGGCTCGGCGTGCCGATCGAGGCGTCGGTCGTCGTCGGTGACAGCGTGTGGGACCTGCTCGCAGCCCGTCGTGCTCGCGCGCTCGGCGTGGGACTGCTCTCAGGCGGCTACGGCGACGATGAGCTGGCACGAAGCGGCGCCTATCGCGTGTACCAGGACCCCGCCGACCTCCTCGAGCATCTCGACGAAGTCGGCGTCCGAATCGTCGAGTGACAACGACTACCTCGAGCTCGCGCCAGTCACGCCCCACCTGACACGACCCGGTTGCCGGGCGAGACGAGACGTCCATCCTCTCCAATCCGGAAGCGCACCCGGGACGGCCCGGAGACGACGACCTCGTAGCACCCCGGCTTGAGCGCTTCCGGGCCGATGCGGCTGACGAATCCGTCCGGTGTTACGCCGTACGTGATTCGGCTCGGCACCCGGCCAAGACGCTCGTTGCTGATCGTCCACATCGCGCGTCCGTGACACGTCATCACGGTGAGCCCGTACACCAGGTTGCGATCCGTCAGCACAAACGCCACGACGCCCGGCGCTGGTGTCGGCTCGACCAAAACGTTCCTCGCCACGTCGGTCGCGCACCCCACGCACAGCAACGTTAGGCCCGCGAGGGCGTATCGGCACGGCCCGGGCCTGCCGCGCGTCATGGATCAGTGCTCACAGCCGCTCTCGGCGGAGACTCGGTGGTTTGATCGCTGATCTTCGTCACGAGTACGCGTTCAACGCGCCGACCATCCATCGCAACAACTTCCGCGCGCAGTCCATCCCACTGCGCAACATCGCCGACGGCCGCAACACGTCCGAGCAGCGTCATCACGAACCCGCCGAGCGTTCGCACACCGGCACGGGTCTCCTCCGGAATCTCGTCGAGATCGAGCGTCGTCTCGACATCCTCCAGCGCCACGGAGCCGTGCATCAGCCACTTGCCCTCGCCTTGGTGCGCGATCGTCGGTGTCGTGCTCTCGCCCGGCAGAGGCAGATCGCCCACGACGGTCTCGACGAGATCGTCGAGGAACACCACACCCTGCAGACCACCGTACTCGTCGAGCGCGACCGCGATCTGTTGCCGCGACGTGCGAAGCCGTTCGAGCAGCGTCAGCGCTGGCATCGTGACTGGCACGTAGAGGGGCTGTCGGAGCACGACCGGCAGCTCGAGTCGCCGTCCGGACAGGCATTGCGCCAGCAAGTCTTCGGCGAATACGGCACCCAGCACGTTGTCAGGATTTCCTTCGCAGACGAGGAAACGACTCTTTGCCTGCCTCGCGAGCTCCTCGCGCACGCGCTCGGGCGGGTCCGCAATGTCGATCCACTCGAGGCGCGTACGCGGCGTCATGAGGTCGCTCACCAGGCGGTCGCCGAGTCGGAACACGCCTTCCACCATCTGGTGCTCCGTGTCTTCGACGACGCCGCTCTCGGCACCCTGCTCGACGAGTGAGCGAATTTCCTCGACGGTAATCGACGGCTCGCTGCTCACGCGAAGACCGAAGATCCGGAGCACCAGGTTCGTTGGGCCTGTGAGCAGTTTCACGACGGGCGCCGCCACGCGCGACAGCAGCCGCATTGGCCGCGCGACCAATGAGGCAACCCGTTCTGGATGGCTCAGGGCAACGCGCTTGGGCACGAGCTCGCCGATGAGCAGCGAGAGATACGTGATGCCCGTGACCACGACGCCCAGCGCGAGCGCCTCGGCGTATGAAGCGACCGCCGGGATCCCGGCGAACGCGGTTGCGAGGTTCTCCGCGATCGTCGCTCCGCCGAACGCCCCGGCGAGCACGCCGATCAGCGTGATGCCGACCTGCACCGTCGAGAGAAACTGCGTCGGATCCTGCGCCAGGCTCAGCGCCGCCCGGGCGCCGCGGTCGCCATCCTCGGCCCGCTGCTCGAGGCGCACCTTGCGCGCGGTGACGATGGCGAGCTCGGACATCGCGAAGACGCCGTTGAGCGCGAGCAGGAGGAGGATGACGACGAGCTCAGTGAGAATTTCGGACATGGCAGCTGCGACGAGGGCTTGGCGACGCCCACTGCCTAACGACATCGACTATCCATGCCGTCCACATGAGGGCTCCCTCCCAAAATGCTATCGTGCGCGTGGGCTATCTGCCAACCAGCAAGGAGCGCTCCGTCAGGACGCGGCGGCGATGAAGCGCTTCCGGGCGCCTAACGCGCAGCCGCTCCTCGGTGTGACGCACGGCCGCCTCAGGACGAGCTGTCGTCCAGCTCGCGGGTCATCTCGATCATCGTCCGCCGGAATCCCGCGTTGGCGAACAGCCGCTGAGCGGACTCGTTCCGTTCGGCCGTGGACAGCACGACCCTGGGCGCACCGCGCGCCTTCAGGAAGGCCAGCGTAGCATCGAGCAGCATCCGTCCGACACCGCTGCGTCGGTGCCGCGGGTCGACGACAATGTCGTGCAGCACGCCCGCGGGGCCGCGGAGGGACATGTAATCACGCCCCTCCACGCCGGCGAACGTGTAGCCGATCACCTCGTCACCCTGCACGGCGACGAGGACAGTGACATTCGGCTCCGCGAGCTGCTGGGCGAGGAATGACGCGTAGCCGTCCTCCGTATGTGGCGGGGCGGCGATGAAGCGTTGCGGGTCGAATGCGTGATGGGTCTTGACGAGCAGCGCGCCGAGTCGGCCGAGGGCTGGGAGGTCGTTAGCTGTCGCGTGGCGGATGAGAGTCTCGCTCGGCATTCCCGATTGTTGAGGCACCGATCATCGAACAGCGCTGCGGCTTGGAGCCGACAACTTACTCCGTTCCCGTGCCCTCGAGTACGTCGGCCGCGTCCAGGTCATCCGGCGACGGCTCGGGCACGCGCAAGGCGCGCCTGCGACTGGCGATCGCCGCTTCGAGCTCTTTGAGCCGTGGGCCCGTGTAGTGTGCGCGCGCGAAGCGCTCGAGGCGGTCGAACTCCTGGGAAGTATGCGACCACCCGATTCCCTGGAGAAGGTACTCGAATGTGCGCGGACGGCTCGATGACATCGTGCACAATGCAAGTCCGGGATGGCTCTCACCATTGGCCCAACGGGGAACGGCGTTTACAAGCAAACGGCCTCCGCGACTCTTGTTAGGCGGGGAGTTCGTGATCCGGGTCTTGTTCTTCACATTTCTCACGGCTTTTACCGCGTCGGCACGGACGTGGGGAAGCCGGATGCGGCAGTGGGCATGGCGGTCCTCGTGGTTGCGGGCAATTATTCGGACACGGTTTTTCGCCTTCTTTGAATGGACGGGTCCGATTTCGGCAGCACCAGCCCGTTGCGGATGAGGAGCCCACAGCTGAAGTGGATGTGGTTGGCGGTCACAGCAGTGGCCGCTGTCGCTGGCGTCGCCTGCGGTGGGGATGGCGTCGAGCCCTCCGGCGCACCGGTCATGACCGTAGTAGTTGCGCCTCCCACAGCGGCGGTCGTGGTCGGCACGACCGTGACGCTCAAGGCGTCCGCGCTCGACGCGGCCGGCAACGTTCTCACCGGCCGGAAGGTTGTGTGGGCGAGCGCCGACTCCAACTTCGCGACCGTCTCGCCCAACGGCGTCGTGACGGGGCGGTATGTTGGGACGGTGCCGGTCGCCGCCAGCGTCGAAGGGAAGGCCGCAGTCGCCCAGATCGAGGTACTACCCGTCCCGGTGGTCGCCGTGCGAGTCTCGCCCTCCAGTCGCGATCTCACGGTGGGCGAGACCGCGCAGCTCACGGCAGAGCCGCTCGACGCGCAGGGCGCCGTGCTTCCCGGCCGGTCGGTTGCCTGGAGCTCGAGTCGCCCCAACGTCGCGACTGTGAGCGGGAGCGGTGTCATCACGGCACTTTCGCCGGGGAATGCAATCATCACCGCGACGGTCGAGGGGAAGAGCGGTGTTGGCGCAATTACGGTGTCCCCTGCCCCCGTCGCCTCGGTCGCGGTGAGCCCGACGTCGGCGACGCTCGTGGTCGGGCAGACCGTTCAGCTCGAGGCACAGCCACGCGACGCGTCCGGACGACCGCTCGAGGGCCGGATGGTGACATGGTCGACGAATCGGTTGGACGTCGCCACCGTCACGTCGACGGGGATCGTGGCCGCGGTGTCGGCGGGGACGGCGACCATCACCGCGTCGAGCGAAGGGCGGAGCGGGACCGCGACGATCGTCGTCCAGGCGCCGTCCGTCAGCCGCGTGGAGGTCACGCCGGCGTCGGCCACGGTCGACGTAGGCGGCTCGTTCCGTCTTACCGCGACCGTGTACGACTCGCGCGGGAACGTCATTCCCGGGGCGCAGGTGGGGTGGGCGAGCAGCGACACGCGGATCGCGATCGTGGACAACACGGGTCGCGTGTTTGGCCTTGCCGACGGGACGGTGGTCATCACCGCGACGAGCGCCGACAAGGCGGGGACGGCATCTGTTCGCGTGAGGAAGAACTAGATCGTTCGCCTGCTCGCGCGGTGCAGACCTAACGCCGGTCGTGTCGATTGGGTTCCATGCCGGCGTCTCCGCAAAACGCGGAGGGCCCCTCTGACACGAGGGGCCCTCGATCGTGGGCACATGGAGAGGCGCCGGCCGGAATCGAACCGGCGAATAACGGTTTTGCAGGGACGGTTGCAGCGTATTCGCTCGGCGCGCAGATCACTGAGCAGGCGGCGCGAGGTTGCCGCACGCGACGATCACCTCGGCGTTCGCTGCCGATGCCTGCACCGTTACGAAGTAGCCACCTGAGGCCGGCGTCGCCATGGCGACTCGCGCGGTTGCCCCGCCGCGGCCGTCGTCACCCACCTTGATCGCCCTGTACGCGTCGGCCGAGCCGAGGACGCCGTCATCCGCCCCGCACTGCCCGCGGTGCACCTGCCAGGGGTGAAGACCGCCGGGCGTCGCGTTCGCAATGCTGACGGAGAAATCGGTGTCCGCGTTGTTGCGACTCGGCTGCATGGTGGCCGTCCCATTCATCTGCACCGCACCGACGAGCGCCGCCGGGGTGACGAGCGTGGCGCGCCACCGCGAATTCACGTTCGCGTCCCGGCTCACCTCGGTCACTGGCTCATGATGGAAGGGGTTGCACGCGCCGAGCTCTAACGTCGAGGCTGCGATCGCGAGTAGGAGGACTTGGGGCCTGCGCATATACCCTCCGAGGACTGACAGAACTCGCCGGTCAGTAGTGCTCATGCGGTAGCGGCCACGACCCACTCCCGTATTGACCAGTTGTAAAATGAAAGATACTCGTTATCATCCATTTGGTCAATGTGCGCTGTCACACATACGCCTCCGGCGCGCGATTCTGCCCGGCACGCGACCAACGGTCGTCGGCAGCGCGTCGGGAAACGACTCGCTTTGAATATCCGTGCGTCTTCCAGGGCGCACGATGAGGCTGATCATTCAGCCGCGCATTCCACTTTCGACATCGAGACGGGCGCTCGCGTCCTTCCCTCTGCCGCCGGTTGGGTGTTCCCACAGCGGAGGAGTCCAGCATGCCAGGGGTCACACGACGGCGACCGCAGCGCGCGCCACCCATCGGGATGGTGCAACCGAATCGCTTGCTTCGAGCGATTTCCGCAGCAGACTACGCGGCGCTCCTGCCGGACCTGAGGCGCGTCGCGATCAGCGCCGGTCAGCCCATCTCCGAGCCGCTCGAGCGATCGCGGCAGGTGTACTTTCCGGAGACGGCGGTTTTCTCTCTAATCATCGTGATGGCCGATGGCGCTGCCGTCGAAGCGGCAACCGTCGGGAACGAAGGGATGGCGGGACTCTCGCCATACCTCGGTACGGGCGTGATGAACACACGCTGCCTCGTCCAGATCGCGGGCGATGCACAGCGCATTGCTGCCTCGGCACTGATACGCGTGATCGCCGCGAGCCCCGCGGTGGGCGTGGTGTTGCGCCGCTACACGCAGGCGTTCATCAACCAGCTGGCGCAATCGGTCGCCTGCAACCGCCTGCACACCATCGACCAACGGTGCGCCCGGTGGCTCCTCATGACGCATGACCGCGTCGGGGGAGGCGATGCGTTCGACCTCACGCAGGAGTTCCTCTCGTACATGCTCGGTGTACGCCGCGAGGGCGTCTCCGGTGCATCACACGCGCTGCAGAAGCAAGGCATCATTCGCTACCGCCGCGGGCACCTTTCCGTTCTCGACCGGCCGGCGCTCGAGCGCGCGGCATGCGAATGCTACGCCGCGACGCGTGACGACTACGGGCGACTCTTCGGATAGCGGTTGACACGCGGCCGCCAAGAGTGACGCCCGCCCTTGTGTCGCAATGTTCGATGTCGCACATTGCAGACTCTGCAGCTTGCCACCAGGCAGAGAAGGCTCGGTGTCACGGGCCACCTACGGCACACGGCGCTCCTGGCGACGCCTCGTCCAGGACGATCGCCATGGTTGCCCTCCCGCCACACAGCCCTCGATCCTCCGTCGGGTCCTCGCCATCGCTGCTCGAGCCGACCGCGGTCTCCGCCGACGCACCGAGCGGCATCTCCGACGCCAGCCGCCAACTCCGCGCGCTCGCGATGCTCAGTGGGTCGCTCACCGACCCGCTCACGCCGAGGGACGCCGCCGACGTCGTCGAGCGCCAGGCGCTCGCTGTCCTCGACGCCGCGAGTGCCGTCGTCGTGACGCTCGGCGAGTTCCCGCCTAACGAAGCGGCCGACTCCGCGGTGCTCCTCGGCGCACGGCCGCCAGTCGCGGCTCGCGAGGGCGCCGGGCGCGCCGGCGAGACGCTGACGCTGGTGCACGCCATCGGCGTCCCGGCCCACGTGGCCGCCGCGCTGCAGCACCTCCGGTTCGATGCACCGGTACCGCTGGCGGAAGTGGCGCGAACGGGCGAGCCGGTGTTTCTCAAGTCCGAGAGCGAGTTGCGACGATACCCGGAATGGTGTGACGCGATCCTGAGCGCTGGCTCATGCGCTGCCGCCGCGGTCCCAGTGTGGGCCAATGGACACCTCCGCGGCGTGCTCGGCCTAACGTGGGTGACCCCGCACGCCTTCGACGAAGACGAGCGCGCGTTCGTGCTCACCCTGGGCGTCATGTGCGCACAGGCAATCATGCGCGGCCACCTCACGGATGCCGGGCGGCAGGCCAGGGAAGCCGCCGAGCACGCCAACCTGGCGAAGACACAGTTCCTCCAGACGATGAGCCACGAGTTCCGGACGCCCCTGAACGCGATCCTCGGCTACACCGAGATCCTGGCGGACGAGATCGTCGGCCCCGTCACAGCGGTGCAGAAGGATCACCTGCGCCGCATCCGCGGGTCGGGCGACCATCTCCTGGCGCTCATCGAGGAGCTGCTGCGCTTCGCGCGGCTCGATGCGGGCGAGGAATCGGTCAACACGGAGCGCGTGCTCGCCGCCGACGTCGTGGCAGAGACGTTCGACATCGTCCGTGCGCTCGCCGAACGAAAGGGATTGCAGCTGCGGTCCAAGATCCCCGACCACCCCGTCGAGCTCTACACCGACCGCCTCAAGCTGCGACAAGTCCTGGTCAACATCGTCACCAACGCCGTGAAATACAGCGACGGCGGCGAGGTGCTTCTTGACGTCGAAGTCGCCGGGTCCGGTGATGCAACGAGGATCAACTTCGCCGTGACGGACTCCGGGCGGGGAATCGCCGTCGCCGACCAGCTACGCGTCTTCGAGGCGTTCTGGCAAGTGCACCAGTCGCTCACGCGGTCGTCCGACGGGACGGGCCTCGGACTCGCCGTGGCTCGGCGACTCGCGCGCCTGCTCGGCGGTGACGTTGTCATCGGCGAGAGCCACATCGGACATGGTACCACCTTCGTTACGTGGCTTCCGGCGCACTACCGTGCGGCCTGAGACCGCTCGTCGTCTGTCACGATTCCAATTCCGGGTGCAAATGAAAGCGCCGGAATGCGAATGCGGTAGTACCTAACGCGGGCCAGTTACCGCAGTGCAAGAGGCGTTGCAGAAGACGCTATGAGGTCTGCTTCGGCATGAATCGGGTCGGCTAAGCGTGCTTGAGAGCGGCGGCTCGCCATATCGGGGCGCCGACCTCGCCTGGCCAGTGCGGTCGTCCGCCGCCGCCACGACACACCCCACCGACCGTCGATTGCAAATCACCTGCTGGAGCGACCACTCATGGGGCGCGCGATTCATCGGAGGGGCCATGACTATTTGCGAGAAGAGTGCGATCGTGTCCGGACCGAGCGAACTCCCGTACCTGGCTTGGCGGAATTCCCTGATCGTCGGAGCGTTCATCGCGCTCGCCGGCTGCACTTCGAAGAGTGTGCGCGACGAGCCTGGGGCCGCAGCGACCGGAGGAAGTCCGGTAGTTGATGACCGTTCGCCGCAAGCACTCGCGGAGGGCCAGCGGACGTTTCGCTTCGACACCTTCGGCGACGAGCAGTTCTGGACCGACACCGTGCGGATGCACGAGGTGGTGCAGCAGTCCGTGAGTCCCACGGTGGCGCTGAAGGTCGGGCTCAAGGTGGACGCCGAAGCGATTCCAGCCGATGTTGCGCAGGGCATCAAGAACGGCCAGGTGGATCTTACTAGCCCAGCCACGACGGTGGCGCTCCTCAAGCTCAACGCCGTAGTGGGACTCAAGGGCACCGTCACCGCGGTGAACGGCAAGGACACACTGACGCGGCTCGGCATCACCTGCGCGCTGTGCCACTCGACGGTCGACGACTCGTTCTCCAAGGGCATCGGTCGTCGCAAGGACGGCTGGCCTAACGCCGACCTCAACGTCGGTGCAATCATCGCGCTGTCGCCTGCCATCACACCGGCGCAGAAGGCTGTGTACAGCTCGTGGGGCCCCGGAAAATACGACCCGCGCTATAACCTCGACGGAAAGAGCACGCCGCTCGTTCTCCCGCCGGCGTACGGCCTGGCGCAGGTGAAGAACGAGACCTATACGGCGGAGGGCCCGATCTCCTACTGGAACGCGTACGTTGCCGTCACGCAGATGCACGGGCACGGCGACTTCTCCGACCCCCGTCTCGGCATCGCCATCAAACAGTCGCCCGACATGGTCGGCCCGAAGCTCGCCGCCCTCCGCGGCTATCAGCACAGTATCGAGGCTCCGCAGCCACCAGCCGGAAGCTTCGACGCCGCGGCGGCCCAGCGTGGGCGCGCGGTGTTCGACAACGGGTGCGCACGCTGCCACGTCGGCGCAACGGGCACGGACAACAACACCGGGACGCTCCACGCGCCGTCGGAGACAGGGATGGACGCGGCCTACGCGCTGCGCACCGCGAACAAGCAATACCGGACCACGCCCCTCCGCGCGCTTTGGCAGCACCCGCCGTACTTCCACGACGGCAGCGCCGCCACACTCGTCAACGTCGTCGACCACTACGACCGGGTGCTGACGCTCCGTCTCTCCGCGCCGCAAAAGCGGGATTTGGTGGAGTACCTCAAGAGCTTGTAGAAAACGCAACGCAGACGAGCGAACTAGGCGAAGCGGATGCCGGGTGGAAGAGAAGATGCGGTCTGCCCTCCAGGGCTGGCGGAGTTGCCCGACATCTGCATCTTTGGGAATCTCGACCAGTCAGGAGCTCTGCGTCGTTCAAGCTGCTGATCGCACATCGCACGAGACGCGCGTCCTTCAAACGTCGGTTTCGGAGACGTTAGGCGCCGTCCAGTGCCGGGCGGATTGCGTGGCGCTCTTCTGAGTACAGTCGGCCGACCACCAGGAAGAGATTTGCTACCGAACTCCCCCATGGATCTCCCTCTCCGAACCTCGACACTCCGTCAGCGAGCGCGACGCAGTGGGCGACGTCGCCGCAACCACGCCCAGCCAACGCGACATGCCCTCGAGCGGTTCGTCGCTGCGTCGCTCGAGATGCTGCTCAACGCGATCGACGCGAACGATTCGGAGACTGGCGCCCACGTGCGTCGCGTCGCGACGTACGCGCTCATCCTTGCGGACGCGGCTGACCTGCCAGAGCACGAGCAGCGCGTGATCGAGCTCGTCGCGCTCTTCCATGACATCGGCAAGATCCACGGAGCGTTGTTCGACATCGTCCACGACGACGCCACACTGATGCCAGCAGACCGCCGCGCGATCGCGACGCACCCGCAGCGCGGAGCGACGGTGCTCGCACCGCTTAGCGGTTTATATCCGGAACTGCCCGAAGGCGTCCTTTCGCATCATGAGCGCTGGGACGGTGGCGGCTACCCCCGTGGGCTGAAGGGACGCCGAATCCCGCTCGCGGCTCGACTCGTCGCGATCGTCGATACCTTCGACGCCATCACGCACCGTCGCTCGTACCGGCATCGGCGCTCGAGCGAGGTCGCGCGTAACGTGATTCTCGACGGGCGTGGCACGCAGTTCGATCCGGAGCTTGTCGATCTCTTCACGTTCCCCCCCGTTTTTGCCCGCATGGTCGCCATCCAGCGACAGGCGGTACAATGGAAGCCGACGGCGTACTCACGGCGGATTGCACGGGACAACAACGACCTCCCTGACATCACCTTTCGCTGGCGCATGGGGCCCGAGGCTGCGCGCGGGTGGCGCGCCGCGGCCTCGGATCGGCCTCACCGGAGAAAACGCTGACGGGGCGTCTGACGTCGTTTTGAGAAGGGAAACTCCACGCTCGCTATGTCACCGCCAGACCACGGTGTAGGCTTAAAGAAGAGCGAGCCGCTGGCGCCTGAATCGCGCGGCATTGGTGGCCCGAGGGAATTCCGATGGATAGGACTTCGCGACTCGCCACCATTTGACCGGAGATGGCTCATGCGTCCAAGTGACCGCCGTGCAGCCGCTCTCGACGCCGTCGCGGAAGCCGAAGCTGTCACCGAAGTCCGACGCGTAGAAGCAGCGCTCAAGACAGGGGCCTTGCAGAAGGCGATCCTGAACAGCGCCAACTTCTCCAGCATCGCGACGGACGAGAAGGGCGTCATTCAGCTGTTCAACGTCGGCGCCGAGCGCATGCTCGGCTACGCGGCCGCCGAGGTAGTGAATCGGATCACGCCGGCCGACATCTCCGATCCGCGGGAAGTGATCGCGCGCGCCCAGGCATTGAGCGACGAGCTGGCCACCCCCATTACCCCTGGGTTCGAGGCACTGGTCTTCAAGGCATCGCGCGGGATCGAGGACATCTACGAGCTGACCTACATCCGCAAGGACGGCAGTCGCTTTCCCGCGATCGTGTCGGTCACCGCGCTTCGCGACGCGCAGGAGACGATCATCGGCTATCTACTGATCGGGACCGATAACTCCGCGCGCAAGCGCATCGAAGAGCAGCTCCGATGGACCGAGGAGAGCTTCCGGCTGATGGTGGAGAGCGTAACCGACTACGCGATCGTCATGCTGGATCCGCAAGGCTGTGTCGTGAGCTGGAATGCCGGGGCGCAGCGGATCATCGGCTACAGTGCGGAGGAGATCGTCGATCAGCACTTGTCGCGGTTCTATCTCGACGCAGATGTCGAGAGCGGAAAACCGCAGCGCGACCTGGACGTGGCGACAGCCGAGGGACGGTGCCAGGATGAAGGCTGGCGAACGCGCAAGGATGGGTCGAGGTTCTGGGCGAACGTGGTGACGACGGCGATCCGCGATCAAGCGGGAACCCTGCGCGGTTTCGCAAAGCTGACCCGCGATCTGACCGCGCGCAGGCAGGTGGAGGCGGATCTGACCAACGCCAAGGCCGCGGCGGAAACGGCCAACCTCGCGAAATCGGATTTCCTGTCGGGCATGAGCCACGAACTGCGCACGCCACTCAATGCGATCCTCGGCTTCGGTCAACTGATGGAGTCCGATTCTCCTCCGCCGTCGCCCGCCCAGAAAGCAAGCATCGAGCAGATCCTCCACGCGGGATGGTATCTGCTCGACCTGATCAATGAGATCCTGGATCTCGCAATGATCGAGTCCGGGAAGCTGTCGCTGTCGCCGGAGCCGATGTCGCTGCGCGACGTCATGCTCGAGTGCAAGACGATGATCGAGCCGCAGGCGAAAAAGCGGGGCATCCGCATGACCTTCCCCGAGTTCGACGGCCCGTACTTCATCGACGCCGACCGGACACGGGTGAAACAGATACTGATCAATCTGTTTTCCAATGCGATCAAGTACAACAAGGAGGGTGGAACCGTCGTCGTGGGCTGCACCGCGAGCGCTCGGGATCGGGTTCGCGTGTCGGTCACGGATTCGGGCGCGGGACTACCGCCGGACAAGCTTGCCCAGCTGTTCCAGCCATTCAATCGTCTCGGTCAACAAGCCAACATCGAAGGCACCGGCATCGGCCTCGTGGTGACCAAGCGACTCGTCGAACTGATGGGCGGAGCAATCGGTGTGAAGAGCACCGTCGGGACGGGAAGCGTATTCTGGTTCGAGCTCGTGTCGACTGCTGCTCCGCGGCTGGCCGCTGAAGTCGAGACCCCAACGAGTCTCGAACCCGGCTCGCCGGGCGATGAGTTGCTGCGGACCCTGCTCTACGTGGAAGACAACCCGGCGAACCTGCAACTGGTCGAGCAGCTCATTGCGCGCCGACCAGGAATGCGGCTATTCGCCGCCGCAGATGCTGATACCGGAATCGAGATCGCCCGTACGCGTCAACCTGATGTGATCCTGATGGACATCAATCTCCCGGGCATCAGCGGCATCGAGGCGTTGGCCATCCTACGGCGCGATCCGACCACCGCATCCATCCCTGTCGTCGCACTCAGCGCCAACGCCATCCCGCGCGACATCGAGAAGGGTCTGGAGGCAGGATTCTGCCGGTACCTAACGAAACCGATCAAAGTCCATGAATTCATGGACGCGCTTGACGAGGCGTTTGCCATGGCAGCAGTCGGCATTGCCCACAACACGTAAGGTAGTCGAGCGTCATGGTCACCGCATCGGACATTCTGAACGCTAAGATCCTGATCGTCGACGATAATGAAGCGAATGTAAGTTTGCTCGAACGCATTCTGCACGCTGCCGGTTACACGTGCGTCGCTTCTACAATGGATCCACGCGAGGTCTGCGAGCTACACCGCAACAATCGCTTCGACCTGATCCTGCTCGATCTCCAGATGCCGGACATGGACGGGTTCGAGGTCATGGAGGGCCTGAAGGAGATCGAGATCGACGGCTACCTGTCGGTGCTGGCCGTGACCGCTCAGCCGGCTCACAAGCTACGCGCGCTGCAGGGCGGTGCGAAGGATTTCCTCAGCAAGCCGTTCGATCTGGCGGAGGTCCTGGCGCGCGTCCACAACATGCTTGAAGTCCGCCTGCTGCACGACGCGGCCAGCAGTTACGCCAGGACGCTGGAGTCCCTGGCGCTGCACGACCCGCTGACGGGGCTTGCCAACAGGCGTCTCCTCGCCGAGAGAATGCGGATCGCTCTCGCCTATAGTGGACTGCACAAGAGCGCGATGGCCGTGGTGTGTCTGGATCTGGACGGATTCAAGCAGATCAACGACACGTTAGGCCACGGAGTCGGGGACACGCTGCTGAAGATGGTCGCCGAGCGGCTGGTGGCGGCGGTGCGCGACGAGGATACCGTAGCGCGCCTTGGCGGAGACGAATTCGTGGTCGCGTTGTGGCATGTCAGCAGCCCCGAGGATGCAGCCATGATCGCCGCCAAGGTGATCGAGGTAGTGTCGCAACCCTATGGCATCGAGGGCCACACCGTCCGCATCACCACCAGCGTAGGCGTCGGCCTCTACCCGGCCCACGGCTGGGACTCGGCGACACTGATGGAGAGCGCGGACCTGGCCTTGTACGAGGCCAAGCGCGAGGGTAAGAATGCCTTTCGAATCTCGAAGCGCACCAACCTGCCGGCGGTCGCGCAACCTCAGCATGACCGGCGCGCAGTCGACACAACCGTGCCGGGTGCGTCAGAAACGACGAAGGCGTAACTCCTTTCACCACATAGAGGCGCCGGCCGGAATCGAACCGGCGAATAACGGTTTTGCAGAGACAGTTGCGTCGTCCGAGCACGAGATCGTACCGCTGGCTTGGCAAGGGACGGCTGCAGATACCGCAACACTGTTCTGCGTGTTACAGCCTTTGGCGCCTAACGTCGCCGCAGTGTAACGAGCGCGCCGCCCGGTCGGCACCGCGATTGAGACGACGAGTCGTGGAACCGTTATGCCGCCGCGTCCATCGAGCAGCGCCGCGCCACATGGTCCGCGATGAACGCGGCGTCCTCGCCCACGCCGCCCATCAGCGATGACGTCATACGATGCTGGAATCGGAGACCGACGAAGTAGAGTCCGGCAACATCCGCAGCGACGCCTCGACGGTGACGCGGGTAGCCATCTTCATCGAGCACGGGAAGGTTGACCCACCGGTAGTCGGGCTCGAAGCCTGTGCACCACACGATAACTCGCGGATCGATCACCGTGCCCTCGCATTCTGGCAGCCCTGACTGTTCGCCGGTGAGCCGACCGACACGGACGATTCCTGCGTTCGTCAGCGCCTTTTCAGCGATACCGATGCGTTGATCTCCCTTGTGTCGCGTTCGGTCTCGGAGACGGCGACCCAGTCGTGTGTTGGTCGAGGCGCGCGACATTACTGGCCAGATCCAGTCGAACACGTCGCGGCCGAACAGCCGGCGCGGCACATAGCCCGTATTTCGGCCCGCGAGCCAGACTTGGCGGACGCGCGCGAGCTCGAGGGCGATTTGCGAGCCCGAATTCCCCGCTCCCACAACAAGCACAGGTCCGTCGGGAAGATCGAGCGGATCACGATATTCGCTCGAGTGCAGTTGCAAAATGTCCGACGTGAGCCGGCCGGCAATCGCCGGAATCCTGGGTCGTTGGAACGGCCCGGTCGCTACCACAACGTTGTCGGCCTCCAGAACATGGCTGTCCGTACGGAGCGTAAACCGTTCGCCGTCGTGTGCGAGCGAATGGACTCGCGAGTTGAGCCGCACCGGCAGGTCGAACCGCTCGGCGTAGCGCGTTAGGTATTCGGCCACCTCGTCCTTGTCCGGCAAGTGGGACGCCGGCGCAGGGAAATGCATTCCCGGGAGACCAGAATAGCCGGCGGGCGTGAATAGACGTAGGGAGTGCCATCGGTTGCGCCACACCTCGCCGAGCCGCGATGCTCCGTCGAGGATCACGAAGTCGACGTCGCGCGCTGCGAGATGGTGACCGACAGCAAGGCCGGCCTGCCCGGCGCCGACGACGATCGTCTCGAAGCGTTCCACGCGCATCGCCTAACGCACCAGGTTGAAGGCCAGACTGTCGGTGTTGTTGGGCCGCGCAATCTGCAGCCTGACATTCCACCAGCCGCGCCGGTCGAGGCGGAGCCCCTCCACCCGATAGCGTCCGTCGCCGAGGTAACGCGTCACGCGCGGGTGCGTCGCGGGCACCGCATCGTCGTCCGGCATCCAGCTTTCCAGCGCGAGCGCTACATCTTCCACCGGAGCGCCGGCGGCGGTCTCGACCTTCACGGTCCACACCGGCGAATCGAATCGGTCTGCCGCGTTCGACGACGCCACTAGAGACGCGCGGTACACACCGTTGTGCGAAGGGATATCCGCGAGCCTCGAGAACGCTGCTGCTGTGGCGCGCGCAGAGTGCGAGGGGGCACGGCCGCCCCCACTCGTAATCGGCACGGCCACCGCGACGGCGACGCCCATCGCCGCCATTGTCGCCGAAATGTCGAACGTCCAGCGCGCGGGTCGGGCGGGCGCGCAATTGGATTGGAGTAGCTGTCCACTCATACATGCCTCCGTTTGGTCGAACGCCGTCGAGACCTGGGAGTCAATCTCGCGGCTTTATGGCGCTGCGGCTTGAACGCAGCGGCTAACCTGCGGGGTGCCGCGGTGCGCGATCGCTGTCGCAAGGCCGCACGACGGCGAAGTGCGCCATCATCCCCGCGGCGTGATGGCCCAGTATATGGCATTGGTACATCCACTCACCCGGCCGATCATCCGGCGTCCAGGCGATGCGAACGCGCCCGCCGGCCGGCACGTTCACGGTGTCCTCCCACGATCGGTACGCCGGCGGCGTCCCATTACGTTCCAGCACCTGAAAGAAGAACCCGTGCAGGTGGAACGGGTGGTCGATGCTGGTCGCGTTGACGATATCCCAGACCTGCAGCTCGCCGACCGTGACCGGTTCATCGCGGTAGTGCTGCTCGCCGTTGATCAGAAACGTCACGTCGCCATGAGCGTCGATTCGCTCGCTGAACGACACCTCGCGCGTCGGAGTGGTCGACCTTCCGACCAGCGGCTCTATCGCGCGAGCGCACTCCGGCATGCCGGAGCTCGAGGGCGCTGCCGAGCCGACTCGAACCGTCGCGAAGAGCTCATCGCCGCTCGTGCCCATTCCGCGGTCGTATGGCTCGGATAGAACGGAGACGACTTCTCCTGGCTCGAAGGGTCCGACGGCGATGTCGACTCGCTCGCCCGGTGTAAGCACAACGTCTCGCGTGATCGTTAGGCCGTCGAGGAGGCCGCCTCCCGTACCGACGATACGAAACGGCCGCCGGCCAACCGACAGCCGCACGTAGCGGGCACCGCCGGCATTGACGATCCGCCACCGCTCGACCTGTCCGCCCCACATCATGAGCTCCGGCTCCGACGTCCCGTTCACCAGGCGCACGTTGCCCTCGCGGCCGCCGCGTCGCTCTCGCGCGTCGCCAGGCGCGGCGACCTGTCCATTCCGGTCGAGCAACACGTCGCTCATTACGAGCACGCGCTCGCGGTCGAACAGCGGCTCGTCGGCCGCGCGCACGACGAGCGTTCCGTACAGCCCCCGTTCCACCTGCACGGTCTCGTTGCTGTGCGAGTGATACCAGAACGTGCCGGCGTCGAGGAGCTTGAAGCGATAGGTGAACGTCTCTCCCGGCCCGATCGGATGCTGCACCATGTCGGTGCCATCCATCGGCGCGGGTAGACGAAGACCGTGCCAGTGGAGCGTGGTCGGCTCCGGGAGTCGATTCGTCAGGCGCGCCTCGAGCACGTCGCCGACGGACGCATCGATGAACGGACCCGGGACCTGTCCGTTGAATGCCCACACACGGGTGGCCCGCCCGGGCGTGAACTCCCAATCCGCTTCGCGGGCGTCGAGGTCCACGCGGACCACCGTGCAGCCGGGTTCTGGCTCGGCCTGATCGTATGCCTGTTGGTAACTCGCGGCTGCATCGTCGGATGGCGCGTGAATGACCGAGCCGTGACCACCGTGGACGTGTGCGCTGTCGCTGTGACTGTGGTGCCCGTGATTCGCGTGCTGGTGATGCTCGTGGTGTAGTGACATGGGACGCCTATTGGTCTCGGGTTTGTAATGCGTACTTGGCGATCGAATCGGGCCGCGAAACCGGACGCCAGCGCTCCTTCCGCGACCACGCGCCGAGGAGCGCGCCTGACGCGTTCACGGGCGCGGCGCCGGATTCTCGAGATACGTGGCAGGCGCGACGAGCGGCCCGGTCAGCGCCTGCAGGAACGCGACGAGTTGATGCCGCTCGTTAGGCGACAGCCGGACCGCCTCGAGCTCGGAGCGACCGAACGGTGCGGCGGGAGCCGCGGCGTAGTGCGCGACCACTTCCGGCAACGACGCCAGCTGGCCGGCGTGCATGTAGGGCGCTCGGCCCGCGACGTTCCGGAGGGACGGCGTCTTGTACGCACGCACGAGCTCCGGACCCTCCGCCACCGCGAACCGCAGCTCCTGGCAGTCCTCCGGTTTTGCATCGCTGTATCGACTCGCGCAGCTGAACTCACCGGCAACCGCTTTGGGCCCGCCGGCTGCGCGACCACTGTCGGCCGGCAACGCGAGACGTGGGAGCGGTACGCCCGTGTTATGGAAGTGATCATCGGTGAGTAGCGGCCCGTTGTGGCACGTGACGCAGCGCGCTCGGCCAATGAAGAGGCGCAGGCCAGCCTCTTCGTCACTCGTTAGGGAGCTCTCGGGCGTGTGCCGGCCGCCAGCAAGCTCGGCATCGACGTATCGGTCGAAGCGCGAGACTCCGGGCTCGATGCGGCGCTCGTAGGCCGCAATCGCTTTGCCGATGTTCGCGTACACGCGCGAGATCTCATCGCGACGACCGGCCGGCATTCGCTCCCACGCGGAGCGCAGCGTCGTGTCCGACACCGGGCCGGCTCGCCGAGGCAACCCGGTCAGGTCGGGCAGCGCGCCGAAGACAGCCTCGTACTCGGCCCGATACTGATCGGCCACGACATGCGCGTATTGCGTGCGGCTTCCGCCGTGTTCGACGGCGCTCTCGAGTGGCCCGAGCGCCTGGGCCCACTGGCTGTCGGCACGACCGTCCCAGAAGAGCCACGGGCTGTGTGCCGTTCCCGCGATTGGCATCGTGCGACGAGCAGTCCGGCCGATTTCATCCGCGAGCGGCTTGCCGTCCTGGAAGTCCTGCGAAGCCACGTGGCAGGTCGCGCACGATACCTTACCGTTGCCGCTCAGCCGGGCATCGAAAAACAGCTGTCGACCGAGTGCTGCGGCGCGGGGGTCGGTGGCGTAGCGATTCGACGGGTCATCGCCGAGGGGTTCGAGCGTACGGATCGAGAGCGACCTGAGGAGGGCGAGCTCCGCCGGCGTCCATTTTACCTGCCTGCGCCTAACGGTCCCGATCATCGAGATCACCAGCACAACCGCCCCGAGCCCGAGCAGCACCCGGACTGTGCGTGAGCGGCCAATGGCAGTGCTAGGCATCAGAGGCTCAGGTTGAAGGTGACGGTATCCGTCCCCGCACTGCTCGCGATCGCGAACCGCGCGACCCACCAGCCGCCCATGTTGAACTTCACGCCCTCCACGACGTGGTCGCCGTTGCCCATCGCGCGAGTGACACGCGGTGCCGTGGGAAGGCCGTGGCCGTGCTGAGGCATGCCGCCGTTCATCGTGATCGTCGCCACGTCGACCGGGCGCCCGTCGACGGTGTCGATGTGCAAGGTCCAGCTCTGCAGGCGGCGAACGGGAATGGGCACGACAGCCGGACGCACCGATGCGCGGTACACGTGGTGCGCCGACACCTTCACTGTCGCGATGTCAGGGCTGGGCGCGCTGCCGCGGAAATGACTGCATGCCGTGAGAGCCATGAGCACGCCGGCAGTTAGAAAGGACGGTCGAATTGCCGAGCGGCGCGAGTGCAGCGGTGCCAGACGGAGGTGCATGGGAGCAGCGATCCTTGGGTCGCGAATTCGAGTGATGACGCACCCTGAACGTCGCTGAATCGCCCCGCCGCCTATAGCACGAGTCCCACCTTTTGGTACAATTCAGCCGCTGGGTTATCCGATCGTGCAGTCGCGGCCTGCTCTGCCTTGCGCGCGGCTCACAGCCGAACGATCGTGGGAGCGTGAGCTCGGCCGATGACTGGCGTAGAAAGCCAGTGCTGTCGTCATCGACCCGACGCCGATCGCTTCGAGCTCACCGCGTAGCAATCTCTGGGAAGGCACATGCCGGCGCCCGTGACGCTCGAGCGGTACGTCGGGCCAGCTCTGTACGTACACGCACACGGCGATGTCATCGTGTACGAAGGGAGCTTCGTGGCCGGCCAGGTCATACCGTGCCATGTGCACGCCGACCCGGTGATCAGCCTGGTCCTCGAAGGCGACGGCGTAGAGGATGTCGCCGGTCGCACGCGTCTCGTTACCGCCCAGGATCTGTTGCTCACACCGGCGTACGCGCTGCACGGCTACCGAT
This sequence comes from Gemmatimonadota bacterium, assembly GCA_046725585.1. GTDB lineage: Bacteria > Gemmatimonadota > Gemmatimonadetes > Gemmatimonadales > Gemmatimonadaceae > JAJKIV01. The sequence goes on along the minus strand of JBKOYV010000087.1, from coordinate 24,037 downwards.
TCGGCCGCTCCGGGCGCTGGTTCAACATGCAGCTCACGGATTCATGGCTGGCGCGAATCGCCGAGGGCTCCTCGACATTGCCGACCGCGGCGCAGATCCTTCACAGCCACGCGGCCGCGGCGTGGGCGGCCCGCGTTCGCACCGAGGTTCGCCACCGCGACACTGTCTCCAGCCTCGCGATCGACGGCGCGATGATTCTGATGGTGGCTGACCTCGCGCGCGTCCGTGTCGACTCGGCGCGCCGCCGGCCGCGCTGGCTGAGAAGCGTGGAGGAGGCAATCGAGGCCGGCCACCCATCGCCGCCTTCCGTCGCGGAGCTCGCGCAGCTAGCCGGCGTGCATCCCACGCATCTGTTGAGAACGTTTCGTCGGCACCACGGCGTTACGATCTCCAATTACGTTAGGCGTCGGCGGATCCAGCGCGCCCGTCTCGAGGTCGCAAACGGCAGCCGACCGCTCTCGATGATCGCGCTCGACGCGGGCTTCTCGGACCAGTCGCACTTCACCCGCGTGTTCCGCCAGACATTCGGCGAGACGCCGGGGCAGTACGCCCGCTCGCTGCGCGGGCGCTAACGGGCTTGCGGCGACGTGCCGTGCGTGCCGCGCACACGCGCGACCACGTCCCGCACCGCACCGATCACGACATCGGGACGGTCGAACTGGATGTAGTGTGACGCGTTAGGCACCCGCTCGTGCCGGCCGTCGATCGACCACGTCGCCTCGTCCGCCTGGAGCGTCTCCCACGCCGCCTGCATGCGCACGCCCTGCGCCTGCGTGAGCCCCAAGGCCGCAAGCATTGCTGGCGACGTCTTCTCTGTCGCGGTGAGCACCACAAGCGGCCGGGAACCGAGCTGACGCACCTGGCCCGCCGCGTCCAGTGTGGTGCTGATCGCGTCGGTCTCCCGACGCAACGCCTCGACCGAGGTCGGAAGGTAGGCACGCGGCACCACGGCCGCGACCGCGGGCCACTTCGTTGGCGCAGCGCCGCCCGATGCGAGCCGCACAATGCCGGTCCACGCGAGCGCGGAGCCGATCGCCACCGCGCCGGTCGTCGGCTGCATCGACTTACCCGTCGCTTCGCGGAAGCGCGCGAGCTGCGCTGGGTGCGAGCCATCCACGAGCACGAGCCCCGCGACCTCCGCGGCGTAGCGGCTCGTGAACAGCACGACATACGGGCCGCCTAACGAATGGCCGACCATGACCCACGGCGGCGTCTCGCCACTCGTGGTGAGCGCGGCGTGCAGGTCTCGCGCGACCTGCCACGGGTCGAACGGCGTTGGCGCGGGGTCGCTCCACAACAAGCCGGCCCGGCTGTACGCACACACACGCGTGGTGCGCGCGAGCGAGTCGTGGACCGCGGCCCAGCTCAGCGAGCCGAGGTTGTCGAGCCCGGACTCGAGAACGACGGTCGGCGAGCCCGATCCCCGGCAGTCGATCTGCAGGAATCGGCCGCCGACGTCGACGAGCTGACCGGGCGGTGGATAGTCTCGCTCGGCGCGGTAGCGCATGAACGCCTCGAAGCTCGCGCCCGCGACGACGACGATCGCCAGCAGGCATGCCGCTGTGAGCGCGACTCGTTTCACCCAGCGCCTCATGATGAACATGGTTCCTGTGAGCAAGAATGGTTGGATGTGCGTTAGGCGACTGGTACACGCTGGATCTGGTCGTGCGTTAGGCGCCACGCCAGGTAGCCGGCGGCGGCGACATCGTAGGTCAGACAGAACGCCGGCCACCAGGCGGGCACGCCGGGATTCGCGACGAGACGCGCGTGGAAGAGGTCCAGGACGCCGTGCCCGGCGAGCGCCGCGACGACCAGCCAGAGGCTTCGCCGGAAGCCGAGCGACGCCGCCACGACGAAGACACCCGCGATGAGCGACTCGACGATCATCACGCGGCCGCCCGAGTCTCCCATGACGGCGAACAGCACGTAGTACAAGGCGATCACGACGAGCACGGTCGGGTAGAACGCGCGATCTCGATCGAGCCGCAGCGCGGTCGCGTAGACCGAGACGGCGAGGGCCAGGACGATTCCGATTACGTAAGCCATGCGGTCGCTTCCGGTTCGAGGTATGGCAATCGCTCGCGTGCTGCGACCGTACGATCGTGTTTCCGCAGGCCGCGCTCTAGCACGAAACCCTCGTCTTGGCAGAAACGCCTTGGCAGAAACGCCTTGGCAGAAACGCGGCAGTCAACCGAGGCGGCGCGCGGCGGCTTCGACGAGCGCTCGCCGCTGATGAAGTGCGCCCTCGCTGTCGCGACCGAGCGCGTGACGGATCTCGTCCGGAGCCGTGTCCGGCGACCCGCTGTCGAACGGCGGCGCGGGCGCGTACTCGATCGCGAGCTGGATCCGCTGCGCCGCGGCTGGCCCGAAGAGCTCGGCGGTGAGGGCGAGGCCGAAGTCGATCCCCGCCGTCACCCCCGCGCCCGTGACTCGATTGCGATCACGCACCACGCGCTGCCGGACCGCCTCGGCTCCCAGGAGCGGGAGTAGATCGAGCGAGAGCCAGTGCGTGGTCGCGCGGTAGCCGCGGAGCAGACCAGCGGCGCCGAGGAGGAGAGCGCCGCTGCACACCGAGGTGATGTAACGTGCGTGGTCCGCGCGCGTGCGCAGGAAGCCGAGCAGCTCCTCGTCGTCGAGGCGTCCGTTGACGCCCCATCCACCCGGGACGCAGAGGACGTCGAGCGCAGGCGCGTCGCCGAACGTGGCGTCCGGCAAGATGGTCAGCCCCCACTCACTCCGGACCGGATCGAGCGTGGACGCCACGAGGCGCACTCGGGTGTTGGGCATGCGCGCGAGCACTTCGTACGCGCCGGTCAGGTCGAGCTGCGTGAGGCCGGGGAACAATACCATCCCGACGGAGAGCGGAGCGGACGGAAATGTCGTGTGCATGGCGGGTACGGAGGTGATGTCGCGTGATGACCAACGCCAACATTCCATGGCCCGCGCCCTCGTTCTAGCACCGAACGCGCACGCTGGAACAAACGTGGTGAACTTTTTTTCGGCGACGCCTATATTGGCGATTGAGAGCAGTCTCAGGGTGCCTCGCGTGGAGAGCGCATGACCGCACCGCTCGAGATGGGGAAGTTCGTCGGAGCGCTGGTGCGCGCGCAGGTGTTCGACGGCGTATCGGTCGCGGAGAACACGTACGCCGCGGGGCTGCGAGTCGCTGCCCACGCGCACGATGCGCCGCTTCTGAGCTTCGTGCTCCAGGGTAGCGCGACGGAGGAGATCGGCAGTCGCACGCGGGAGCTGGGCGCGCAGAGCCTGCTCTACACGCCGTCGTACGCGACGCACGGCCACCGATATCTCACGCCAGGACGGTGGCTCAACATTCAGTTCTCAGCGCGGTGGTTCGCGCGCGTCGGCGCCGGCGAAGCCGCGTTGCCGACCGCGTCACAGATCCTGCGCGACGGAGCCGCGGTCACCTGGGCAGCGCGGCTCGGCGCCGAGCTCCGCGAGCCGGACCGCGTCTCACGCTTCGCCATCGAGGGCGCGCTCCTGCTCCTCGTCGCCGATCTGTCGCGGCTTCCGGTGCTCGGCGAGCGGCGGCGACCGCGCTGGCTCCAGAGTGTGGAGGACGCGATCGAGGCCGCCGGTGCGGAACCGCCCTCGGTCACCGAACTCGCCACACTCGCCGGCGTGCACGCGTCACATCTGCTCCGCACGTTCCGCCGGTATCACGGCACGACGGTCGCGACCTACGTTAGGCGCCGCCGGATCGAGCGGGCACGCGCCGAGGTGGCAAACGGCAACCGACCGCTCTCGATGATCGCACTCGATGCGGGCTTCTCGGACCAGTCGCACTTCACGCGCGTGTTCCGCCAGGCATTCGGCGAGACGCCGGGGCAGTACGCCCGCTCACTGCGCGGGCGCTGACCCACTGCCGCCGGCGCCAACAGACGACCGCTCGAGCCTGCCTAACGACGTCAGATCCGACCTGTCGAGCGTGCGCGGTGGCGTTGGGGTTCTTCAGCCCGAAGGAGCGCTCGTAAATGATCCGGTCGCGATAATGGGCGTGCGATCGCTCGTAGGCGCCTAACGATTTGGCAGAGCGATGAGCCCGCCCAGACTGGGCGGGCTCAACGGGCAGCACAACGGAGGCCCTACGCCTGAGCTTTTCTGATACTCGGGGCCGTCGTATATATTCGGCGGCCGCACGCTCTATGCGAGACGGCCGAGCGGGTCGGTTCCGAACCCGCGAAAGTATGTTCCTCCCACAATCCGTGCCGACGGGTCGGGCATCGCCTATCAACGACAGCTCCCTCGGGCCCGAACGTTAGGCATCCCTCGCAGACCTTTGACACGCTCCCTACAGGCAGGCTCACATGTCACGCGGATCGCACCCCCACGACACCGAGCACGAGCACGCCGCCCACTACAACGAGCACGCACAACCCGCCCACGCGCACGCGGGACACGGCCACGCCCACGGCCCCGTGGTTCACGCCGTCGCGGCCGATGCCCGCGCCGCGTACACCCGCGCGTACGAGACCGCCGTTCCCGACGCTGGTCACTCCGTCGTCGAGGTCGACCTCGAGGCGGCCGAGATGGACTGGGAGTTCACCCCCGGCCGCGCGACACGCGCGTGGGGTTTCAACGGCCGGATCCCGGGCCCGACCATCGAGGCCCGGGTCGGCGACGTCCTCGAGGTCCGCCTAACGAACCGGCTGCCGGAGCCGACCACCATCCACTGGCACGGGCTCCAGATCCCCGCGGCGATGGACGGTACGGACATGGTACAGCATCCCATTGCTCCAGGCGAGACGTTCACCTACCGCTTCAGACTGCCTGATGCCGGCACGTTGTGGTACCACCCACACAGCAACGAGGTCGTGCAGCTCGAGCGCGGCCTCTACGGCGCCATCGTCGTTCGCGGGCCTAACGAGCCGCAGCTCGATGGCGAGCGCGTGCTCGTACTCGACGACGTGGCATTGGATCGAAAGGGGCAGATCAAGCCGCCGGGCTGGTGGATCGAGCAGCACGACGGGCGGCAAGGCAGCACACGGCTCGTGAACGGGAAGAAAGAGCCGGAGCTGACGATCGCCGCTGGGCAGATCGAGCGCTGGCGGATCGTGAACGCTGCGAGCGCCCGCTACGTGCGGCTCTCCATCGGTGAGCGGCCGTTCACGATCATCGGCACGGATGGCGGGCTGATCGACGCGCCGGTGACGGCAAACGAAGTGCTGCTTGCGCCCGCCGACCGCGTGGAGCTCGCCGTCGGCCCGTTCGAGGAGGGCGAGACGATCAAGATCGAGGCTCTGCCGTATAACCGCATGACGGTCGCGCGACCGCGGCGCGAGCAGTTCGCTAGACTACGCGTGGGTCCTGCCGCCGCGTCACGGGCCGTAGTCCCCTCGGTGCTGCGGCACATCGAGCCGCTCGCGACGGGGCCGGTCACCCCGACACGTGAGGTGCACTTGGGCGTAAAGGCGAGCCTCCGCCACGGCGTAGACTTCGTCATCAACAAGGAGCAGCACCATCGCGACCAGCCGGTCAAGGTCGGCGAGCTCCAGGTGTGGGACGTCATCAACGACACGCTGATGGACCATCCCTTCCACCTGCACGGCTTCTTCTTCCAGGTGCTCGAGGTGAACGGCGAGCCGCCCGCGTTCCGTTCGTGGGAGGATACGGTCAACGTGCCGCCCAAGGGCCGCGTGCGGATCGCCTTCCTGCCCGACGACCGGCCGGGCGAGTGGATGTACCATTGCCACATCCTCGAGCACCACGCCAGCGGGATGATGGCGCACTTCGAGGTCGTACGATGACGCGGCCGGCAGCCCGCCTGACGCTACGGGCGGGCCTGCCGGGATATGGCAATTCGCCGTGCGCCGTGACCGCCCCGTTAGGCACGGCCTCGCTTTCGCCTCACGCCAACGCAGTGCGGCGGAGCAGCTGCGCGTTTACCGCGACGATGACGGTGCTCAGCGACATGAGCACGGCACCGACCGCGGGCGACAGCACGATCCCCCACGGGGCGAGCACGCCAGCCGCGAGTGGGATCGCGACGATGTTGTAGCCCGCCGCCCACCAGAGGTTCTGCACCATCTTCCGGTAGGTCGCACGCGACAGGTTGATGATTCGAGGCACGTCTCGCGGGTCATTTCGCACGAGCACGACGTCACCCGCCTCGACGGCCACGTCGGTGCCGGCGCCGATCGCGACACCGACATCCGCCGTCACGAGCGCTGGCGCGTCATTCACGCCGTCTCCGACCATGGCAACGCGCTTCCCCGCATGCTGAAGCTCTTCGATCTTGCTCGACTTCTGCTCGGGGAGCACTTCGGCGAACACCGTGTCGATCCCGAGCTCGCGTGCCACGGCATCGGCGACCGGTTTCGCATCGCCCGTCATCATCACGACCTCCACGCCCGCGTTGTGAAGCGCTCGTACCGCCTCGGCGGACTCGGGTCGTACGACATCGGCGACGGCGAGCGCGGCCAACGCCCTTCGAACGTCACCGCTCTCCTCGACCAGGTAGACGGCGGTCTGTCCGCGCTGGCTCGCACTCTCCGCACCTGACGTGACAGCAGATTCCGGCTGCAGCTGGAAAGCACGCAACAGCGCTGGACCGCCGACGTAGAGTGTTCGGCCATTCACGACCGCCCGCACGCCACGGCCAGGTAGCGCCTCGAAGCGCTCGGCACGCGGAGCGACCAGGTGGCGTTCGGCGGCCGTCCGTACGATTCCCTGCGCGATCAGGTGCTCCGAATCGGCTTCGACCGCCGCCGTTAGGCGCAGCGCCTCGTCGGGATCGACTCCCGCAGCCGGGGTAACGGCTACGACGCCGAACTCACCACGCGTCAGCGTTCCGGTCTTGTCGAAAACGACGGTGTTGACATTACGGGCCTCCTCGAGACCCCGGCGGTTGCGTACGAGGAGGCCGCTGCGAGCGCCTAACGTCGTGGAGATGGCGATCACGAGCGGGATGGCGAGACCGAGGGCATGCGGGCAGGCGATGACGAGCACGGTCACGAGGCGCTCGATCGCGTCGGCGGCTGTCGCTCCGGCGACCAGCCACGCGATGAACGTGATGGCGCCGGCGCCGAGCGCGACCCAGGTCAGCCAGAAGGCGGCGCGGTCGGCGAGTGCCTGCGCCCGTGACCGCGACGACTGCGCCTGCTCGACGAGACGCATGATCCGCGCGAGCGCCGTTTGGTCACCGGTGCCGGTGACCTGAACACGAAGCGATCCGGCGCCGTTCGTCGTGCCGGCGATCACTCTCGCGCCCTGTCTCTTGTCGACGGGGCGCGATTCGCCGGTGAGCACCGATTCGTTCACGGAGCTCTCGCCCTCGAGGACAATCCCATCGGCAGGGATGCTCTGCCCGGGCCGGACCAAGACGACGTTGCCTTCCCTCAGCGCGGTGATGGGCACGTCTTCGCTCCGCTCGGTCTCGCCGTCGGTGACCAGCCGCGTGGCGGTGTTCGGGAGCAACTTGGCCAGCTCGCCGAGCGCCCCCTGGGCCTGCGAGATCGAGCGCATCTCGAGCCAGTGGCCGAGGAGCATGATCGTCACCAGCGTCGCCAGCTCCTCCCAGAGCGGCATGCCGGGGTAACCTAACGTGACGGCCGCGCTGAACACGAACGCCACCGAGATGGCCAGCGCTATCAGCGTCATCATCCCCGGGAGACGATCCTTCACCTCACGCCACGCGCCCTGGATGAAGGGCCAACCGCCATACGCGAACACCGCCGTCCCGAAGACCGCCGGGATCAACTGGCTGCCCGCAAACATCGGCGCGTGGTAACCGAACACGCGCTGGAGCATGTGGCCCCATACGAGCGTGGGGAGCGTGAGCAGCAGCGAGATCCAGAACTTGTCGCGGAACATCGCGACGCTGTGGCCCGCGTGTTTGTCGTGGGCGGCGTGCCCGCCGTGCGTCTCGTCGCTGGCGCGGTGCGTGTGTCCGCCCGGCACTATCGCCGGCGCGGACATGCCCGCGGACCCAGTCCCATGATGAACGTGGTGCGGTGCATGACCAGCGTGGGCACTCTCCTCGTGCCGTCTTTCGCCGGAGTCATTGTCGTTAGGGGTCATGATGACGTCCTTTAGCCACCTTCGTCTATGCCCCTGGGAAGGCTCTGCCTGCAGCGGCCAGGCACCAGCGCTCGGTAGACATGCGCAGTGTCCGATTCATTCGGGCGGAGCGTCGCGACGGTTGGCGTCGTTTTCGACTCGGCACAGGCAATACACGAAAGCTTGGGTCGATCCGCCCGGTGTCCGGTGGTCCTCACGCACGCTGGCGAGGAGGCGGAATCTGGCGCCGAATTCGGCGTGCATTGACTCCGGTGTGTAACGCATGACCTGGAGTCCGCTGCACCGAGCGGGGCCGTCGGGCGCGAAGCTCGCGACAATAACGTGGCCGCCCGGGCGAACCGCGCGCCGAACCTGGGCTACGTACCGCGCGCGGTCGGTCGGGTCCGTCAGGAAGTGGAAGACCGCTCGGTCATGCCAGAGCGCGACGCTGCCTAACGTCAGTGGCGCGTTGAGGATGTCGGCCACGACCCAACGTGCGAGCGTCGCCCGGTCCCCGAGGCGTTCCCGCGCGCGCGTTAGGCCTGCCGGCGCTAAATCCAGCACCGTAACCTCCCGGTACCCTGCCCCAAGCAGCCCGTCGACCAGCGTGGAGGCGCCGCCGCCGACGTCGATGATCGGCGCGTCGAGAGCCGGCGTCGTGCGCCGGATCAGATCCAGCGACAGCACCGCCTCCGGTTGGTACCAACTGACTTCGCTTGGTGCCTTCCGGCGGTAGATAGCTTCCCAGTGGTCCCGGTTACTCATAGCTCAGCGGCAATCGTCGCAGTGTGCGTCGCCTCGGAGCGAGCTGGGTAACGTCATGAGAGTTCAGCAAGGGGAACACCGGAGTCTAGCGATTCGCCAGCAGGGGCGGGCGACCGCGCGAGCCAGCGTTGCTCCACCCACGCGTACACGGTGGGGAGGACGAGCAACGTCAGGAGGGTCGAAGACACGAGCCCCCCAATGACGACGGTCGCGAGCGGCCGTTGGACCTCGGCGCCCGCGCTGCGCGAGACGGCCATCGGGATGAACCCGACGCTCGCCACCAACGCCGTCATCAGCACAGGGCGGAGTCGGACCGCCGCGCCCTCCCGGACGGCGTCGCCTAACGCGCTGCCCGTCGCACGCAGCTGGTTGATGTACGACAGGAGCACCACGCCGTTGAGCACGGCCACCCCGAACAGCGCGATGAAGCCCACGGACGCGCTCAAGTTGAGATTGAGGCCGCGGAGCCAGAGCGCGGCGATGCCGCCGACAAGCGCGAAGGGCACGTTGAGCATGACGAGGAGCGCGTGACGCACCGACCCGAAGCTCGCATACAGGAGGGCGGCGATGAGCATGAGCACCAGTGGCACGATGACGGCCAGTCGCCGGGTCGCGCGGGCCTGGTTCTCGAATTGGCCACCGTACGTCACGAAGTATCCCGGCGGCATAGCGACGCGATCGCTGACCCTGCGCCTGACTTCTGCCACGAAGCCGCCGAGGTCGCGGCCGCGGACGTTGCTCTTCACGACCACGTAGCGTTGCCCCCCTTCGTGCTCCACCACCTCAGGGCCTTCCACGGTCCTGAGCCGCGCCACCTGCGAGAGCGTCACCGTACCGCCGGCCGGCGTTCGAATCAACGTCTGGCCCACCGCTTCGGGTGTGGAGCGGTACGGCGCATCGAGTCGCACGACGATCGGATACCGTCGACGGCCATTCAGCACCTGTGTCGCTTCAGCCCCGCCGATCCCGGTTTCGACGGCTTCACGCACGTCTGCGACATTGAGCCCGTAGCGCGCGATCGCCGCGCGGTCGAGGTCGACTTCGAGCTGCAACGCCCCCGCGCTCGTCCCGACCGAGACGTCTACCGCGCCAGGCACTCCGGCCACGACGCGTTCGATCTCGGCCGCCCTTTCCTGGAGTAGCGGGAGGCTGTCCCCGTAGAGCTTGATGCCGAGGTCGGTCCGGACGCCCGAGATGACCTCGTCGAGTCGCATGCGCATCGGCGCGCTGAACTCGTAGTCGAGTCCCGGGATCTCGGCGAGCGCGGAGTCCATGCGCTCGATCACCACATCGAGCGAGGCTGCTCGCCATTCCCGCTTCGGCTTGAACGTCACGTACACGTCGGCCTGGTTGAGCGCCATCGTCTCGGTCGCCTCGTGCGGCCGACCAAGGTTCGTCACCACTCGGGCGACTTCCGGGAACGACTTCAGCGTGCGCTCCACGTCCTCCGACACCGCGACGCCCTGCGGCAGCGACGCGCTCGGCACCCGTCGCGTCTCGATCAGCAGGTATCCCTCGTCGAGTTTCGGCATGAACTCCGTGCCCAGGAACGGCACCGACCCGAGCGACACGGCCAGCAGCCCGAGCGCGCCGACAACCACGGTCCGGCGATGGCCGAGCGCCCAGTCGAGCACGCGCTCGTACTTCGCGCGCAGCGCGATGAACCAACGCGCCTCGTCGTGCCGGCTCGCGGCGGAGCCGCTGACCGCCGTCCGTGTGAAGAGATACGCCGACGCGGCGGGGACATACGTGAGCGCGAGGATGAGGGAGCCGAGCACGGCGGCGCAGACGGTGAACGCCATCGGCCGGAACATGCGCCCTTCGAGCCCCTCGAGCGTGAAGATGGGGACGTAGACCGCGACGATGATCGCGACGCCGAACACCACCGGCCGGCCGACCTCGAACGCCGCCTCGCGGATCCGGTCGCGCCGGGCATCCGCTGAGAGCGCGCCCTGTGCCTGCAGTCGCCTAACGAAGTTCTCGACCATCACGACGGACGCGTCGACGATGAGACCGAAGTCGAGCGCGCCGAGGCTCATGAGGTTGGCGGAGACGCCGAACTCGCGCATCGCGAGGAACGCGATGAGAAGCGAGAGCGGGATCACGGACGCCGTGAGCAGCGACGCGCGGAAGGTACGCAGGAACAGGAGCAGGATCGCCGTGACGAGGAGTGCGCCCTCGATCAGGTTCCGAAAGACCGTGTGTGTCGTCCGTGCGACGACCTCGCCCTGGTTGTAGAACGGCCGGACGGTGACGCCGCGCGGGAGCACGCGCTTGATCTCCTCGAGCCGCTCGAGCACGCGGCCTACGACCTCGCGTCCGTTCGAGCCTTTGAGGATGATCACCGCCGCCGACAGCGCTTCACCCCGGCCGTCGCGCGTCACGGCGCCGTACCTCGGCGCGCCGCCGACGGTAACCCGGGCAACGTCGCGCACGTAGATCGGCGTTGCCTCGCGGGTCGCGACGACGACGTTCGCGATGTCCGTCGTGTCGGCGACGCGCCCCAGCCCTCGCAGCGTGAGGCGCTCGCCCCGGTCCTCGACGTAGCCGCCGCCGAAATTCGTGTTGTTGTTGGCGAGCGCCGTCTCGACGTCGTGCAGGGTGAGGCCGAAGCCCGCGAGCCGTGCCGGATCCGCCAGGACTTCGAAGCGCTGTTCGAGCCCTCCCCACGCGTTTACCGACGCGACTCCGGGCACCGTGCGGAGCAGCGGCGCGATCACGTACTCCTGGACGTTGGTCAGGTGCAGTAGCGTCAGGCTGTCGCGCGCGCCGTTGTCCGCTTCGACGAGGTATTGAAAGACCTCGCCCATCGCCGTCGCCGGCGGCCCGAGCATCGGCATCACGCCCGCGGGCAGCGACCCCATGGCATCCTGCATGCGCTGCTGCACCTGTGCCCGCGCGAAATAGAGATCGACGTCGTCGTCGAATGTCACCGTCACGACGGACAGGCCGACCTTCGAGATCGAGCGGACGTCGGTCGTGCGCGGGAGCCCGAGCATCGCGACCTCGAGCGCGTACGTCACCTGGTTCTCGACCTCGACCGGCGAGAGGCCCGGCGACTCCGCCATCACGAGCACCTGGTTTGGCGTCAGGTCGGGGAACGCGTCGGTGTTAAGGGTAGCGAACGCCCAGACGCCGGCCGCGCCCACGGCCAACGTGGCGCCGATGACGGCGGCGCGGTGACGAATCGACGCGTCGATGAGCCGGTCAATGAGACTCCGAGGGGCGTCCATGTCACATCTCCATTTTCGACATGGCGCCCTTCTCGATCTGCGCCTTCACCGCGAACGCGCCCTTGGTGACCACCACGTCCCCTGTCGAGAGGCCGCGCGTGATGGCGGCTCGGCCCCCGCCGCGCGACGCGACCTCGACTTCGTGCGACACGAACCGTACGCCGCCGTTAGGCTGCGGTCGGGCGAGAAAGACGACCGGCTTCCCCTTGAGCATCTGGACCGCGCCGTCCGGCACGATGGCCGCCGAGATACGCGGGCCGCCGTTGGCCGTTACCGTCGCGATCATTTCGGGCTTCAGGCGACCGGCCCCATTGTCGACCACGGTGCGGACGTGAAGCGTGCGAGTGCCAGGGTCAAGGCCGGCGCCGACGGCGTCAACGCGCCCGGTGAATGTCTCACCCGTGTACGCCGGCACGGTGAACCGTACGGTTTCGCCGGCTCGAAATGCGCCCGCAAGCGCTTCCGGCGCGTTGATCGTGAGCCACAGCGTCGCCGGGTCGGTCACGACCGCGAGGGGCGCGCCTGCTTCGACGACGGTCCCGGGAATTGCAGTCCGGGCCAGCACCACACCGGTGAGCGGAGCACTTAGCTCGATGGCGCCGCTTGCCGACGCCGTAGCGCCCAGTTGCTCGGCGGCAGTGCGCGCGCGGGTCAGCTCCGCCTCGGCCTGGGCAACGCCGCTCCGCGCGAGCTCGTCGTCGGCGATGGCCCGCTCGTAGTCCTGCCGCGGGATCGCCTTGAGCGCGAGCAGCCGCTCCGCGCGGTCGCGGGCACTCTTCGCGTAGGCTGCCTGGGCCTGTCGCGACGACACCTCGGCGCGCGCCTTCGCGAGGTCGGACTGTGCGGCGCTCGCCTCGGGGCTCTGCAGGGTCACGAGGCGTTGGCCGCGCGCCACGCGGTCGCCGGGACGGACGTGGACGGCGACAACTCGACCGCCCCCAGGCGCGCCCAGGCGCGCGGTCCGGTCCTCGTTAGGTACCAGCTGACCGGGGACGGCAACCCCCGCTGCCGCGGTGCCCATCGTGACGAGCTCCCAGGCGACCCCTCCGTGACGAATCTGCTCGGCGGTCAGCGTGACTCCGCTATCCGCTGTGGTCGCTGGTTCCTTCGACGACGGCATCGCCATGCCGGCCATGCCCTTCATCGACGTGTCGCTCTCGCCAGCCGCCATCTTCGCGGCAGCCTTTTCTCCGCCGTCATCGTCCTTCGGACTCGACCCGCGCGAACAGCCGATAACGACCGCGAGTAACGAAACAATCATTACGTTGCGACGACACGCCGATCGCTGCCGCGTGAGCCTAACGTGATGTAGATTCCCTAGCAGTGGCATATCGTCCTCGCTCAGCGCGGAGCCGGGCGCCCGCGCGAGGCGAGCGGTGGAAGGTCGGTCAGAAGGTCGTCTCCGTGTGCGACGACTAGCGTCGCGATGCTTTCGTGCTGCGCGTACATCGTCTCGTAGAACGCGAGTCGCGCCTCGTTCCAGGCCCGGGCGGCGTCGATCACTTGAAGGAGCGACGCCGCTCCCTCGCGGTAGGCGCCGAGCGCGATGCGTCGCGCCTCGTCGGCACGGGCGAGAAAGGGTGACCGTCCGTCCGCTCCCCGAGCGAGCATGGCGGTGCGTTCCGTGAGGAGGCGCGCGGCATCGTATGCGCCAGTGAGCTCGGCAAGTGCGGTACGCTCCTGCGCCGCGAGATCGAGCGCTGCCGCGTCCCGCTCGGCCGTTGCACGCTTGATCTCACCTCGATTGGGGTCGAAGAGGGGTAATGGAATACTGACTCCCGCCATCATGGACGTCGTCCCGGCACTTCGCTTCGTGCCGATCGTCGCCCCGAGCTCGCGGATGATCATCGAGCGCTGGCTCGAGACGGCGAACCCGGCGGCCGTTAGGCGCGCGCGAGCCCCGCGGATGTCCGGACGCCGCCCGACATCCGCTCGCCATTCGCCGGCACGGGCCGTCGGCGGCGCGCTCGTTACCGACGCAGGAGGCGACTCTGCCCCCAAGGCGTCGGCGAACGCCGGCATTGCCAGCGGCGCGTCGTCGACGGCGACGACCAGATCGAAGGCTGGACGTGTTCCTTCTCCGAGGAAGGCCGCGAGCTGCGCACGGGCGCGCGCGAGCTCGGCTTCCTGAAGCGTGGCGGCCGCCGCGGCGCGGTCGCGCTCCAGCTCGGTGCGAATGAGGTCGGCCTCGGCGGCAACGCCTTGTTCGACGCGGGTCCGGTTGTACGCCACCACCGAGTCGAGCCACGCGCTGAGGTCGCGCGCGGCGTCGACGCTCACCTGCGCAAGCGCCGTTCGGAAGTAGGTGCGCGCGGCGTCGAGCGCGAGCTGCTGCCGCGCGTTGCTCGCATCTGCCTCGGCCGCCCGTACCTCGGCGTCGGCGCGCTGCGCACGCGGCCCGCGCTGAAAGATGGTCTCGAGCGGGAGCATCGCGGTCGTCATCGACTCGCGCTCCATCCCGCGCACAGGATCGCCGCCCGGGAATGGCGCGTTTTCGACGTCGTAGTTGAGCACCGGGTTCCCGAAGGCACGCGCTGTCGTGCGCGCCCCTCGAGCGGCCTGAACGCGAGCTCGCGCCGCCTGAGCGAGCGGGTGCCGCGTGAGGGCGCTGTCGAGGACGTCCTGCAGCGTGAGGACCCGCGCGGCCCTGGAACGCGTCTCCTGGGCGCCACCGCTCCACGGTGTGCCGACGGTGAGGCCGGCTGCCGCGGTGGCGATCATCGCCGCTCTGGTTAACGGCGGGCGTCGGCGTCGAAGGTACTGCGCAATGTTGCGGAGCATGCTGGACACTCGGTGGGCAGAAACGCGACGCGGTCCGAAAGAATTCCGGCCGGCGTCGGTCCTGGATTGTGTTGGAGATTCGCCAGTGGCGCTGAACGCGCCTATCGGCGACCGGATGCTCTGGCGAGTGTCGGCCTAACGAAGCGCGATTTCGTCGCGCCTGGGCACACTTCGCCCGTTAGGCGCCGCGTTGCGGGGGCGGAACGAGCGGTGCGCGCTCGACGCTAGGGGGGAGGCCAAGCTCCGCAGCGGACTGCTGCGGCACAGGACTCGGCGGCCGCGCGGACAGGAGCGCGGTCGGTGCCGGCGCATAGCACGATCCACAATCGCACGAGGCGCCGCGGTCACCTTCGTCCGCAATCGCGCTCACGGAAGTGGCGCGCCTATCGCTGTCCTGCAGCGAGGTGCCGCCGGATGGTGCTTCGGAGGCGCAGACCATCATCGCTCCGGCGCTGTCCGGAAACAGATTCGCGATGAGCGGGTCGAACGCGCTGCACCCGAGGCACCACACCGTGACGAGCGCGGTGAGGCTCCGAAGGCTGCGAGTGAGGCGCGAGGGGCGATTCATCGAAGGGTAAGGTACTCGGCGGCAGCGCCGACCGCACTGGTTCGGGTAGGGGGCTGCTTCTGGCAGCGTCACCTGTGTTTCGTGCGCGCATTAGAAGGGCGCCCTCGGACCGTTCGTTAACTTATGAAAATGGCGCTGCTCGGCATGCAGGATGTTAGCATCGCGTTCGGCGGACCGCCGGTCCTCGACCGCGCGTCATTTCACATCGAGCGGGGAGACCGCGTGTGTCTCCTCGGGCGCAACGGCGCCGGAAAGAGCACCCTCATGAAGGTGCTCGACGGCACGCTCGCGCCCGATAGAGGGACCATCATGCGGGAGGCGGGCGCGAGGGTCGCACGACTCGAGCAGGAGGTTCCGGAAGACGTCTCGGGCTCCACATTCGACGTCGTTGCCGCGGGGCTCGGCGAGCGTGGCCAGTTGCTCGCGCGCTACCACGACGCGGCGCACCGCGTCGCCGTGGAAGGCGCCGTGGAAGGCACGGAGGCCGCGCTGCGCGAGCTCGATCGCCTTCATCACACGCTTGATGCCTCCGACGCGGGGCAGCTCTACACGCGGGTCGAGACTGTCGTCTCACACCTGGGCCTCGACGCCGACTTGCCGTTCGGCGATGCATCCGGCGGCCGCAAGCGTCAGACGCTGCTCGCGCGCGCCCTCGTTCGCGATCCCGACGTGCTCCTGCTCGATGAGCCCACCAATCACCTCGACTTGGGCGCGATCGAGTGGCTGGAGGACTTTCTGATCGACCGAGGCACGACGCTCCTGTTCGTGACGCACGATCGCGCATTTCTGCGGCGCGTCGCGACGCGCATCATGGAGGTCGACCGAGGACGCCTCGCCGATTGGGGCGGCGATTACGACGCCTATCTCGAGCGCAAGGAAGCGGCGCTCGCCACCGAGGCGCGCGAGCAGGCGGAGTTCGACAAGAAGCTGGCGAGGGAGGAGGTCTGGATTCGCACGGGAATCCGGGCGCGCCGCACCCGGAACGAAGGCCGCGTTCGCGCGCTCGAGGCGTTGCGCGTCGAGCGCAGCGCCCGACGCGACCGCGCCGGCAGCGTTAGGCTCCAGACGCAGGAAGCCGAGCGCTCGGGGAGGTTAGTTGTCGAGGTGCGGAACGTGAGCCTGGTGCGAGGCGATCGCGCGATCGTCAAGGACTTCAGCACGTCGATCACCCGGGGCGACCGCGTTGGCCTGATCGGCCCGAATGGCTCGGGCAAGACGACGCTGCTCCGACTGCTGATCGGCGAGCTCGCGCCAAACAGTGGAACGATCCGCATGGGAACGGGCATCGAGCTCGCGTACTTCGATCAGATGCGCGAGCAACTCGATCCGGAGCGCAGCGTGTTCGACAGCATCGCCGACGGCGCCGAGTTCGTCGAGATCGGCGCGGTGCGGAAGCACGTGATGGGCTACCTGCAGGGTTTCCTCTTTCCCCCCGACAGGGCGCGGACCCCGGTCGCGGCGCTTTCGGGCGGCGAGCGCAATCGCTTACTGCTGGCGCGACTGTTCACGCGGGCTTTCAACGTGCTCGTGCTCGACGAGCCGACGAATGACCTCGACATCGAGACGCTCGACCTGCTCGAGGAGCTGTTGCTCGAGTTCTCCGGGACGCTTCTGGTCGTGAGCCACGATCGCGCGTTCCTCGACGCCGTTGTGACGAGCACCCTCGTGTTCGAGGGCGGGGGCACGTTAGGCGAGTACGTCGGCGGCTATAGCGACTGGGTGCGGCAGCGCAAACAGGCCGTGGCGGCCGCTGCGCCGACCAACCCGCCCAAGCGGCCGGCGCCCACGCCGCCAACGCCGAGGCCGAAGCCACGGCGTCTCACGTTCAAGGAGATGACCGAGCTGGCCGATCTTCCCGACCGGATCGATGCGCTGGAACGAGAGCGCGCGACGCTCTACCTGTCGCTCGCCGACCCCGCGGTGCTGCGTGACGGGTCGGCCGTTGCGGCGGTGCGATCGCGGCTCGCCGCGCTGGAAGCGGAGATCACCGAGCTGACGGAACGCTGGGAGACGCTGGAGACGATCGCGGCACAAGCGTGATCGGCGTGTGATGGAACGAGGCGGAAGATCACCTCAGCTGCAACGATTCGTTAGGCGGCGCGTCCGCTAGCCGCGCCCGTTGAAAAAGCTGGGGCTGGTTCGTCGCCCACCACTCCCGCGCCCGGTCCTGCGTCCAGGCGTTCGCGCCTTCCACGTCGGCAAGCCGAAGCGACAGTTCTCTGGCGGACTGCGGTCGATTCGCGGGGTCTTTCGCCAGACAGGCTAGCACGAGGTCCTCGAGTGCCTTGGGGATCGGCAGGTCGGTCCGGACTGATGGCGGAATCGGTGGCTTCTGGGCGTGCTGCACGAGGATCCCCATGGGGGTCTGGGAGGTGAAGACGAATTGCCCGGTGAGGAGCCAGTAGGCCAGACAGCCCGTGGCGTAAATGTCGGCGCGCCCGTCCACATCAGCCCCTAACGCCTGCTCGGGAGACATGAAGGCTGGTGTACCCTGTATCGCGTTCTCTCGTGTGGGCCCCGCGCTCGTGTTGGCGGCGTCTCCAATTGCGCGCACGATTCCGAAATCCAGCACCTTCACGAAGTCGTATTCCTCGCCATACCGGCAGAGGAAGACGTTCGCAGGTTTGATGTCGCGATGGACCAGGCGATGGGACTGGGCCTCGGACAGCGAGTGACAGATCTGCCGAAGGACGTAGATGGCCCGTTCGGACGGCGTTGGCCCGAAGCGACGGAGCAGCGCGTCGGCGTCGAGGCCATCGAGCAGCTCCATGACGTAGTAGAAGGCGCCGTCATCAGCCATCCCGAAGTCGAAGAGCTCCACGGTATGGGGTGAGCGGAGCTGGGCGATCACCTGCGCTTCACGCTCGAAACGGCGAATTGCCTCGTCCGACGCTCCCGCCCGCCCATTCCAGTCGACCGAGGGTCGAATGAGCTTGATCGCGGCGGGCCTCGCCAGCATGCGATGGCGGGCTCGCCAGACCTCCCCCATCCCACCCTCTCCGAGCTTCTCCTCCAAGCTGTAGCTCCCCAGGTCGCGTGCTCGCTTGACCTCAGTGCCCAGGTGATAGACGACGCGAGCACCCACATAGGCCATGCACACGACCAAGACATAGGGGAACACGAGCCCGAAGAAGAACTCCCCTGGGTCCACCCTGAACGACGTAATGTCGGACGCCATGATGAGCCCGATGAGGACGGGGACCGAGCTCACAGATGCGAGGGCCGCCACCACCGCCCGGCGCGGGGAGGTTGGCACGACGACGGTGAACAGCACGACCCATACGGCGACCCACGAGAGCCCCAGGTAGCCACGGTGCATCTCGAGCCCCTGCGGATCGCCGAACTCGGCCGCGGCGATGCCGTAGCTACTGACGATCTCGAATGCCAGGCCGATGTTCATCGCGGTGGAAAGCGGAAGCCGCCCGCTTCGAATTACCGCCGCGACGAGCAGAGCTACCACGATCGAGATCACCCCGGGGCCCCAGTGCATGAATCCCAGGAGGAATCGCGCGCGATCACGCGGAAGCAGCAGCGACGGAAGGATCCCGGCCATGAAGAAGACGAACGCGTACAGCAAGGCGAGGACGCGGAGACGTCCAGCAGACTGACTGATCAGATCGACCGGGAGGCCCGACGACATCGCTCGAGCGGTCGTCGGATCACGCGCGTCGGGTCGCATGAGGGTCACGTGCTCGCGCATGCCGGATCCGGGGGTATGGGTGAGATGTCTCGCTGCCCATCGCACGGGCTCGTTAGGGTGCCCCGCTACGCGCAGCGCACCCGAACCGAGCGCGCCGTCGAACGAGACGGTTGACCTCGGCGGCTCAGGCTGCGCAGCTTGTCGCTTGGGCGGGGCACCTTCAGCCATCGCGCGAGAGGCGTCGTAATATGTCATGTGATCGGACAATCTCCGTCATTCCAGCGCGTCCGTGGATGAAACGTGCGTCGGCTGGTCTCCTGTGCCTCGGAACTGCGTGCCAATCCGCGCCCGCACCGCCGCGCCTACCCGAGCCCGTGCCCAGCGTTGCCGCCCCGCTTCGAGCACTGGTGGTCGAGGCAGCGGCGCCGTTTTCCCCGAGCATCGTTAGGTTCGCGCCGGACTCCGCGGCTCGTCTCGCGACGTTGGGTCGCGACTCCGTGTCCGTGCAGCTCGCGCCCGGACTGCGGCTCAACCCGTGGGCTCCTGAGGGGCTCGTCTCGGACCCCATCGGCATCGCGTTCGATGAAAACGGGCGGATGTTCGTGACCAGCACCGCTCGCACCGGCCGAGATGAGGTCGATATCCGGGCGCATTCCGACTGGATGGTTCCGTCCATCACCTTCAAGGATGTCGAGGACAAGCGCGCGTTCTACACGCGTGTTCTGGCGCCCGAGAACAGCGCGCGGAATCAGTGGTTGAAGGACTGGAACGGGGACGGATCAAGCGATTGGCGCGACCTGACGTTCCACAAGGAACGGCTCTATCGGCTCGAGGACACGAACGGCGATGGCATCGCGGACTTCTCTCAGAAAATTCTGGAAGACTTCAACGACCTCGTCTCGGACGTCGCGCATGGCGTCCTCGCATACAGGAACGATCTGTACCTGACCGTGTCGCCGGACATCTGGCGGCTTCGAGACACCAACGGAGACGGCGTGGTCGACACGAAGGAGTCGCTGTCGCACGGATCCGGCGTGCACATCGGCTTCGGCGGGCACGGGCTCTCGGGCCCGATCATCGGTCCCGACGGACGTCTCTACTGGAAGCAGGGCGACTTGGGGATCAACATCACGAGCCGTGAAGGCCGGCATCTCGCCAATCCGAACAGCGGTGTGATTCTCCGCGCCAACCCTGACGGCAGCGAGGCCGAGATCTTCGCGAGCGGCCTGCGCAACCCGGAGGAGTTCGCGTTCGACGAGTACGGCAATCTGATCGCCCCGGACAACGACGGCGACCATCCCGGAGAAGTCGAGCGACTCCTGTACATCGTCGACGGGATGGACAGTGGCTGGCGCATCAACTGGCAGTTCGGCAAGTACGTGGATCCCGACAACAACACATACAAGGTCTGGATGGACGAAGGTCTCTTCAAGCCTCGCTTCGCCGGGCAGGCCGCGTACTTCACGCCACCCATCGCCCCATGGCACGCGGGTCCGGCCGGCTTCGCCTACAATCCCGGCACCGCGCTCGACGACGCGTGGCGAGGATACTTCTTCGGGTCCGTGTTCACCGGCACGCCGTCAGGATCCAGCATCCGGGGCTTCACGCTCGCGCCGCAAGGCGCAGGGTTTCGCCTGGCCGAAGACAAGCTCGTGCTGCAGGGACTTCAGGTGACGGGAGTGAAGTTCGGGCCAGACGGCGCGCTGTACCTGGCCGACTGGATCGAGGGGTGGAACACCAAGGACAGAGGGCGAATCTGGAAGCTCGATGTCGCGGACAGCAGTGCTTCGCCCGCACGAATCGAGACGCGCAGGTTGATCGCCGCGAGCTTCAAGGAACGATCGGTTCCCGAGTTGCTCGTGCTGCTTCGTCATGCGGACATGCGCGTGCGCACGAAGGCACAGTTCGAGCTCGTCGATCGCGGCGCCGCGACCGACCTCCTCGCCTCCGCGCGTCAGACGCGTCACCAGCTCGCGCGAATCCACGGACTCTGGGGAATCGGGCAGCTCGCGCGCAAAGACATCACGCTGGCTCGTCCCCTCGTCGATTTCCTGAAGGACGGCGATCCGGAGATCCGTGCGCAGGCGGCGAAGCTGATCGGCGATCTGCGATACGGAGCGGCGTCCGGCGACCTGCTCCCCCTGCTCCATGACCCGCTGCCACGTCCGCGCTTCTTCGCGACCGAAGCGCTTGGACGCGTTAGGCATGCGGCGGCGATCCCGTCGATCATCGAGATGCTTGCCGAGAACGACGACGAGGACGTGTACCTGCGCCACGCCGGCGCGCTCGCGCTCGCACGGATTGGGGAGACCGGACCGGTGGTCGCGCTCGCGAATCATCCATCACGAGCGGTGCGTCTCGCGGCAGTCATCACATTGCGCCGCATGCACGACGCCGGCGTCGCTCGGTTTTTGAGTGATCGCAACGAGCTGGTGGTGACCGAGGTCGCTCGCGCGATCAACGATGATGGCGGGATCGAGGGCGCGCTCCCCAGCCTCGCAGCAGTGCTGGACAGCGCTCACTCCGCCGAGCCGCTCGTTAGGCGCGCCATCAGCGCGAACCTTCGTCTCGGGACGGAGGAGGCGGCACGCAGGGTAGCGACGTTCGCTGCTCGCGCTTCGGAGAACGATGAGATGCGCGCCGAGGCAATCTCGGTGCTGGGCGTCTGGCCGAAGCCGTCGATCCTGGATCGAGTGGATGGGACGCACCTCGGCCCTGTTCAGCGCGACTCGGCAATCGCCCGCGCGGCGCTCTTGGGGCTCGTCGAGCCGCTCTTTGCCACCGGAAGCACAGGCGTTCAGGTGGCGCTCGCCGATGCCGTTGGGAGATTGCGTCTCCAGAGCGCGGCGTCGCTATTGTTCGCCAAGGCGCGGTCGGCGCAGTCACCAGCGGTTCGGATCGCCGCGCTCCGGGCGCTCGCGACGATCCGCGACGGGCGCACTGAAGAAGCTCTCCGTGCTGCGCTGCAGGATCAGGACGAGACTGTACGCACGGCAGCGCTCAGCGCGATCCCACCACTCAACCTTCCCGAGGCGACGACCACGGAGCTGCTGGCTTCAGTCGTGGGCGGTAAGGGGTCGGTCGGCGAACAGCAACGTGCTCTTGCGTCACTCGGGCAGATTCAAACCACGACGGGCCGCGAGATGTTGACGCGTCTCGTCGATCAGTTGACGCAGGGCAAGATCGCTCCCGACATCCAGCTCGACGTTGCCGAGGCAGCTCGCGCGACCAAGCACGCCCCGCTGATAGCACGACTCGACTCGCTCGAAAGGTCGCGTGCGCGCGCCGCACCGCGCGTTGCCTACGCGGATGTACTGCATGGTGGCGACGCGCGACGGGGGCGGCGCGTGGTCATGGAGGGGGCGTCGGCGCAGTGCACCAAGTGCCACAACTTCAGCACGGGACCCGGCGCGAACGTCGGTCCACCGCTACGCGAAGTTGCGTCACGTCTGACTCGGGAACAATTGCTCGAATCACTCGTCGATCCGAGCGCCCGAATCGCTCCAGGCTTTGGAGCGGTGCAGGTAACGCTGAAGAACGGCCAGGGCGTGTTCGGCACGCTCCGCGAGGAGACCAATGCGTACATCGTGGTAGACGCGGGCACCGCGCCGAGGCGGATCATGAAGACGGACATCGCGCGGCGCACGAACGGGCCGTCAGCGATGCCGCCTATGGGGAGCGTCCTGACCCGGCGGGAGATCCGCGATGTGATCGAGTATCTCAGCACACTGAAATAGCGCAACCTTGTCATTCCGAACGAAGTGAGGAATCCTCATTCTCCCGATAGAGGGCCCTCGGTCGGGACGATGAGGATCCTTCCCTTCGTCGCTAGCGCTCCTCAGGGCAGGCGGCTGATGCCTCAGGATGACAACGTAGTGAAAGGAATCATTCACGAGATTGCCATGCCCCCGAAGAAATCGGCCACCACGCTTTCGCGCCGCGAGTTCCTCGCGGTCTCCGGCGCAAACGCTGCCATACTCGCATCCGGCACGGCGACAGACGGCCTCACCTCATTCGCTCATGCGGCCGCGCGCTCTGCTTCGCCACCGCAGGTGCCGAAAAAGTACCCTATCGGCATCGAGCTCTACGCCGTTCGCGGTGAGCTCGCCCGCGATCTGCCCAATACGCTGCGCATGGTCGCACAAATCGGCTACGAGGTGGTTGAGTTCTACGCGCCGTACCTCGGCTGGACGTTCCCGTACGCGAAGGAAGTCCGCACTCGCCTGGACGACCTTGGCCTTCGCTGCTTCTCGACGCACAACTCGTTCGCTGCACTCACGCCGGGCGAGACGATGGCCAAGGCCATCGAGCTCAATCAGGTGCTCGGTGCCCGCCACATCATCCTCGCATCACCGCCGCGTAACACCGAGGGACTCGAAGCCTGGAAGCGCGTGAGTGGCCAGCTCGCGGCGGCGGTCGAGCAACTCACACCTCACGGTCTGTTCGCCGGCTTTCACAACCATCGCGTCGAGTGGACTCCACTCGTCGGTGGAACACGCATCATGGACGTCATCGCCGCCAATACTCCGCGCCAATTCGTTCTTCAGCTCGACGTCGGCACGTGCCTGGAAGCCGGGGCCGACCCGGTCGCGTGGATCAAGGCGAATCCCGGCCGCATCAAGAGTGTTCACCTCAAGGACTGGGCACCTGGCACCGAGGCCGCGGAGAAGTCCTTTCGCGTCCTCTT
The DNA here is from genome assembly GCA_046725585.1 of Gemmatimonadota bacterium. Taxonomy (GTDB): domain Bacteria; phylum Gemmatimonadota; class Gemmatimonadetes; order Gemmatimonadales; family Gemmatimonadaceae; genus JAJKIV01. The sequence goes on along the minus strand of JBKOYV010000087.1, from coordinate 347 downwards.
CGGCGAAGGTGTCGCGCCCTGGAAGGAGATACTCGCTGCCGTCGAATCGGTCGGAGGGGTCGAGTTCTACCTCATGGAACAAGAAGGTAGCCGCTACTCCGAGTTCGAAACCGCGCGGCGCTGCCTCGACTCGTGGCGAACCCTGCGGAAAACCGGGTAGACCTTCGAAGCGCGGACACGTCCTAACACCGAAGCCCGCACGTTGGCCGCGGAGTCATTCCGTAGCGACGGAGGAGACCAGAAGATCTACCTTCCAGTGCCACGCGGCGCGAAGTCTCTGTTGACGGCTAACGCGTCAAGCGGATGCGCCGGCTCGCACAGGATCGCGTGCGGGAATTGCTCAGGAC
>JBKOYV010000385.1:0-36432 GCA_046725585.1 Gemmatimonadota bacterium | reverse complement strand
CTATTTCAACTGTTGTGCTAGAAAGGCGGACCGGGGACATCGGGACTGGGGACTGGGGACTCGGCCGGGACCCTTTACGTCGCGAGGAGGCCTCCGCGCCCGTGAAGCCTCCGGCCGAGTCCCCAGTCCCCAGTCCCCAGCTACTGATATTGGATGTAAACCGGCTTCGGAATCAGCTTGAGCAATTGCTCCGGCGTCATCAGAGGCCCGCCCTTCTTGGTGTCGTTGTGGTAGAACAGCTTGAACCCCGTGTACTGCACCGGATGCAGGTACACGTAATCGTGGTAGGAGTCGAGCTTCATCCAGTGCGGCCCCCAGCCGTCCATGTTGATCACGATCTGAACCTTCGGATCGAGCCGGATGTTCTTCGTGTTCGTCAACATGGGTCGAGTGAAGCGGTGCACGACGAGGACCTTGGGCGGGATCTTCTCTGACGTCACCAGGTCGGCGAGGAAGCCCGCCGCGTAGTTCACGTCCGCCGCGTCGAACGTTCCGATCTTCGTGCCTGGCTTCGCGCCGGTCTTCATCGAGAACTCGGGATCGATCCCCAGGTGCACGTCCGGGCGCTTGAGGAACTTCGCGAGCCGCGGAAGCTCCTGCTGCAGCGTGCTATGGCCCACCTGCACGTCGAGGAAGAGGATCGCGTTCTTGCGCTGCGCCCACGAGTAGACGCGCTCGACGAGTGAGTCGCTCATGCGCGCGCGCCACATGCCGTCCTTGCCGGCGCTTCCCTGCGCCACGACGGCGATGAGGTGCAGCGCCGGCTGCACCGGCGTCGAGGGATCGGCCTTTCGCCACCGTTCGACCTCGCCATCGAGCTTGGCGAGCATCTGTTCCGGCGGGAGCTCACCCAGAATCCCCATCTTCTTCACGAGCGGGTTGCCGTAGTAGGCCACGATTCGCTTCGATGGGACGATGGCGCCGGCAAGCGGATCAGGCCCCTTCACCGGCCAGAGGCTCGCGGCCTCCGCGCTGTCCACGACGAAGCCGTTCCGGCCGCCGGTCCAAGTTTTTCGCCCGGGCTTAGCCGCCGTGTCCGCGGACTTCTTGGTCTTGGCGGGCTGCGCCTTGGTCGTCCCGGAAGTCTTCTTCGGGGGGGCGCCTAACGATTCCGCCTTGGCGCTCGACTGCGACGTCGTCTTGGCGGAAGGACGCGGGTCCTGCCCGAGGAGAGGCGTCGCGAGGATCGCGGACGCGAGGAAAACACGAATCGACAACTGCACTGCACCTGCTCGACGTGGGAGGAGGAGTACGCGTATCGCGACGCATGGGCATGACTCGGCTGACATGATAGCCGGGCGATCCCCGATGACGAATACCCCTCGACTCGCGGCACGAGCCCGGGATCAGGCCCCCGACCGTCGATCCCGGACATCTCGTTTTCAAGGGGTCGGAGTCGTTGAATCCCGAATCGCGCGCGCGCGATTGCGAATTCAACGACTCCGCCTCCAACGCAGCTACCGATAGAGCCGGAACGTGCCCGAGGCCTCGCCGTCGCAACTGTCGTTGATGGCGACCGTGCCGGCGGCCTTGTTTCCGTCCTTCTCGACCGTCCCCTTGGCCGTCAGGCTGCCCGTGCAGTTGCGGGTGTTGTCCGCGTATTTGGCGTCGAAGGTCACGGAGTCGCCAAAAGTCTTGCCGGTGACATCGGCGCTGACTGGTCCGGGCGACGTGAACTCGAACTTGGCCGTGAAGCCTCCCTTGCCTGCCGGCGTGGTTTTCGCCGTGCCGGTGTATGACGCTTCATTCACCACGACCTCGACGTTGTAGTCGCCCTTCAGGTCGGCGGCGATGATTCGAACGGCACCGGCGGTCGCGGCAACGGCAGCCACTCCGGCGACAAGGCGAGAGATCACGTGGAACGCCATGGCTGAGCCCAGGTTGAAGAAGTCGGCAGTTCGACATCCTATGGTATCACCGCGGTTGCAGAGTCTCCAGAACATCCTTCCGCTGCGTCGCCAGCAGCCGCGATGCGAGTAGGTCGCGCCGCCGCGATCACGCTCGGTATCGCGCTCGTTGGCGCGATCATAGGCGGCGTCATGGGTGCCGTGCTGTTTGCAGCGTGGGAAGGTCTCATCTGGGTACGCTCCGACTACGTCGTCGATCGAGGGATGGTGATTGTCCAGGGAGCGGCGGCAGGAGCGACGCTCGGAGCGGTTCTCGCGCCCCTGACCTCGTGGGTCTTCCTGAGACGTGTTGCGCTCGGCAAAGCCCTCCTGCATACGACCGCGGGGACGACGATAGGCGCTGCCGTCGGACTGTTGGTGGATCGGGCGGGACTAACCCCAAAATCATTTGTTCCGGCAATTCTGCTGGGCGCTGTCGTCGGATTCTTGGCCGCCGCGATTCGGCTGAGGTTCCTTACGCGAACCCGTGCTCGCGTGCAGGGTATGCACTCTTCACGGCCCGGCTCGCAGCCCTAGCGACCCAACGCCGGACTTCGCATGCGGCATGGCCGGAGCGAGTGACCGGGGAGTCGGTCGGAGGGTTGGGGCATCGCATAAAATGCGTTTGTTTGATACGCCGCCGTCGTTTTTCGACGGTGATCGACCCTGTCATTCCCTCGGAGCCATGACTGGACCCTCGAGTCTCCCCCCTGACGAGTCCCTGCACGCCACCAAACGCCGGCTGCTGGACGTGGGACTCGCCACCCTGCTCGAGCGCGGCTACAACGCGACGGGCATCCAGGACCTGCTCGTCGCGACGAGCGTCCCGAAGGGCTCGTTCTACCACCACTTCGTGAGCAAGGAAGACTTCGCCCTTCAGGTGGTCGACCGTTACCTGGCCGAGGTCCACGGACTCCTCGAACAATCGCTCGGCGACATCGATCGCCCTCCACTGGAACGGGTACGCTCGTTCTTCGAGCGCCTGATGGCGCTCTACGCGAGCCAAGGGTACCTGGGCTCACTCATCGGGCTGCTGGGACAGGAGCTGGCGGCGGTGAACACGGCGTTCCGACGCCGGATGGAGGGGGCGTACGACGGGCTCGCGCGCCGTCTCGCCGACGCGCTCGAGGACGCCCGCCGGCGGGGGGACCTGCCCGCCGAGGCCGATTCGCTTCAGGCGGCGAACCTGATGCTCGATTGCTGGGAAGGCGCCGCTGCTCGATCGCGGCTGTTGCGCAGCCCTGCCCCGCTCGAGGCGGCCATGGAAGTGTCGTTCAGGACTGTCCTGACGTGACGGGGACTGGGGACTGGGGACTGGGACTGGACTAGGAGTGGACTGGGACTCGGGAAACTGAATCGTTAGGCAGCGCGGGCGAGCCTAACGGCGCAGAGCCGCCATGAACTGCACCGCGCGCGTGGCCGTAGGGCCAGGCGAATGCGGAGCGGTACCACCCACCACGGGCTCGACGTCGAGTGCGATGAACGTCGGGCCCGTTGCGTCGAGAGCGTCGCGTGCGCCGCTCGCCCACGCTGCCGCATCGGCGAACGCATAGACGGAACCGAATCCGCATGCGCGCGCGATGCCGCCGAAATCCGCAGCGCGTCCGTCGGCCCGACTCGCCGCCGCACCGGCCGTAGGCTGCTGGCCGGTGACTTCGTAGACGCCATTGTCGAACACGATCACCACGAGGTTAGGTACCCTCGCCGCGACGATCGACGCGAGCGAGCCGAGGTTCATGAGCAGCGACCCGTCGCCGCTGCAGACGATCACACGCTTTCCCGGCTGAGCGAGCGCAATCCCGAGTCCAATCGACGTGCCGTGTCCCATGGCCGAGGGCACGAGGATGAGATCGAGCGGGTGGGGCTCCCCGAGTGTCATCCACTCACGCGCTGAACCCATCGTCGTGATGATGACCTCGTCGCCTCGGCGCACGCTGCGTAATGTCTCGAGCGCTCGCACGAGCGGGATGCGCAACACGTTGGGCTTCGACGAAATGTCAGTCATTCGGCGATGAGCGCTGCGCCGGGCCTGCTCTCCTGCCGGCAGGTCAGGAGATGGTCGCGGATGACGTCGAGCTGCGACGGCTCGGTGATCAGTCGGTAGTCGATCTTCCACGCATCGAGGATCGGCTCGGTGAACACGAGGCAGGTGTCGCCCGGCAGCTTGGCCTGATCGAGGTAGCTTCGGTAGCCGATGATCGAGAACACGGGGATCTTCCAGTCGTGCAGCGCGTTTCGAAGTGCGTCGCCCGACTCGAACAATCCCGTGCACTGGATCATGACGAGCGGTGTCGCGCCACCGAGGTACAGACCGGCCGCGACCTGCCACGCTTCACCTTCGCGGCAGACGCGCACGAGCCGGATGCGCCGCTCGATGGCCGATTCCCACCGCCCAATGGTGCTGTCGGGGACAGTGATGACGTGGGTGACGCCGACCTCCGCGAGGAGGGACGCGATCGCTTCACCTGAGAACACTTCGCAGTGCTGCCGCGTTGGAGAGGCGGTAGCGTAAATCGGCCGGGGCCCCGACGGCAAGCTCGGGATCGCGCGGATCAAGGGGATCAAGGGGTCAGAGCCCTTGGTTTTTCATGGGGTCAGAGCCCTTGAAAAAATTTCAAGGGCTCTGACCCCTTGATCTGACCCCTTGATCTGGGAGGCAGGGGTGCGTCGTTTCGATACGAATCGACTCTGACCCCAATTCCTATGAACCGACTGATCATCGGTGCTGCGCTCGCCGTAGTCCCGGTTGCGTTCGCGATGAGCCAGGAGCAGACCCCGCCGACGTACGAGGTCTACGCGATTCGCTACGCGACCGTGCCGAACTTCCCCGTTCGGGGGCTCGTCGCCGGCGCCGATACAAACAGGCGGATGGACATCGCGATGAGCGTGTGGCTGCTCCAGGGCAACCGACGGAACGTGCTCGTGGATGCCGGCTTCTATCGAGACAAGTTCGTGCAGCGCTGGAAGCCGGCGGACTTCAAGCAGCCGTCGGAAGCGGTCAGGCAGGCGGGCGTTCGGCCTGAAGACGTCACCGACATCATCGTCTCGCACATACACTGGGATCACGCCGACGGCCTCGACCTGTTCCCGAACGCGCGCGTCTGGATCCAGAAGGACGAGTACGAGCACCACGTCGGCGCGCAGGGCGCGCAGCTCGACCGAGCGATCGATCCGGATGACGCGAAGATGCTCTACAGTCTGGCGGCACGCGGCCGCCTGAAATACGTGAACGGCGACTCGAGCGAGATCATCCCGGGCATCACGGTGTTCACGGGTGGCAAGCATACGTTCGCCTCGCAGTACGCGGCGGTGCGAACGGAAAGCGGCACCGCAGTGATCGCGTCGGACAACCTCTATTTGTACGAGAACCTCGACAAGCATCGTCCGATCGCGCAGACGCTGGATTCCTTGTCGAACCTCGCCGCGCAAGCGCGGATGATTCGGCTCGCGTCAGCGCCGAGGCTGATCGTCCCGGGCCATGATCCGGCGGTGTTCGAGAGGTTTGCCACGCCCGCGAGCGGCGTGGCGCGCATCAAGTAGATCGGGAATCGGGAATCGGGAATCGGGAATCGGGAATCGGGAATCGGGAATCGGGAATTCGAACGCGAGGAGGAGCTGTCCATGGTGGCGAGACGATGGCGGATCACCAATGTCGTGGGTGCGGTCTTCACGTTAGGCATCATGGCCAGCCCAGTCGGTGCACAGCCTCCGACGGCGGCTGCGCCGCGGCGGCCGACGATCAACGCGCCCACCGATCCACTCCTCGCGCCCTTCCGATTTCGCTCGATAGGCCCCGCCAGCATGGGCGGCCGCATCGATGACATCGAGGTGTCCGCGTCCAACCCGAGCATCATCTACATCGGCTACGCCGTGGGCGGCGTGTGGAAGTCCGATAACAACGCGACGACGTTCGAGCCCGTCTTCGAGACGTACGGCAGCGCGTCCATCGGTGACATCGCGATCCATCCCCGGAACCCCGACGTCGTCTACGTCGGCACTGGCGAGGCGAACAACCGGCAGACGTCGACGTTCGGCGACGGGATCTACAAGAGCACGGACGGCGGCAAGACCTTCACGCACTTGGGTCTTCGCGAAACGCAGACCATCGCGCGCATCCTGATCGACCCGCGCAATCCCGAGGTCGTCTACGTCGCAGTCCCCGGTCACCTGTTCGGCCCAAGTCCGGACCGCGGCGTCTACAAAACCACCGACGGCGGGCGCACGTGGAACAAGGTGAAGTACATCGATGAGAATACCGGCTTCACCGACATCGCGTTCGACCCTTCCAACAGTAACGTGCTGTATGCGGCGAGCTATCAGCGCCGGCGGATGGGCTGCTGCTTCAACGGCGGCGGTCCCGGCAGCGCGCTCTGGAAGACGGAGGACGCGGGTCGAACATGGACGAAGCTGAGCGGCAACGGGCTCCCACCAGGAACGTACGGCCGAATCGCGCTCGACATCTCGAAGTCGAACCCCAATGTGGTGTACGCGCAGATCGAGGCGGGAGAAAGCAACACGATCTCGCTCGCGCGCGGCGGAGCGCCGACCGCGGCGAACTCCGAGGCAACGCCCGGCGCGCCCGCCGGGCCGCCCGTTCAACCCGGTAATCCGCCGGGCGGTCGGCCCCCGAGCCCGGCCGGCGCACCGCCCGCCGCGCAGCCCGGTGGCGGAGGAGGCGGAGGTGGTGGCGGCGGCTTCAACTGGTGCAACAACGGCGGTCCCAGTGGAGGCTTCCCGGCGTTAGGCGGCCAGGGAGGCGCAGCCTCTTCCGGACAACCGTCGCCGTCGGGCGGCGCGGCCAATCGAACGCCGCCCGCGCTCGACCCTGCTCGCAGCGGTTTATATCGCTCCACCAACAAGGGGCGGACCTGGACGCTCGCGACCAACTGCAACGCGCGGCCAATGTACTTCAGTCAGCTCCGCGTCGACCCATCCAACGAGAACACGGTCTATGTCGCGGGGCTTCCGGTGGCGAAGTCGCTCGATGGCGGCAAGACGTTCGCCACACTGGACGCCGCGGGTGGAAACGGAGACCCCGGCCACGTCGATCAACATGCGATCTGGGTCGACCCGAAGAACCCGAACCATCTGATGATCGGCAACGACGGTGGCCTCGACATCAGCTGGGATCAGGGGAAAACGTGGGATTTCGTCAACACCATGCCCACAGGGCTCGCGTACGTCGTCACGGCCGACATGCGGCGGCCGTACTTCGTGTACATCGGTCTTCAGGACAACGGCAGCTGGGGAGGGCCAAGCGTGACGCGATCGCGCCTGGGGATCCTCAACTCCGACTGGTTCCGCATTGGCGGCGGCGACGGCTTCTACACGGCGGCCGATCCGTCCGACTGGGCGACGGTCTACTCGGAGTCGCAGAACGGCAATACGAACCGCTACGACCTGCGCACCGGCCGCACGCTGAGCATCCGACCACGGGCGCCGGGTCGGGCGGGCGCCGCGCCGGCTGGCGGTGGTGGCGCGGGTGGTGGCGGCGGTGGCGGAGGACCGGGCGGCGGTGGGCCGCCTAACGTGACGAACGCCACCGCCGGCGACCAGTACCGGTTCAACTGGAACACCCCGTACATCATCTCGCCGCATAACGCGAGCACGCTGTGGCTCGGTGGCAATCGTCTCTTCAAATCGACCGACCGCGGCAACAGCTGGACCGCAAGCGGCGACCTGACGAAGCAGGTAGACCGATCCACGATCGAGATCATGGGAGTGCCCGGCGACCGGACGATGCTGTCGAAGCACGACGGCGTCACCGCGTTCGGCACGATCGTGTCTGTGGCGGAGTCGCCAGTAACGCCAGGCGTCGTCTGGGCAGGCACCGACGACGCCCTGCTGCACGTGAGCCGAGACGGCGGCGGAACGTTCAGCGAGGTTGGAAAGAATCTTCCGGGTCTGCCGCGCGACCACATGTACTGGATCGCGCGCGTCGACGCGTCGCACTTCGACCCGGCGACCGCGTACGTCGCCGTGGACGGCCATCGGAGCGACGACCTCAAGCCGTACCTGTTCGTCACGCACGACTACGGCGCGAGCTGGCAGAGCATCGCCAACGACCTGCCTGGCTACGGCAACATTCAGGTCGTTCGGGAAGATCCGAAGAACAAGGACCTGCTTTACGTGGGCACCGAGTTCGGGCTCTTCATCTCGACGAACGCCGGCCGCGAGTGGAAGAAGTTCATGGGCGATTTCCCGACCGTTCGCGTGGACGACATCCTCGTGCACCCGCGGGACGGAGATCTCATCGTCGCGACGCACGGCCGCAGCGTCTTCATTGCTGACGACGTCACGCCGCTTCAGCAGATCACGCCGGCAGTGCTCGCCGAGGACGCGACGCTGTTCGACATCCGACCCGCGCTGGCGTACCTCACCGATGTCACGCTGTCGCAGCAGATCGGCGGGCAGAAGGTGTTCGTCGGAGAGAACGCACCGCGCGGCACGGCGATCAGCTACTACCTGAAGACGCCGGCGGCCGGCGACGTGAAGATCTCCATCGCGGACGCCGGAGGACGCGTCGTTCGCACGCTCGACGGCACGAAGTCCGCCGGCCTCAATCGCGTCGTGTGGAATCTCGCGCCGACCGGGCGTGCCGGAGCTGGTGGAGCTGGTGGAGCTGGTGGAGCTGGTGGAGCTGGTGGAGCTGGTGGAGCTGGTGGAGCTGGTGGCGGCGGTGGCGGCGGTGGCGGCGGTGGCGGCAATCTGCCGAGCGTCGACCCGGGCACCTACACAGTCACGCTGACCGTGAACGGACGCACGTTGTCCAAGCCGCTCGTGGTGCTCGAGGACAAGTGGCTGGGCGAGCGATAGCGCCGTCGAGAGTAGTTTCCGTGCATGATTGACGACGCCACGCCGCGGCCGCTGCCCGTCCTGCGGGCCATGGTCGATGTTCTCGACCGCGACCTCCTCCAGATCGTCGCGCGCCGCATGGCGCTCGTCGGCGAGATCGCCGCGTACAAGCGCCAGCATGGCCTCCGCATCCGGGACACGGAGCGCGAGCGCGAGATCATCGACGACCGCTGCCAACGCGCCGAGGCAATGGGGTTGCCGCGGGGCGAGATGGAGTCGGTGTTCCGCGTGTTGATGCGAGCGAGTCGTGACCACCAGGCGACGCTGCGCGCCGAGTTGCCGTACGAGACGACGGCGCGCACCGTGGCGGTGATCGGCGGACATGGCGGGATGGGCGCGCTCATAGTGCGCATGTTCGGCGACCTCGGTCATCAGGTGCTCGTGGTGGACGTCGACACCGAGCTGACCGCCACCGCGGCCGCCGAGGTGGCGGACGTCGTCGTGGTGAGTGTGCCGATCGACGCAACGGAGCCGGTGATCCAAGACATTGGTCCGCGCCTCCGCGAGGATGCGCTGCTCATGGACGTGACCAGCATCAAGGAAGCGCCCGTCGCCGCGATGCTGGCGTCGACGCGCGCGAGCGTGGTCGGCACGCACCCGATGTTCGGGCCTAACGTGCATTCGCTGCAGGGACAGCGCGTCGTGGTCTGTCGCGCCCGCGGCGAGGAATGGGCCGAGTGGGTAAGGCGCATGCTGCAGGCCCGCGGGCTCACCGTTCAGGAAACGACGCCGGCGCACCACGATCGGATGATGTCGGTGGTGCAGGTGCTGACGCACTTCCAGACGCAGGTGCTCGGGCTCACCCTTGCCCGAATCGGGACGCCGCTCGAGGAGACGTTGCGGTTCACCTCGCCGGCATACCTCATGGAGCTCTACGTGACCGCCCGCCATTTCGATCAATCGCCCGATCTCTACGGTCCGATCGAGATGCGGAACCCTGCCACGGCACACGTGACGTCTGCGTTCGCCGAAGCCGCCGCCGAGGTGGCCGAGATACTCGGCAGCGGCGACCGGGCGCGGTTCCGCGGGCTGTTCGATGAGGTGCGCGAGTTCTTCGGACCGTTCACCCACGAGGCGCTGGAGCAGTCGAGCTTCCTGATCGACCGGCTCGTGGAGCGCCTCTGATGCCTGACGTCGGTCTCACCGCGTACTGACGGTGGCCCGGCCCATCGCCCTGCTCGACGCGCCAAGCAACCTGGGACTGGCACCGCCGGCGGAAAACAGGGAGCCGGGTGTACGGCGCATGGCGAGCCGTCTCCGTGAGCTCGGCCTCCGCGAGCGGATCGGTGCGGTGGATGCCGGACAGATCATGCCGCCTCGCTACAGCCCGGAGCGCGATCCGTCCACCGGCGTCCGCAACGCGCACGCGATCGCTGACTACTCGGCGACCCTCGCCCGGGCGGTCGGGTCAGAGCTCGCCGCCGAGCGCTTTCCGCTCGTCCTCGGCGGGGACTGCTCGATCCTGCTCGGGTGTGCGCTGGCGCTCCACGGGCGTGGGCGGCATGGGCTGGCCTTCGTCGACGGACATCAGGACCTGCAGACCCCTACGGTGTCGCGCACCGGGGGTGCGGCGGGAATGGACCTGGCACTCGCCGTCGGCATTGGCCCGCCGGTGCTTTCCACGTTAGGCGGCGATGCGCCGCTCCTTGCCGCCGCCGACGTTGCAATGCTGGGGCCGCGGGACAACCCGGCATGGTATGCCGGCGATGACGTGCGGCGGGCGCGTGACGCGATGCACGTATCCTATCTGACCGCCCTGAGGCAAACCGGGATGTCGGCAGCAGGCGAGGCGGTCGCTGCTCGCTTTTCGCGGCCCGGTGTGAATGGCGTTTGGATCCATCTCGACGTGGATGTGCTCGACGATGCGGTCATGCCCGCTGTCGACTCGCGCCAGCCCGACGGCCTCTCGTACGGTGAGCTGGAGTCGCTGCTCCGCCCCGTGCTCGATACGGGCATGGTGGTCGGGATGAACGTCACGATCTACGACCCCGACCGCGATCCTGACGCAGAGGCGGGTCGGGGACTGGTCGACGGGCTGGAGCGGCTATTGACTCGTTAGGTGTCCCGTTGGTGCATTGCCGCGGCCGCTCGCGACCTCACACCTAACGCCGGTAGAGCCGCGCCGCGTTACCGCCGAGGATGGCGGTCGTGTCGGCCTCCGACAATCCGAGGTTCCGGATGCTCGTCAGCATCGACGGAATGCTCCCGATCTGGTGCGGATAATCGCTGCCCGCCAGGATGTGGTCGGCACCAGCGAAGGCGACGGCAAGGCGGAGGGCGTTCGGGTCGAAGTTCACCGTGTCATAGTACCACGTCCTGAGATAATCGCTCGGCGGACGATCGATGTTGCGACGACAGTCCTTGAACGCGTGAAAGCCGCGATCGAACCGCTCGGCCATGTAGGGCACCGCGCCACCAAGGTGCGAAAGCACCCATTTGATGTTCGGAAAGCGCTCGCCCACCCCACTGAACACGAGGTGCGCGGCCGCCAGCGTCGTATCCATCAGAAACCCGACGAGCGGCATCAGCCAGTACTGGGTCATTGCCTCCACTCCCACGGGGCTCGTGGGATGGATGTGCAGCACCGCGCCGTAGGAGTCGGCCGCCTCGTAGAGCGGCCAGAACCGCTCGTCGGCGAGCGCGACCCCGTTCACGTTGCTGAAGAGCATCGCGCCGGGAAGGTGCAGCTCCTCAATGGCGCGACGAAGCTCGGCGAGCGACTCCGCCGGGTCGTTGAGCGGCAGCGTCGCGAGCGCCGTGAACCTCGGGGACCGCTCGGCAACGATCGTCGCGAACGCGTCGTTCACGAGCTTGGCCAGCGCGACCGCGTACGCCGGCGACTCGACGTGCGTCCCTGGCGTGGTCAGGGTGATGACCTGCGTGTCGACGCCCGCGTCCTCGAGCACCTTGTGCCGATACGCAATGTCCCGATGACCGGCGACGGCCACGTTGTAGTCGCCGGGATAGTGGATGTGCGGATTGCCCGATGCGTCGACCGTGACCCGCACGACGCTCCTCCCCGTGCGCAGCGCGGCGAGGTATTCGGGCGGATAGAAATGATTGTGAACGTCAATGATCGGCATGCGTGGCAGTTCGGGAATTGAGGCGCGCAGTACGCAGGTAATAGATCGGGAGACCGGCGAGAACGATCAGGAGTCCTGTCGCGCTTTCGATGGGATCGGCGGCGAGTTGATTGAAGACGATTACCGCCGTAGACACAATGAACACCAGTGGCAGCACGGGGTAGCCCCACGCGCGATACGCCGGCGAATACCCGGGGCGCCTTCGCAGCACGAACACTCCGGCGGCCATGAGCCCGAAGAAGATCCATTCAGTGTACACGACACGCGTGAACAACGCGCGGTAACTGCCGGTCGCCACGAGGATCGACGCCCAGACGGCCTGCAGGGCGATCGCGTGGTGCGGCGTTCCGTAGCGGGGGTGGATTGCACCGATCCACCGGAAGAGGAGGCCGTCATGCGCGGCCGCGAGATATACGCGCGGGCCGGTGAGAATGATGCCCGTAATGGCGCCAAGCGTGGAAAGCACGACCAACGATGACATGGCCGCGGCACCGCCACTGCCCATCACGCGGTCGGCGAAATCGGCGGCGACGCGGTTCGATGATGCCACGGCGGCCGGCGACAGCACCGCGAGGTACGCGGCGTTGACGGCGATGTACGACGCGGTGACCGCGAGCGTCCCGATCAGCAGCGCGCGCGGGATGGTGCGGCGGGCATCGACCGTCTCGTCGCCGGTGTAGGTCACCATGTGCCATCCGCCGAACGCGAACAGACCCGCGACCGTAGCGGTCACGAACGCACGAAGCGACGGAACGAGCGACGCCGCGGATGGGTCGGTCACGGGCACGGTCGCGCGAGACGCCGCGAAGCCGACAACCACGATGAGCACGACCGCCACCACCTTGATCATCGTGAAGGCGGTCTGGACGGCCGTGCCGTACCTAACGCCGGCGTAGTTGATCGCCGAGAGGACGAGGATAGCGGCGATCGCGACGATGCGAGCGCCGGTATCGCCGAGCGGCACGAAAAAGCCCACGTAGCGCGCACACACGGTGGCGATCGCCGCGATGATCCCGGTGTGCATGCTCCAGAACATCGCCCAGCACCAGAGGAACGCGACAGCGGGCGAATAGCTCTCTCTCAGGAAGACATAGACACCACCCGTCCCTGGGAACGCCGACGCGAGCTCCGCGGTGACCAGGGCGCCAATGAGCGTCAACACCCCGGCGGCCCCCCAGACGAGCAACATGCCGGTCAGGGATGGCACCGCACCCGACACCAGCGATGGCTGCACGAAGATCGAGGCGCCAATGATGGTCCCAATGACCATCGCGGTCGCCCGCGTTAGGCCGATCGCCTGTCGGAGCCCGTTGGGCGGGGTCGAGGGCGTCAGGCTGTGTCGGGCCGGGCGCCGGGGATCAACGCGATGTCTGAATCACGTCCCAGTACGACTGGATGTGCCCCTCGGTGAACGCCTGCACCTGCTCGGCGATCGACGCCAGCATTGTGCGCGACCTCGGCCCGGGCGTGCCCGTCTGACTCGGCATCGTGGTGAAGTTGAACACCGCACGAATGAACGTGCTGGACGTGTCGACCGGAAGCGTTGCGACGTTTCCAAAGAACTTCTTCCAGTCGTCGCTCTGAAAGAGATACTGCTCCACGTTGGACGTGTAGAACGCGGTCACCGTCGCGCCGTGGTCCCGAACGTACTGACCAACCGTCCGGATGGCCTTGTCGCCGGCGAAGTCGCCCACGAGGGGGACGATGAGGTTGTTCCGCTCGAGCTCCCGGAGAGTGCGGTAGTTATCCTCGCTCGCGAGGTAGCTGCGCTGCGACCCGGACCCATCGCTCTCCATCATGAGCTCGGCGTAGGTCGGCATGCGACGTCCGTAGAACATCATGCTCGCGCCGCGGCCCGGCATGTTGAACGAGTAGGTGAGGTCGGGTCCGGCCGTGAAGAACGCCGAATAGACGTATTCAATGGTTCGCAGATCGTCGCTCGTGAGCGCGAACTTGTGGCGTGCGACGAGCTGCTCCTTCACCGCTGCCAGGTTTCGGGCGTACAACGCGCTATCGGCTGGCACGTTGGCGTAGGCCTGGAAGAGGGCCGCCGGACCGCCACTCCCGTCGAGCCCGCCGGGCCGCGGGCGGGAGAAAAGTCGCGACAGGAACTCGGCGCGATCCGGCGACAGCTCTATGACCGCCTTGTAGAGGAGGTGATGCAGCATGTTCTGTCGTCGGATGTCGACGATGAACGCGATCTTCGGCTGCATCGCGACGATGTACGTGAAGTTCTGGTCCGGCCCGACGCCCAGGTACACGCCGCCGGTCTTCGTCGTCCGGGCGAGCTCGGGCAGGACCCACTGAAACGTGATCTCGTTGGAGACAAAGTTGTCCGACCGAAAAAACCCCCCAGGCTCCGAGTAGTCGGAGACCATCCGCCAGAACACGTCGTCGCCGAGTCGGTCCGGTATCGACGGCGCTTCGACGCGCGAGCCGAGCGAGAGCGACACCCCGCCAAACATGGCGATGATCGTGAGACTGGCAGCCACCTGGCTGCGACGGCGAGACAGGAGCATCGGTCTGCTACCTCCGGGCGCGAAGCGCTGCGGGCGGACGGCATACTATGCATCGCGGCGAGGATGACCGCGAGGCCCAAACGTCGAGCGGCGGCTGACCAAGTCAGCGCCAATTGCAACCGGAAGAACCCTGCCAGATCGGAGCGAGGGCTCGAACAGGCCAACGTTAGGCCCGATGGGCATAGCCCCCTCGGCACCCACGGCGGCCTGACCGGTCGGCCATCCACCGCCTGAACGCGACCGCTCACCGAATCCCGCTCGACCGCTTCCGGGCCCGTCGGTAGCCTGGGCGGGTCCGAATCGGGTGTGACCAGCCGCCCGTGACAGGTGCAAAGCGCCTTGACGGAGCCGTGGAACGACGTACGATGTCCCCCCCCAACCCCCGCCGTTCCGCTGCGTCGCGGACGTGGGTGAGCAGTTCAGCCTTCCTATCGTCGGAGGAGGTCAGAATGAGACTCGGTGTGCGAGTAGTCCACGGCCCGGCTCGAATCGCGGCGTTCGCGCTCGCGGTGAGCGGGGCCACCATTCCGTCCGCTCTGATCGCGCAAGGCGCCGCTGCCACAGGCGGCACCGTGGCCGGGGTAGTCACGGACCGTTTGACGCGTCTTCCGCTTCAGGATGCGCGGATCGCCATCCCGGGCACGACCCTCGGTGCGCTGACCAACGCTCGCGGGGAGTATCGCATCCCGAACGTTCCGGTCGGGCGGGTCATCGTTGGTGTCTATCGCCTCGGCTATGCAGCCAGGGGCGACACGCTTCAAGTTGCCGCCGGGCGGACGGTGACACGCGACTTCGCCAATGAACCCGTCGGTCACGACGCTCAGCGACGTCGTGGTGACGGGTACGGTCGGAAACCAGGAGCGTAAGGCGCAGGCGGCGACCGTCTCGTCGCTCTCGGCAGCGGACATCAAAAAGGATGCGGCGATCAGCAACGTGAACGAGATGCTGCAGTCGCGTCTCCCGGGCGTCGCCGTCAGCTCCGCATCCGGTACGCCAGGGACATCGCGAACCATTCGCATTCGTGGCGCGTCGTCGATCTCGCTGTCGAACCAGCCGCTGGTCTTCATCGATGGGGTCCGTTACGCAGACGGCAATCTCGACCTCGGACTCAACGGTCAGCGCACGGACCGACTCAACGATCTGAACCCCGACGACATCGAGTCGGTCGAGGTCGTGAAGGGGCCTGCTGCGGCCACGCTTTACGGCGCCGACGCGTCGACGGGCGTCATCCAGATCATCACGAAGCGCGGCCGCACCGGCGCGAACTCGTTCCACAAGTCCATCCGCTCGGAGTACGGATCGGTCGACCGGAACTTCGACCCACCGGACAATTTCGGGAACTGCACCGCGGCCCTCGTCGCGGCGAACAGCCCGAACCCGCTCTGCCGCGGCCAGGCGGTGGGCACGCTGGTGCACGACAACCCCCTGCTCCGCACCGGCGCGTTCCGGACGGGGTCCGATCTCACGCTGGGGTGGACCGGACGCGGCGGCGGCCAGAACTACGGCTACTTCCTGAGCGCCGGGACCGACCGCAACATCGGCGTCCTGCCTAACAACGAGTTCCAGCGCCTGGCTGGGCGCGTCAACTTCAACTGGATCCCGAACTCGAAGCTGACGCTCGAGAGCAGCGCGACGATGACCCAGTCGCAGGCCGTTCTGCCGGACAACGACAACAACATCTACGGCTTCCTCGGTGGCGCGCTCCTCGGCTCCCCGACGACGCGGCGCGACGACGGCGTGCCGAGCAACGACGGCTGGTTCGGCTTCAATCGTTCGGTCGACGCGATCGCGGCGATCAAGAACGAGCTGATCACCCGGCGGAGCCTTTTTAACGTCACGGGGACGTACCTGCCGTGGACGTGGTTCAAGAATCGCTTCACGGTTGGCGCGGACATCGTGGGCGACGAGTCAACGCGCTACTTCCCGAAGAACAGCGGCGGCAGCTACGCCGGCCTGCTGAACACGGGGAACAACACGCAGACCCGCCGCAACGTGCAGCGGTACACGGTGGACTACCTGGCGGACATGACGCGGCAGATGGGCGATGCCTGGCAGCTCAACCTGTCGTTAGGCGCGCAGGTCATAGCCACGCGCCAGGACAGCATCTCGGCAGTGGGCCAGGGCTTCACCTCGAACTCGTCGAACGTGATCGGCTCGGCGTCGACCTCGAGCGCGTCAGGCGGCCGGACGGACACTCGTCAGGTCGGCTACCTCGGTCAGCTGCAAGCCGGATGGAAGGACAAGCTGTTCGTACAGGTCGGGGCGCGACTCGACGACTTCTCGGCGTTCGGCGCAGCCACCGATCCGATCCTGCTGCCGAAGGTGGGGGTGTCGTGGGTCGTGTCGGACTTCGGCTTCTTCCAGCCACTCACGGGCGTGGTCAACTCGCTCCGGTTGCGTGCGGCAGTCGGCACGACGGGTCGTGCGCCAACAGCCGGCGCCGCGCTTCAGACGCTGAGCTCCGCGCCGTCCGCGATCGTGAGCGGAACGACGACGACGGTCGAATCGGGAGCCATCCCGCTCAATCCGGGCAACTCGGACCTCAAGCCCGAGAAGGGCACGGAGATCGAGGCCGGCTTCGACGCGACATTCTTCAGCGACCGCATGAATCTCGAGGTCACCTACTTCGACAAGACCTCCAAGAATCTGCTGCTGCAGCGTCCACTCCCGCCGTCGCTCGGGTTCCAGCAGAACCCGTTCGTCAACATCGGTGAGATGTACAACCGCGGCTTCGAGGTCTCGGTCGGCGGAGCGCCGCTCCGGTTCTCCAAGTTCGACTGGGATTCGCGCCTGGCGTTCAACACGCTCGACAACAAGGTGGTCGACCTGGGTGCCGTCGCGCCGTTCGGCACGCTCACGCGCGTCACGGAAGGGTTCCCCGCTCCAATCGTGGGTGTCGCGCCGGATTCGGAACATCAACGACCAGACGGGCATCGTCACGGTTGCCGATACGTTCGAGGTGATGGGCAACACGCTGCCGACGTTCGAGGGGTCGTGGTCGAACACGTTCACACTCTTCAAGAACCTCCGCGTCACGGCGCTGCTGGACACGAAGCAGGACTTCCTGCTCTACAACCTGAGCGATTTCTTCCGCGAAACGCAGCTCGTTCGCAGCGATAACCGTCTGGATCCGAACAAGCTGTCGGCGCACGAGCGCCTCCGCCGCTATGGCAACCAGGCGGCCGGCCAGCCGGCGTTCGTTTCGGAGAACGGGACCGCGGCCACGGTGGACGTCGTTCGCGATGCGTATCTGCAGCCGGGCGACTTCGTGCGGTTCCGCGAGCTCGGCGTGAACTACAACGTGCCGACGCAGTTCCTCTCGCGCATCCGTGGCGTCTCGTCGGCGAATCTCGGTGTCGCGATGCAGAACCTGGCGCTGTGGAGTGACTACGAGGGGTTCGATCCGGAAGTCATCTCGAACGCCGGGGACCAGTTCAGTCGTACGGATTTCTTCACGCTGCCGAATCCGAAGCGGCTGCTGTTCCGCCTCAACCTCACCTTCTGACCCTCGAGGACCCATGACGTCGCTTGCACGCGCCACACGGCGCACGCTCGCAGTGGCCGCGGTCCTCGCGGGCACCACTGCATGCTCGGATTTTCTCAACGTCGAGAACCCTAACGTCATCGACATAAACACCGTCGACCCGGTTCAGGACGCGGCGGCGCTTGCCAACGCGGCGCAGCAGAACTTCGCCACGGCCTATGGTTGGCTGATCATGTACTCGTCGTGGTTCGCGGGCGAGACGCTGGTGTCCGAGACGTTCCCGACTCGCAACGAATTCGGCCGGCGTGACGTGCCGAGTCCAACGGGTCGCTCAACACGGACGTGTGGACCCCGCTCTCGCTCGCCGCGAAGTCCACGAAGATCGTGCTCGACCTCGAGCTTCCCACGCCCGACACGAACATCAACCGTGGACGCTCGTACGTGTGGCGAGGGTACTCGTTCCTGTTCATGGCCACCGATTTCTGCTCGGGGACGGTGGACTCCGGACCCGAGTTGAGCACCGCAGAGATGCTCGACTCGGCGGTCGCCAACTTCACGAGCGCGATGACGATTCTGAACGCGAACGGCAGCACGGATGCGAAAGCGCTCGCGAACGCGGCGCTCGCGGGCCGCGCCCGCGCGCATCTGCAGGCCGGCCGGAAGCCTCAGGCGGCGACGGATGCGGCCGCGGTCCCTGCGGGCTTCGTCTTCACCATGCCGTATGTGGACGACCTCGCGAATCGGACCCGACTCAGCAACCGGCTGTGGCAGTTCACGCTCGACCGCGGCTCGATGAGCGTGTCGGAGGCGTTCCGTGCGGACCCGCGGGTGCTGTTCAAGGCGCCGGGGCAGCACAACCTAACGCCGCAGGACGCATCGAGCGGCCCATTCTACATCCAGAACAAGTATCCGGCGTACGCCACACCGATCCGGCTGGCCTCGAAGCTGGAGGCGGACTACATCGCGGCGGAAGCTGGAACCGCGGCCGACCAGCTCACGCTGATCGCAGCCCGGCGCGCCGCGGCCGGGCTTCCGGCGTACTCGGGAGGAACCGATGCCTCGAGCGTCCTCACGGAGCTCATGGACCAGAAGGGTTTCGACTTCTGGCTGGAGGGGCGTCGCCTGGGCGACTTCCGCCGGAATCCCAACAACGTGCGTTTCATGCCGACGCCCGGTGCGCCGTACTTCAAGCCCGGCTTCCCAGCGATCGGCAACAAGACGTGCTATCCCATTCCGCTGGCGGAGAAGGACAACAACCCGAACTTCTGAGACGTGACAGCGAGAAGCAGAAGCGGGGCCGGGGTCATACCGACCCGGCCCCGCTTTCCTGTTCCGACGAGCCGCCGTCGGCCGCGAAGTCGATTGACGCGGCCGGCCGGCCAGGCCCGTCGAAGGAGTGGGGCTTCCTGCTAGCCCCTGCGCGCCGCCGCGCGGCGGCGTCGACGAGCGGCCGCGGCCTTCAGCTGGCGGGCCTCGCTCGGCTTCGTGTAGTGGCGCTTGCGGCGCAGATCCGCGAGAATGCCCGCCTTCTGCACCTTCTTCTTGAAGCTCTTGAGCGCCCAGTCGAGGCGATCATCATCGCTGAGCTGGATCTCGATCAAAGTCCCTCCCTCCTGTGTTGAAGTGTCTCGAGTGCCGGTGAAGACGCTCTCGTCGCGTCAACCGTAAAACGACGTAGCCGGACCGAGTGCTCGGCCCGGCTACGTGTGAACCCGTGGTTCCCGGACGGCGCTAGCGGCCGACCTTCTTCACGTTCTCGGCGGCAGGACCCTTGGCGCCCTGCACCACATCGAACTCAACACGCTCGCCCTCGGCCAACGTCTTGAATCCCTTTCCATCGATCGCCGAGTGATGGACGAAGCAGTCCTTCTGTCCGTCATCGCGCGTGATGAAGCCAAACCCCTTGCTGTCGTTGAACCACTTCACGGTTCCGGTCGTACGCATCCTCGTGCTCCCTGAATGTGGCTGTGTTCGGGGCGCGCGACTAGCGTACGTACCGATCACAGATGTGTCTCGTGACCACTGCCCTCACGATGGGCGCTGTTCCGAGCGACCCGAGTGGTCGCTCACGACGCGGTGGTGAGGACCGGTCAAGGTCCCTGGTTTTCGGAACATGTTGCGCACCTCTCGCGAGGCACGTGCGTCGTTGGCGGACAAGGTAACGCCAACTATCGCAAGGCACAACGGCCGTTAGCGGTCTCCAACCCGCCGCTGCGGAGAGGTGCTCGCAGAGCCACGGCCCGGGCGAGTCGGCACGGGGTCTGCCTGACGGGGTGCTCATGAGCACCAAGCCACTTGCCCATCAAGTCGTCCCTGGCGCCAGGGGCGCCGAGTCGTCGGCAGCCGAGGAAGGCGCCGTTCGGTCGCGCGACTCCCTCTTTCACTGGTGTGGCACGGTGGACGCCATTCGAGTGACCACGACTCGTCCGGAGAAGCGGGCGATTCTGGACGCGTACTTCGAGGCGGTCGCCGAGGAGAGTGTGGCGCCAGCAGCGAGATTCTTCGTCGGTGCGTTCTTTCCGTCGCCGGAATCGGCGAGTCCGCGGATCGAATGGACGATGGTGGCCCAAGCGATTCAGGATCTCACCCGGATCTCCGCAGAAGACCTCCGTGCCCGTTACGCGGAGTCTCGGGATATCGGAGCCGTCGCCGCCGACGCTTTCGCCGGCCGGCTGCCGAGCGGGATCGCGATGAGCGAGGTCGCTGCGTGGAGCGACGACCTGGCCAGGGCGACTGAGGCCGAGGCCCGGCGGCGCCTGGTTGGTCAAATGCTCGCGCGCCTGAGCAGCCTCGAGGCGCTGTACGTCGTGAGGCTCATCGTCGGCGAGCTCGATATCGGGGTGGACCCGGCGGAGGTCGAGGGAGCGGTGGCGACGCGAAACGCGAGCGGCAGGGCCCGACGCGGAGTCGACCGCCGAAAACAGAACCTTCCGCGATCGGGTGGAGCGGACCAGCCGCAGCGCAGGCGTCGCCGCGCGTCCTAGCTCGAATTTCCAGGGATCAGAGCACTCGAACCCCTGAACCAGTTCGCGTTAGGCGCGAGGAGCGCCTGAGTTTCAGGTTGTCTGACACTCTTGAAGATCCGTGATGTAAAGCCCGTTCCTCACGGAACGCGCGTCGCGTAACGCCGAGCGTCGTGCCGTCTAGTCTTGTGGGCCGTCTGAATAGACGAACAGAGCGCAAGACTCGGGGTGACGCGCATCACACTCCTCGAGGATGTCTCACCCGGCTGCAACGGAGCGGTTGCGAGCGAACGATGAGCATCGCCGATGAACACGTGGAGGCGGCGCAGGCTGCCGGCCTCCGGTACGTCACCGACTCGAGTCCCGGCATTCGACGCCGGCGGCGCGGGCGCGGGTTTGCGTACGTGCGGCCCGACGGCGAACCGCTTCGCGACCGCGGCGAGCTCGAACGAATTCGCAAGCTGGTGATTCCGCCACGATGGACCGACGTCTGGATCTGCCCGTCGTCGAGCGGACATCTGCAGGTTACCGCCCGAGACGCCCGTGGTCGCAAGCAGTACCGCTACCACATGAAGTATCGAGAGGTTCGCGACCTCACGAAGTTCGGCCGGATGGTGGAGTTCAGCGAAGTCCTGCCGAACATTCGTCGCCGCGTGGAGCGCGACATCTCGCAGTCGACCCTGTCTCGCGAGAAGGTGCTCGCGACCGTCGTGTGGCTGCTCGAGAAAACGCTCATCCGAGTCGGCAGCGATGAGTACGCGCGCGACAACGGTTCGTACGGGCTGACGACGCTGCGCCGTCGCCACGTCGCGGTGTCAGGCGCCAGGCTGCGCTTCGAGTTCCGCGGGAAGAGCGGCGTACCGCACTCGGTGGCGGTCACCGATCGTCGCATCGCGCGCATCGTCCAGCACTGTCAGGAGCTTCCGGGCCAGGAGCTGTTCCAGTACCTCGACGACGACGGCGGTCGCCAGTGCGTCGATGCCGGCGACATCAACCAGTATCTCCGCGAGATCACCGGCCGGCAGATCACGGCCAAGGACTTTCGAACCTGGGCCGGAACGATTCTGGCCGCGCAGGCGCTCCGCGGTCTCGGAGCCTTCGCCACGGAAAAGGAAGCGAACGCGAACGTGGTTCGGGCCATCGACCAGGTCGCGAAGCAGCTCGGGAACACGAGGGCCGTGTGCCGGAAGTACTACGTTCACCCGGTCGTGATCGAAGCGTACCTCGATGGTGTCACGATCGCGCCCGTGTCCGGCGATGAGCGAAGCGTCCAACGCGATGCCGCGCGGCCTCCGTGTCTTCGTCGCGATGAGGTCGCGGTCCTCGAGCTGCTCCGCGGCCGGTCGAATCATCAGACACGCCGCGAGACGCGCCAGCGCCGTTAGGCGCCAAGCTGGACAAAGCCGCGTCGCGGGAGCTCAACCTTTGACCCTCTTGCCGACAGGCGGTACTCCCCGCAAGGTTCCCGACGAATCTGCTCGAGGAGATCATGCGGACGTTGGTCATCGCCATCGCTGCGCTCGCGCTCGCCTGCAAATCGTCAGGAACACCTTCCCCGAACGGCTCGCCGACTCCGGCCGGCGGCACCAGTGAGAGCGCGGCGCAGAGCTCTCAGAAAGCCGCGACCAGCGCGATCGCCGCGGACTACTACCCGTACAGCAAGCCGGGCACGGCCATGATCGACGGTCAGGCATTCGTCATCGTGCGCGGCGGTGACGTGCTGCTCGACAATCAGGGATATTTGACGACGATCTCCGACAACGCGCGCACCGCCTCAGGCAACGACGTAACGCTGGACCCGGCGACGCCGTTCGCCATGGACTGGTACATGAAAACCGGCACCTCGCTCCGCCGATTCACGAACGCGCCGAAGGACCCGGCGTTTCGCGCGGCGCGAAAAACGACGATCGCGGACGGCGCGGGGAAGTTCAAGTTCACGGGCCTGCCGGCGGGGCGCTACATCCTCCGAACAACGATCACCTGGCAGACGCCACGCGACTCCTATCGGATGATGACGCAAGGCGGCGTCGCCAGCGCGGTCATCGACCTCGCCGAGGGCGAGCAGAAGACGGTGATCCTGAAACACGTATCTGAGCAGCCGTGACGGCTGCAGCTATCAGCCATAGCCGCCCCGCGGGCGGCAGCTAACAGCCATCAGCCATCAGCCATCAGCTCAAACGGCGGGACACATCGGCTCAAACGGCGGAACACCTCGGTGGCGTCTCGGACACCTAACGAGTTACCAGAGGTCGCTGCCAGCCGAGCGCTCGCACGCCCGGCGTACTGTCAGGGCGACGCCACCGCGCGATACGCGATCACCAGCGGACCATCCCGGCCCGCACGCGTCTCGGGCCACACGGCGATGGTACGCCCGCCCGGCAGCGGAATGTGGAACCCCTGCTCCGGCAGCGTGGTGACGAGATCGCCGGCGCGCGCCACGGCGCCGACCGGCAGCGCACGAAGCGCAGAGTCCACTGCAGCGCCGTACACCTGCGGCAGCGTCGATCGAACGATCGCCTCGAATTTTTCCGGACGTCGCGTCCGTGACAGCTCCAGGTCGAAGCTCACGCGAACGGTGTCGCCGGCGCGATCGGCGACCATGGTGTCACGGAGCGCCGTGCGGCCAACGGGAACCACCGGTGCTACGGCGAAAGCAGCCGCCGTCGGTGGCGGCGTGGTTCCCCTGGTCTCCGCCGAGCCAGGCACGATCGCGACGGTCGGAGCCGAGACTAAAACGGCCGTCGTCGAGTCGGTGGCGGGCTGCGTCGCCAGCTCCGTGAGGGAGTCCTCCGTTGGCGTGGCCTGGGGCGCCGAACCCGGCGTCTGCGTTTCGGTCCGCGTCCCGACGCGACCCCGAATCGCGGTCGCGCCAGCGACGCCGATCGCGGCGATCACTCCAAGCACCAGCGTCACGGCTGTACTGCGCGCGATCATCTGTTGGTGGCGAGCGCGCCTGGCGGCGCGCTCCGCATGCTGGCACCGGAGACACACGGCCGTTCCCGGGCGCAGTTCGTGGTCGCAGAGCGGAGTTGAACGTACTGTCATTTTCGGTGACCTCGGTACAGCGTGCTCGAACCGGTACGAGGGGTGACGAACAGCTTCGGGGGGCGGCAACGGGCGTCACGATTGGGTCGGCGGATCGTCGACGGGATGCGGCTCCGCGCAGCGGCTACCTTTCCTGCACCATGACATCGACGCCTCTCGACCTCGCTCGCCTGAGCAGAGCGCTCGATTCGCTCCCGCCTTACGTGTTCGCGGAGCTCGATCGACTGAAGGCCGACGCTCGGCAACGCGGAATTCAGTTCGACGACCTCGGCATCGGCAGTCCCGATCGGCCGACCCCGCCGTCGATCGTCGAGGCCATGCAGCGAGCCGCCGCTGATCCCGCGACGCATGGCTACCCGCCGTTTCGCGGCGTGCCCACGTATCGCGAATCCGTCGGCCGATTCATGCAGCGGCGGTTCGGTGTGGAGGTCGATCCCGATACCGAGGTGGTTGCGCTCGCGGGCGCCAAGGAAGGCATCGCACAGATGATCACGGCGACGGCCGGCAGCGGCGACGTCGTGCTCGTTCCGGAGATCTACTATCCGGTGTACGCGCGGGCGTCGCTCCTCGCCGGGGCCGAGGTCCACTTCGTTCCTATGCGCGCCGGCACAGGCTTTCTCGCCGACTTCGATGCGGTACCAACGAGCGTCCTCCGACGCTCGCGCATCCTCATCATCAACTACCCGAACAATCCGACGGGAGCTGTCGCCGACCGGGCGTACTTCGAGCGGGCGGTGGCGTTCGCCCACCAGCATGGTCTCATCCTCGTCAGCGATCTGGCGTACAGCCAGCTCACGTTCGACGGATTCGTTGCGCCGAGCGCGCTCGAGATCCCCGGGGCGAAGGAAGTCACGATCGAGTTCCACTCCTGCTCGAAGTCGTTCAACATGGCTGGCGCGCGTGTTGGGTTCGCAGTCGGCTCCGCCTCGTTGATCGACGCACTCGCCGCGTATCGCACGAATGTCGGCTATGGGGCGCCGTCGGTAGTCCAGTACGGCGCCGCGCACGCCTTCGACAACTACGCCGAGCTCTCGGCACCGGTCGCGGCGACGTACCGCGCGCGCCGCGATGCGATCGCGAACGTGATTCGCCGGATGGGCGAGCACACCGAGCCGCCACGCGGCGCGATGTATCTCTGGCATCCCGTGCCCAACGGGGTAGATGGCTGGACGTTCGTCCGCGCGGTGCTCGATGACGCACGCGTCGTGGTCGCGCCGGGGAGCGCATTCGGACCGGGAGGCACCGGGTATTTCCGGTTGTCCTACGTGGCCGAGCCGCACGTGCTCGAGTCGGCGATGGAGCGCATCGGTGCGGCGCGCGCCGCGCGCGGCTGGCGTTAGGCAGTCCGGGTCACGGCGCTCCCGATTCCCACTGTGCGCGCAGCGTACGCTGCGACGCCGTAGGTGACGCCACCTCGCGAAGCTGAACCGTCGGCCGATCGAACGGCGTCATGACGACGGTGGCCGACCGACGCACGCCGCCGCGGTCGAGCTCGACGCGAATCGTATCGCCCGACTTTGCCTGGCGCAGGACCTCGCGCATCGCGTCCCGTGTGGGGATCGGGCGCCCGTTCATCGACCGAAGCCGGTCCCCCGTGTGCAATCCCGCCCTCCCCCACGCGCTCGATGGATCGGAGATCCCCAGCCGGACCCCGGCTCCGTCACCCCTATCGTACGGGTACGCGCGAAGGTCCGGCACCGGCCGGCCAGCGCTGTCTCGCGCCTGGCGCCAGGCCACGTTCATGCGAAGGCCGATGTAGCGCAGGTAGTCGTCGAAGGGGATCGGCTTCCCGCCGCGCACGTGCGCCTCGAAGAATGGCGACACCGTGCACCCGCACACCTCGGCAATGGCGCGCTCCACGTCACGTCCCGTGAAGCCGCGCTCGCCGGCGTAGCGCTCCAGCATCAAACGCATCACATCATCCATCGAGCGACGGCCGCCGGTCGCGTGCCGGATCTCGAGATCCATCATCGCGGCGATCAGCTCGCCCTGCAGGTGCGTGCTGGCCGTGTAGTCGCCTAACGCCGCCGGATCGTCGCCGTATGCTGCTTCGCTCACGCGCTCGGCGGACAGGCGGCCGTTGCCAGGACTCGAGAGGTATCGCGCGATCAACGATTCGAGATGTGCCACGCGGGTCGCCGTTCCCGTGGGCAGGCCGGCTCGTCGACGCAGGAGGTCGGAATAGAACATCGAGAGTCCTTCGCTGAACCAGAGACCCCGCGATCGCGGCGGCGTGCGGTACGACACGTCGCGGTACTCGACGGGACGAATGCGCATCAGGTTCCACGTGTGGAAATACTCGTGTGCCAACTCTCCCAGGAACGGCGACAGCCCGCCGGTGAGTTCGCGACTCGGTGCGCCTAACGTGACGGACGCCGGGTGCTCGAGCGCGCCGTAGGCACCGTCCTGGAGCTGGTACACGTACTCGCGATACGGCAGTCGCCCGAACAGAACGCTCGCCGCGCGCGCCAGCTGTGCGATTCCCGCGACGACCGCCGTCGAATCGAACGGCACGGCGTCCGGCAGCGGCCAGTACACCACTCGATGCGGCACGCCATCGACCGTGAAACGCCAGTCGCGAAATCGCCCGACGAGCAGCGGGGACTCGACCAGCACGAGCGTGCTTGGCGCGTAGAACGTTCGCGCATCGGACGTCGGCGTGAGCGCGGTCGCGATCGACCAGCCGGCGGGCAGCTCCAGCGTCACATACGAGGGCGCGAGCGTCTCACCAACGACGTACATGAACGAATGAGTTCCACCCACGAGGCCGCCGGTGGAAGCGAGGAAGGGCTTCCACGCCGCCCGATCCCCTCCCTCCGCCGCAGGCAGCACGAGCCGGTAGTGCACGCTGAACGAGCCACCAGGCGCGACCACGCGCCACAGCGCGCTGTCCGCGCGCGTTATTGTCGCGCCACCACGCGCGCTGTCGATGCGCACGTTCCGCACGAATCGCCAGTACTTGTCATCGTACTCGGGGTGCGCCGCCATGGCGAGCAGTGTCGTGTCGCGTTTCCCGCGGACGGTTACGGACACGTCGAAGCCGGACAAGTCCGCCGAGTCCACGCGAAGGGCGTAGGTGATGGCGGGCTGGCTCATCGCGAACCGCGAGTCGATCGCCTCTGTCCAATGTCGAAGAGGGCTTTGCGCGGCCGCCGCGAGCGGCGTCGCGATCGTAACGAACGTGAGCGCGGTCACGAGCGCGCGACCGCGACTGCGGCGCCGCACGAGCGGTGTGATCGATCCAATCATGTGAAGGCGAAGGCCGTGGTGACTGATACACATCATCGATTTCTACGATGCCGCCGGGAGCCGGTTCGCTTGGACCCTCACGTTTTCGGTCCACCCCCCCACCGCGCGCCAGGTCCCGTTGCCCGGGCTCGCGCACGCGCGTCGATTCCGTGGGTACAAACCGCGAGTGTCTCAACAGCATTCCCTCGTCCTTCGCACCTCCCATGAAACGCGCCAGCCTGGCCTTCCTTCTCACCACAGTGTCGGCACCGCTGGCCGCACAGTCCCCGATCAACATCGCGGCGCTCGTGCCGCGCACCGACAGCTTCGTGGTGATGGTTCAGGGAAACGCGCTCGGCTTTCAACGCACCACCGTCGAGCGAACGGAGACCGGACTGCGCATGATCGACGACGTTCAGATCGGACCGATCATGACGCAGCATACCGAGGTGGAGTTCACGGCCGACGGCGCAATGCGGTCGACGAAACAGACCGGACAGGTTCGCGGCCAGAACACGAGCATCGACATCGCCTATCACGACGGCCGCGCGAAAGGCAGCGCCACGACTCCGTCGATGGCGGTGCTCGTCACGACGCCGATCGATACGACGGTGGCCGCGGGCGCAATCGACGACAATCTCCTCACGGCGCTGCTACCGGCGCTCGACTGGTCGCCGACGGCGTCCATCACGCTGCCGGTGTTTCTCTCGGGCAAGGGATACGTTCAGCCGGTCACCCTCGCGGTCAAGGGCACGGAGAAGCTCACAGTACCGGCGGGAACGTTCGACGTGTACCGCATCGAGCTCTCGGGCGGTCAGGCGCCCGTCGCCATGTTCGTCACGACCGACGCGGCGCATCGCCTCGTCAAGATCGCTCCGCGAGGTGCGCCTCTGGAGTTCGTGTTGGCGAAGTAGCGCGCGGCGCCGCCCGAGGGCATTTTTCACAGTCCCCACTCGCAGGGTGACACTGTCGTGACTCGTGAAAGTCTTCTCGCCTACGTGTTCTGGCACTGGCGGCACCCGTCGGCCGAGCGCGGCGCCTACGAGACCGCTCAGCAGGAATTCCAGCGCGTTCTCAGCGCGTCGCCGAGCGCGGGGTTCGTCCGATCCTTCTCTCACGCGATCGCCGGTGCGCCGTGGGCGAATCAGGGCGGCGAGGCGTACGAAGACTGGTACCTCGTGCGCGATTCCGGCGCGCTCGACCCTCTCGACACCGCGGCGGTAACGGCTGGCCGCAAGGCCGCGCACGACGCCGCGGCGTCGCTGGCCGCCGACGGAACCGCGGGGTTGTACCAGTTGCGGCTCGGCACTGCGCCCACATCGCCACGCTCCGCCCAGTGGTTCGTGAAGCCGGCGGGGATGTCCTATCCGCAGCTGTTCGCGGCCATCGAGCCGGCCCTGGCGCCGGTTGGTGGCTCGTTCTGGGTGCGCAAGATGACGTTAGGCCCGTCGCCCGAGCTCTGCGTGCTCGCGCGCGAGCCGGCGACGCTGGCACCGCAGTTCCAGATGTTCGCGTTCCAGTTGCGGCCCATCTGGGATGGATCGCTGGCCGGCGCCGCGGCGCGTTAGGCAGTGAAGGCGACGATCCTCGGCTGGAGCGCAGCATCCGGGCTCGTGCTTGGCCTCGTCGCCGGGCTCCTGCTGTTCGCGTTGGCCGTCGTTGGTGGTGAGCTGCTGGCCGGCGTCGTTCCGCGCCTCGCCGGGCGTGCCCGCGCCGCCCTCGCGATCTTCTCGTTCGTGCTCCTGCCGCTGGCCGGCACCGTGCTCGGCTGGATGGAGGGGCGACTCAAGCTGCGATGACGACTCGACAGGACGTCGTACACCGGTTCGCCGAGCCGCGCATTCGTGCCCTGCGGGCAGACGAGGCGACTCCGTACAGTGCCTTCGCCGAGCGGCTCTTTCGCGAGACCTACGCGGATGGCTACGACCCGGCGGACGTCGACGAGTACGTCTCACACGCGTTCAGTCCGCTGCAGCAGTGGGCAGAGCTCACCGAACCGGGCGGACGTGTCCTCGTGATCGAGGATTCCCGGAACGGGCTCCTCGGATTTGCGCACCTCCGGCAGCCCCCCGCGCCGCCGGCGCTCGAGGGTCGCCTGGCTGTGGAAATCTCGCGTTTCTACGTGGACCGCCCGTGGCACGGGCACGGCATCGCGCGCGTGCTGATGTCGGCGTGCATCGCCGAAGCCCGCTCGCGCGGAGCGGACGCCCTGTGGCTTCTCGTGTACCAGCACAACGCGCGCGCCATCGCGTTCTACGAAAAGAGCGGGTTCCGGAAGGCGGGAACCGCGAAGTTCCGGCTCGGAAAACGCGTGGATGACGACTGGTTGATGGTGCGCGGCGCAGCGAGCTCCTGAGGCTCCCCGATCGCTCCCTGACGCATGGCGTCCGACCACTACGCGCGCATCTATACAGTCGTCAAGCGCATCCCGCGCGGCCGCGTGGCGAGCTACGGTCAGATCGCGGAGCTCGCCGGCATTCCTCGGCACGCCCGCCAAGTCGGATACGCACTGCATCACCTTCCTGACGAGACGAGCGTCCCATGGCAGCGCGTGCTCAATGCGTCCGGGGAGATCGCAAAGCGCGCGTACCCGGAGGACGCGCGCTGGCAGCGCGATCTGCTCGAGGAAGAAGGCGTGGAGTTCGACGTGCGTGGGCGTGTTCTGCCGCGCTTCTTCTGGCGACCTCGCGGAAGGAAACGACGACCCGACTGAGGTCGCGCCCTGGTGGAGTGGCACGAACGAACGGCAACCACGAACGCTGACGGCGCTGATCTGTCGGACGCTGTGGCCGCTGAATCATGCTCTGGCGAATGGCAAGCGACCGGCGCACGAACTCAATCACATGAACAAACGAGGTTTGCTAGTTGTTTGTTTTCCCCAAATAGCACTCTCAGCTTGTTCAGCGCCGCTCGCGTCTGCGGCCTCAGCGTTCGTGGTTGCCGTTTGCAGTTGCCGTTTTGCAGTTGCCTTTCGTGTTGCCGTTTTGTTCGAAGTGGCCGTTGTGAATGAGCCTCGCCAGCAAAACCTCCCAGGCGGTCCACTGGTCGTCAGGCCCTGCCCTTTGCGCCCAGCAAGCGCAGATCGAGGCCCTGCCACAGGCGCTCTCGTATCGCCCGCGTCTCGTGGAGCGCGCGAGTGCCCGCGGCCGTAACGGAGAACACGCGTCGCGACCCGCCGTCGCCGGCGACGCGGGTCGACGCGATGAGCCCCTTCTGCTCCAGGCGATCCAGGGTCGCATACACCGCACCGATCGCGACGTCGCGATCGGTACGGGTCTCGAGCTCGCGACGCACGTTCATGCCGTACGCGTCATCGCGCGCATGCAGCACCGCGAGCATCACCTGTTCCTCGAAGGAGCCGAGTGAGTTGTCGGAGCTCATTGTTCGCGGAGGACGATCGCGGGGTCCGTGCGGCTCGCCCGCATGCCGGGAATGACGGCCGCGAGGACACCTACGACGAGTAACACGACAGTCGCCGAGGCCATCGCGAGCGGGTCGCTGGCGCCCACACCGTACAGCAGCGAGCCGAGGAGCCGTGCGAGCCCGAAGAAGGCGGCGATCCCCAGAACGATTCCCATCCCCACGAGCGCCGTCCCTCGCATGACGATCATGCGCACGACCTTCGATGGCATCATACCGAGCGCGAGCCGGACGCCCCAGTCTCGACTGCGTCGGTTCACGAAATGCGAGATCACACCGTAGACGCCCACCGCGCCTAGCACGAGCGCTAGCGTCGTGAGAATCGCGAGGAGCATCATGACCTGTCGAGCCGGACCGACGGCAGTCGCGAGCTCCTGTTCCATCGTCGAGACGTGTTCGATACCGGCGCCCGGAATGGTTCGACGGACCACCTGTCGCGCTTCTTCGAGCGCGGCGACAGGGTCGCGTCCGCTCGTACGGAACACGAGCGCCTGACCACTGGCGGAGAACGGGAGCGTCTCGGCGAGCATGTACCGGGCGGGCGCCGGGGCATCGGTGAGATGACCCTCCGCCACATCGTTCACGACGCCTATCACGACACCTAACGAGTCGCTGAACCCGGTGCTCACCCGGCGCCCGACGGGATTCACACCGGGGAAATACTTCTTCACGAGTGCCTCGTTCACGATGATGCCAGGCAGGGTTGCGGCCGTGGATCGATCCGCCTCGGTGAACATGCGACCGTCTCGAAGCTTGACGCCCATCGTTTCCAGGTAACCCGGTGTCACGAACCGAACGAACGTCGTCGTCACTTCCGGATTGGCATCCCCCTGGACCCGAATGCCGGAGCTCCACCCTCCGCCGCGAATCGGGAGGATCTGTACCGCCCCGGCATTCGTGACGCCCGCGAGCGTCCGCAGGCCGGCCGTGACCTCCCCCAGTGCCTGGAAGCGGCGCGGCGTCTGCATTTCGTTAGGCAGGACGACGTCGAGCACCCCCACATTTCGGGTATCGATGCCGGGGTCGATGGCGTATAGCTTCGCCACGCTTCGAACGAGCAACCCCGCGCCGGCTGCCATCACGACCGCCAGCGCGACCTCGGCAACGACGAGCGACCCCTCGAGGCGGCCGCCACGTCCGGCAATCCCACCCGTTCGCGAGCTGCCGATGACCTCGCGCAGGTTCCCGCGCCACATGGCGACACCCGGCGCGATCGCGACCATGGCCGCGGCGAGCACCGCCGCCATCATTGCCGCCACGAAGACGCTCCAGTCCAGCGCGGCGGCCTCACCCCAGGCGCCGAGCGGAAGAGCGGCCACGAGCCCGCGGAATGCCGCCGCCGCGAGCAGCGCGCCGATGATCCCCGCTCCGGCCCCGAGCAACGCGGCTTCGGCGACGAGCTGCTGCGTGAGACGCACGCGGTTCGCACCTAACGCCGACCTGACGGCCAGCTCGGTCGTCCGCCCTTCCACCTGGCCGAGCATGAGCGCCGCGACGTTCGCGCACGCGATCAGCAGGATCAGTCCCATGGCCACGAACGTCGCCACGAGCGCGGGCGTCAGCGACCCGACGAGATACTTCCGAAGCGGCGTGAGCACCGCCGATTTCGTCTTATCCCACTGCGGCGGATAGTCGAAGCGATCGTCGAGAATGCGCACGAACTCGGCAATCGGTCCCGACATGCGGTCGATCGTGAATCCGGGCCCCAAGCGTCCGAGGAACGCGTAGTTGCCCGACCGGTTATCCGGCCTCAACGGCTGCGGAACCCAGATGCGTGTCGTGGGATCCGGGAACCAGAAGCCGCGCGGCATGACGCCGACGACGGTTCGCGGCTGGCCGTCGATGCGGAGCCGCTGGCCGACGATGGACGCGTCGCCGCCGAGCTCCTGCCAGAGGCCATAGCTCAGCACCGCGACCGCCTCCGCGCCGCGGTCATCCTCGCCCTTCTGGAACCAGCGACCTAACGCGGGCTTCGTTCCGAGCACGGAGAACAACTCGACGGACGTGAAGACGCTCGGCAGCAGCCTTATCTGCCCGTCGCCACGATCCAGCAGGACGTTATCCCTGCGATACGCCGCGATCTCCGAGAACCCCGGGACGCGACCGCGCAGGTAGAGAAACTCCTGCTCGCTCCAGTCGAAGGGCATCCAGAACGCGGCCAGTCCTTGTTCGGCTTTGTACGGCAGGGGGTCCAGCAGAATCGGGCGGGCGATCGCGTACACCGCGGCAGTGCCACCGATACCGAGCGCCAGCGTGAGCACCGAGAGCAGCGCGTACAGCGGCCGACGCACGAGCCGGCGGGCCGCGTACCGCGCATCCATGATCCAGCTTTCCATTGACGGACCTCCGGGTCGCATGCGATTGGCGTTCGGCTCGAAGCCGCTCCACCCCCGCCACCAGGTGCGGCGGATGAGCGCCGGTGTCGAGGACACGAGTTGGTGCCAGTACCAGCGGTTCGCGGCGGGGGTGCCGAACGTGCCGGCACGGTAGGCGAACTCCGCGGCGAGGTCCCCGAGCACCTCGGCCCGCTCCGCGAACGGCAGGAGCGCGCCGAGGATCGCGGCCGGCAGTCGCGGTGGTGCTGGTGGCTGCGCAGGCGGATGGCTGGCCATTCTGGAACAACGTGAGGCGAGGGGCTTTTGTTTCTACAATGTAGAAGTGACCTCCGCGAGTCACGGAAAATCAGTGGTCGCCTGGGTCGTTCACTTGGACGGGCGGATTGGCAAGAAGGTTCGTTTGCTTCGTACTTTCTCAATCCAAGCTCGAACCGGGAGGCGGGAGCCCATCCCGTGCACGGAGGGACTCGTCCCAGGGACGTGGCCCTGGCGCTTCCATACGAGGAGATTCGGTCATGACCCGATCACTGACCATTCTCCTCGCGTCCGCTTCGCTGGCTATGCCGCTCGGTTTCGGCCGGGCGCAACAGCAGACGTTCGCGCTCGCGCCTACGACATCGCGCGTCACGGTCACCCAGGACGTCGAGTACGGCCGTTCGGACACGGTCGTGCTCCGCATGGACGTGTACCGACCGGCGGGATCCACCACGAGTCCGACACTCATCTTCTTCAATCGCGCGACTGGCGCGGATCGAAGGCGGTCCTTCTACGAGGCCTGGGCGCGAGCCGCGGCGTCGCGGGGCGTCGTCGCAATTCTCCCCGACCTGCGAAGTGGGAGCGAAGGGGCAGACTTCCGCGCGCTCGTTGCCTATCTCACGACTCGTGGCTCGACAGTCGGAGTGGACAGAGACGCGATCGCGATCTACGCCGCGTCCGGCAACGTGTTCACGGCGTTTCCCCTCGTGGAGGATCCGAAGCTCACCGCGGTGAAAGCGGCCGTGATCTATTACGGCACCGCGCCGATCGCCGAGTTCCGCCGCGAGCTTCCGGTGCTGTACGTTCGCGCCGGACTGGATCGGCCAAGCGTGAACGAGGAGATCACGAAGCTCGCGTCGCTCGCGGTGTCGCAGAACGCACCGGTGACGCTGGTGAATCACGCCTCCGGCTATCACGGGTTCGAGATGTTCAACGATGACGACGCAACGCGCGACGTGATGGAACAGACGATCGCGTTCGTCAAGCGCGCGACGTCGCCGACGTTCCAGGCCGCGATGCGCCGCGGGATTCCGGAGGCGACCGCGGCCGCCTACGTCCAGACGCGCGAATTCGGCAAGGCCGCGCCGCTGTACGCCGAGCTCGTTGCCGCGCGCCCTAACGACGCGCGCCTTCGACTCTCGTATGGCGAAGCGCTCCTTGGCAATGCGCAGTACGCCGAGGCGTGCGGGGAATTCGAGAAGCTCAAGGGGAAAGGGCTCGGGCCGCGCGACCTGGGGTTGCCGGCGGCGCGCGCATGCATGCAGAAGGGCGATGCCGACGTCGCGATCGCGTGGCTCAAGACCATTCCGACCCGCTTCCTGCCGGCCGACGTGCAGAACGAAGCGGTGTTTGCGCCGCTCACGGCGCGGGAGGATTTCCGGGCGCTCTTCCCGCCGCGGTAGTGCCCCTTCGATCCGAACGCTGCCGCTCGGTCTCACCACGAGCCCGGATTCTTGTGTTGAACGGCCTCGGGACGCTGTCGATTCCCGAGGCCGTTCAAGAAGATCCAATTAGTTGCCCGGCGAATACTGGCGCTCGATGTGGCCCTTCAGCTGATTCGGATAGAAGTACACGTCCCGCAGGTTGCCGGTCGCGTAGCGTTCCGCCTGGTCGTTGAAGTGCTTGGACTTCGGGTCGCCACTCTCGCCGCCGGCCGTGACGGCTCTCGCGCGGACGCTGTCGCCGAACTCCACGACGGCAACGAAGCTGTTGCCGCTCGTGCCGTACCACTTCTTCGTGTTCTTGTAGGGACGCGCGCCGAACGACGCGAGCGATCCCCATCGCGCCGACGTGAAGGCGACCGGAATGCTCGGGCCCGCGTCGTCGAAGCTCGGCGCGATCTCATCGTTCAGGCGCTGGAAGCGATTGATGTTGCCCCACGGTGTCTTCCACGAGCCGAAGTCCGCGGCCAGCGAATCGGACGCCGCCGCGAGCGCATCGAGCAGTTGCGCCGGCGTCGTGCGCCTCGCGATGTAGTCGTCCACGTTCATGCTCGCCTGACGCGCCTCGCGGCCCACACGCCTCGTGATCTCCTCGCCCCAGAACACCGCCAGCGACGTGGGGACCGAGCTGCCCGACCAGCGCTTGTCCCACTTGCGCAGCGAGTCGATCTGCTCGGCCACCTTCGCCTTCGCCGGGTTGCTGGCGGGCGTCTTGTCGTATGCGTCCAGGAGCGGCGGCAGCAGCACATCGAACGCCGTGAGGTAGCTGTCGAACGCGGCGGACAGCAGGCTGCCTAACGTGAAGTCCTTCCTGCCCCGGAGGACGCGGACCGCGTGGATGCCGCGCGCGTTCTCACCGCCCGGATCCACGTACAGCGGGTAGTCCTTCTGCTTCGGACTATCCGGGCCAGCGGCGGAATACGGCCAGTTGTTCGTGTTGTACAGCCAGCCGCTCTTCGGGTTGTGGACGAGCGGACTCTCCTCGACCGTCATGAGCGGGCCCCACTCGGTCGCCGGAGTGCTGCCGTCCACCGGCTTCGACCAGTCGAACTTCGGATCCCGCTTCGGGATGAAGTTCGCGTGGAAGTAGGCGATATCGCCGTCCGCGCTAGCGAAGATCGTGTTGTTCGACGAGTTCGTGTGCAGGTCGAGGACCTTGCGGAATTCGGCGTAGCTCCTGGCCTTCGTCCGGCTGTAGGACTGCGTGAGCGCCTTCACCGGATCCTGCATCAGCCTAACGCTGATCCACTTGCCGTCGGCGCTGCGGACAATCGGGCCGTGATGGGTCCGGTAGACGGTGAACTCCTTCCTCGCCATCCCGCTCGCCGTCTTGTACGGCACGGTGATCTTCTGCACCACGAGCGGGTGCAGATCCTTCCCGTACTGGTGGAACAGAGCGTCGCCCTTCTTCACGATCGGTTCGGCATACTCATCGATGTTGTCGACGCTGCTCGACGTGTGCATCCACCCGATGCGATCGTTGAAGCCCTGATAGACGAAGAACTGTCCCCAGGTGACCGCACCGTACGCGTTGAGCCCTTCGTCGCTCGAGACCTGAACCTCGGAACGGAAGAAGAACGACGTGTGCGGGTTGATCAGCAGGAGCGCGTGCTTGTTCGATGTGTTGGACGGCGCGATGGCAATGCCGTTCGAGCCTGTGGGCTCGGGTGGAATGCTGCTCTCGACCTCCGAGATCGTCTTCGGCTCCTCGCGCTTGCCTCCGTAGAACGCTTCGAGCTCGCGGAGGTTCACGCGCTCGATGTCGCCGCCGATGCTGCCCTCGCTGAACGTGAGCGCCATCCACGGCTCGAAGCGCGTGATGACCTTCGGCTTCACGTTAGGGTGCTTCGCGAGATAGAAGTTGAGCCCATCGGCCCAGGCGTTCATGAGCGACTTGAGCCACTCGGGGCTAGTCG
>JBKOYV010000468.1:0-12526 GCA_046725585.1 Gemmatimonadota bacterium | reverse complement strand
CGGTTACGCTCGGTAGACATGGGCTTCGACGCCAACGGGCTCGCTGTCGTTCCAGTCCGTCTGCCGGAGGTTAGCTACCCGGATCCGGACCGGGCGGCGCGGTATTTCGCCGAAGCGTTGATGCGCGTTAGGCAGGGTCCTGGCGTCGCATCGGCCGCGGCGGTGAGCAGCGCGCCGTTCGCCGGGAACAATCCCGGGCTCACGTACGCGCTCCCGGACCGCCCGCTCGATGCCGGCGAACGTGCGCCTGACGCGGACTATCGGATCATCACGCCCGGCTACATCCGCACGCTCGGACTCAAGCTCGTGAGTGGCAGAGACTTCACCGAGCAGGATCGGGCCGGGGCGCCTGACGTGATGATCGTCAGCGAGACGATGGCGCGGCGCACGTGGCCGGGCGAGAACCCGATCGGTCGTCAGGTGCGCACCGGTGATACGGGAGGACGAGTGTACACGGTCGTTGGCGTCGTGAGCGACGCGCGTTACCAGAGCCTCGAGACGCCGGACGTCCGCCCGATGGTGTACTTCTCCTACCTCGCTCGCCCCGAGCCGGCGATGGCGATCGTCGTGCGCGGGGCGGGGAAGGCGGCATTCGGGCCCGAGCTGCGTGACGCGATTGCGTCGATCGACTCGCGAATTCCGCCGCCGACCGTGAGCATGATGACGACTCTCATTGGCGAGGCGGTGGCGACGCGCCGGTTCGCGCTCATGCTGTTCGGAGTTTTTGCCGGAACCGCGCTGGTGCTGGCGGCGGTGGGGATCTACGGCGTGATGGCGTACCTCGTCCGACAGACGCTGCCCGAGATCGGGATCCGCATCGCGTTAGGCGCGCCACTCGGCGGCTTGGTGACGGCTGTGGTGGGGAGGGCCCTGAGGCTCGCGCTGGCGGGTGTGGCGATCGGGCTCGCGGGGGCGTGGGCGTTGACTGGCGTTCTCTCCGCGCTCCTCTTCGAGGTCACGGCGACGGATCGAGCGACGTTCGTCGGGGTCAGCGTGCTCCTATTGGTCGTTGCCGTGCTAGCGAGCCTCGTCCCGGCCCGTCGGGCGACGCAGGCCGATCCGCTCACAGTCCTGCGCGGAAACGCGTAGGGCTGGCCGCTCAGTCGTTTTTCTTTGTTGCCGGCCCATTCGCAGCGGCCGCGACGCGATTGAACTCCAAGCCGCGAGCCCGGCCGATGTCGACGGCGAAGCTTGGAGCTTTCCCGGCCGCGTTAGGGGCGAAGCGATAGGTCAGCCCGCCGGCGCGGAACGTTCGCGGCTCGGCAAAGGTAAGCGTGTCCACCTCGCCACGAGGACGCTTCACGGTCAGCACCGTGCCGCTCGCGCTCAGGTCGTAAGTCGCGTCGAGCTCCTTTGAGTAGTAATGGCCAGCGAACGCTGCAAGCTCACCCGGAATGGGAGAAGACCCGCGAACAACCGCACGGGCCGCCGAGTCGGGCCGAGCCGGCTGCGTCCGGGCGCCCAGCTTGGGTCCCAGGATGATGTCCGCAACCTGATGCGAGAGCATCGTGGTGTTGGCCTCGGTCGTATTGCATAACGCGACCACACTCGTATGCTCGGTCGGGAAGCGCGAGATGATCGTCCGGTATCCGCCGCTGCTGCCGCCATGCTCGACGAGCTGCAGGCCACGATACTGACCGACGGTGAGCCCGAACGCGTACGACAACACCGTCCCGTTCGCGAGCTTGCCCTGCTGCAGCTGACGCTTCAGGAACCCCGGGCCGCCAACCTTGCCCGTGTAGAAGTTCTCGTCCCACTTCTGGAGGTCGTTCACGGTCAGGATCAGACCGCCCTGGCCGACAATGTCGTTGTTCCACACGTTGATCCGATAGCCACCCTCCGGCAGCGGCGAGTACGCAGACGCCCGGCCCGGCACGAGCATTGTATGATCGTCGTGGAAATGCGTGGTCGTCATGCCTAACGGCCCGAAGATCTGCTCGGCCGCGAAGTCACGGAGCGACTTGCCCGTCACCCGTTGCACGATGAGCCCGAGCGCGATGTAACCGGTGTTGCTGTAGTCGTACTCCGTCCCCGGCGCGAAGTTGAGGCGCTTTTGCCGAGCGGCGAGTCGAATGACATCGCCAGCGGTGTAGCCGTCGTCGTAGCGCATGCCGGCCACCTGTACGAGCGCCCAGAAGTCGCGCAGGCCGCTCGTGTGGTGGACGAGGTGATCGATCGTGATCTTCTCGCCGTAGTCGGGCAGCTCGGGGAGGTACTTGCGGACATCGTCATCGAGCGAGATGCGGCCCTGTTCCACGAGCAGCGCGATCGCCGCCGCCGTGAACTGTTTCGCCACCGAGCCGGAGATGAACGGCGTGGCGGGCGTGATGGCGGCGCCGTACTCGAGATTCGCTGCGCCGTAGCCCTTCGAGTAGGTGATGGCGCCGTTCTGGAAGATGCCGAGGGCGCAGCCGGGGGAGTCGGGGCGGGCGAATCGAGAAAAGACGGCGTCAACGCGAGTTGAGAGGGAATCGGGGAGCTGCTGGGCGACGGCAGGCGAGGCAATGGCGAGGGCAATGACCGTGAACTTTAGGCGCATGGCACTTCCCCGAATAGAGGCCGTCTGACTCACTCACATGACCACTTTCGCTTTGGGCTTGGGAACGATCACCCCCTCCACCTTCCCCTCGCCAAGAAGCTTGTTGAATTCCGGCACGTCCTGAAGCTCCAACACGTCTACCTGAGCCTTCAACGCCCCCCACAACTTCTCCAGCTCCGCAAACCGTTCGCGAACCGGCTGGGTCACGACGTCATTCCCCTCGAGATTGCCAAGCAGAAAGACGTACTGGGCGTTGATGCCGTTGCGAAAATTGATGATGTCCTGACCATTCGCCGCCTTGGTCGAGAGCTTGGGGCCGAGGGTGTCGGCCTTCTGGCCGATCGCCTTGCCCTTGGCCGAGATCGCAGCGGCGTTAGGTGCGTCCTTCGAGCGATCGACGAAGCGCGTCACCTGGTCCTTCACGTCCCGAATCCTGAGCAGCGCGTCGTTGATCTCGGCCACACGTGCATTGATCGCCCGCGCCAGTGAGTCGCGTGATGCAACCTCGGCGGCCGGCATGGTGAGGCGCGGGTCGCTGAGAACGTCGAACGGCTGCGTCAGCACCGTCGTGCCGGCAGTAAGTCGCACCTGATACTTCCCGGGCGCGACGCGATAACCATTCGTGGGACCACCGAACATCGCGATGTTGCCCGGCAGCGTCGGCGGCGGCTCGGCGCGGAGGTCCCACTGGAACGCGTTGAGGCCGGTCTTGGGCTCGAGTCGAGGGCGCGGTGGCGGACCGAAACCCCCGCCGCCGCCCGCAGGCGGAGCAGCCGCAACCGGCCCGGCTGACGAGCGCTCGTAGGTCTGCAAGACCTTTCCGGCACCGTCGAGGAACTCCAGCTTGAATGCCGATCCGGAGTCCGGAGCCGTCGCGAGCCAGTAGTAGATGTTGGCGCCTGCCGGCGGATTACGGCCCGCCGACGTCGTGGCGGGTGAAGGACCCCCTGCAAGCGTCGCCGCGCGGGGCGTGAACAGGTGGACCGCGGCCGTCATGCCCTGACCGGTCATCTGACGAAGCGCGCTGAGGTCGTCGAGCGCCCAGAACGCCCGGCCCTCCGTCGCAGCGTAGAGGTCGTCGTGCCGGATCTCGAGGTCGGTCACCGGGACGGCGGGCAGATTGCGGGACAGCGTCTGCCAGTTCGCGCCGGCGTCGTACGACACGTAGACGCCGGTCTCCGTTCCCGCGTAGAGCATGCCGCGCCTAACGGGGTCTTCCCTCACGACACGCACGGGCTCGCCCGCGCGCAGCCCCTTCACGATGGGCGCCCAGGTCTTCCCGTAATCCGTGGACTTGTACGCGTAGGGCGCGTAGTCCCCGTGGCGGTCGAGCCGAAACGCGAGGTAGACCGTGGCTGCGTCGTGCGGCGACACCTCGACCTCGTTCGCGAGCCCAACTGGCACGCCGGAGGGCGTCACCTTCGTCCAGCTCTTCCCGCCGTCGCGCGTGAGCTGCACAAGCCCATCGTCGGTCCCGACATATATGGTATTGGCGTCGTGCGGCGACTCGGCGATCGTCACGATGGTGCCGTACACTTCACCGCCCGCGCCTTCGTTCGTGATCGGCACGCCGCCCCACCCCTGTGTCGCCTTGTCGTTGCGCGTGAGGTCCGGGGAGATCGGTGCCCACGTCTTCCCGCGATCGGCCGTGCGGAAGAGGACGTTGCCGCCATGATAGATCACTTTGGCGTCGTGCTGCGACACGACGGCCGGCGACGTCCAGTTGAAGCGATACTTGATCTCGTTCGTCGGCTCCGTGAGGGCGAGCGCTGGCCACGCCATGATCTGCCGCGTTAGGCCGCTCTCCATGTCCATCTCCTCGAAGATTCCCTGGTAGCAGCCGCCGTACACGTAACGCGGATTCTTGCGGTCCACGCCGATGTTCGCGCTCTCGCACCCCGGACCATCCTGCCAGTCACGCGCACCAATGTTCGGTCCATCGCTGCGCGTCTTGATGATCACCGAGCTGTTGTCCTGCTGGCCGCTATACAGGCGATACGGGTACGCGTCGTCGACGATGACGTGGTAGAACTGCGCCGTCGGCTGATTGTCCTGCGTGCTCCAGCTCTTCCCGCCGTCGACGGAGACCGACACGCCACCGTCGTTCGCGTTCGCCATGTACCGCGAATCCTTCGGATTGATCCAGAACTGGTGGTTGTCCCCGTGCGTCGCCTGAAGCGTGGTGAACGTGCGCCCGCCGTCGATCGACTTCCTGATGGGCGCGTTCATGACGTACAGGACGTCCGCGTTCGCCGGATCGGGCGTGACGTTCATGTAGTACCACGAACGCGACTGAATCTCACGATCCTCGCTCAGGAGCCGCCACGTTTTCCCCGCGTCGTCCGAGCGATAGAGCCCGCCCTTCTCGGCTTCGATGATCGCGAACACACGGTCGGGGTTCGCGGGCGACACGGCGACGCCGATCTTGCCCATGAGCTTGGGCAGTCCCTCGGTGAGACGCGTCCACGTATCGCCGCCGTCCGTGGTCTTCCAGATGCCACTGCCCGGTCCGCCGCTTCGAACCTGCCACGGCACCCGCTGATGGTCCCAGAACGCCGCGTACAGAATGCGCGGGTTCGTCGGGTCCATCGACAGGTCGCTCGGCCCACTCGTTAGGTTCTGGCCCTTGAGCACCTGTGCCCATGTCTTTCCGCCATCGATCGAGCGATAGATGCCGCGATCCGGCGTGCCTTTCCACCGGTCGCCCTGGCCGGCGACGTACACGAGGTCGGGGTTCGACGGGTGCACGTGGATGGATGAGATCTGCTTCGTGGCCTCGAGGCCGATGCGCGTCCACGTCTTTCCCGCGTCGGTGGACTTGTACACGCCGTCGCCGTAGGAGGAGGACTGGCCGCGGACCGCGTGCTCGCCCGTCCCGACGTAGATCACGTTAGGGTCCGACTCGGCCACCGCGATCGCGCCGATCGAGCCCGTGCGGAAGAACGTGTCGGAGATGTTGCGCCACGAGGCGCCGGCGTTCTCGGTCTTCCACACGCCGCCGCCGGTGTAGCCGGCGTAGTAGACGAACGGGTTGCTCGTGACGCCGGTGACCGCGTTCGCACGGCCGCCGCGGAACGGCCCGACGAGACGCCACTGGATCGCGCGGTACGTGACGGAGTCGGAGACGGGCTGGGCATTGGTGCCGGCGACGGCAGCTCGCGTCGGCGTTTGTGGCTGCGAGAACAACGTCTCGGGGACCAAGAGCAGAGCGGTGACGAGAGGGCGCAGGGCCACGGAAGCTCCGGTGACTAGGGTGAGGTAACACGCGTCACATCTTAGTTTTCTGCCGATACGCGGGAAAGAGCACCCTTCACCGGCACCCAGCATGTCCTCTGACGACGCACCGGCCAACCGCGACGAACCGCAGGATCTCCAGTTCGACCGCGTGGAGACGACGCTCCCCCCGGGGGCGCCGACCGCGTCACCGGGGGTGACCTGCGTCGTGTGCGGCAAGTCGGTCGGCGCCGAGTACTACACGGCGAACGACAAGCCCGTATGCGCGAACTGCCGCGCAGTCGTCGTGTCGGCCGCGGCAACACCTCGATCGGCCGGGCCGTTCCTTCTCGCGGCGCTTTTCGGGATCGGCGCGGCGATCGCGGGCGCCGCGATCTACTACGGCGTGATCGCAATCGCGAACCTCGAGATCGGCATCGTCGCGATCCTCATCGGCTACATGGTCGGCTGGGCAGTGCGCAAAGGCGCCGGTGGCCGAGGCGGTCGTCGGTTTCAGATTCTGGCGGTGATACTCACGTACTGGGCCGTCGGTCTCGCGTACTCGCCGCTCGCGTTCAAGGAGCTGTCGGGCTCGATCGGCGCACTGATCCCGCTCATCTTCGCGCTGCCGGTGATCGCCATCTTCGGGTCGCTGCCGTTCGGGTTGATCAGCGCGCTCATCATCTTCATCGGAATGCGTCAGGCGTGGGTGATGACCGGCCCGCACGTGATCGACATCTCCGGTCCCTTCAAGGTCGGCACAGGCACGACGCCGACGACAGTATAGCGGTGTCTCGCAGCGTCAGTACCGTGGCGATCGATCCGGGTCAGTGTCGCGTCTGCGGCACCGAGCTCGCGCCACACGCGCTCGCATGCCCCGCCTGTGGTGCGCTCGTTCACACTGAGAAGCTGAAGCAGCTCGCGGCGAACGCGGACGCGGCGACGCGCGCGGGCGATCTCTCCAGTGCGCGAGACGAGTGGGAATCGGCGCTGCGGTTGCTGCCGGCCGAGTCCCGGCAGTACACGACGATTCGCGGCCGCGTCACTGATCTCACGAAGCGCATCGAGAGCGCAGGCCCATCGGTGGCGGCGAAGCCGGCGGCCGACGGTTCCTGGTGGCGCCGCGGTGGTGCGGCGATCGTCACCCTCGCGGTGCTGCTCATCGGCAAGCTCAAGTTTCTGCTGATG
Organism: Gemmatimonadota bacterium; assembly: GCA_046725585.1. Taxonomy (GTDB): domain Bacteria; phylum Gemmatimonadota; class Gemmatimonadetes; order Gemmatimonadales; family Gemmatimonadaceae; genus JAJKIV01. Next base: position 5,586 of record JBKOYV010000468.1, on the reverse strand, counting down.
GGGCTCACGAAGGCGAGCACGTTCCTCTCGATGTTCGCGTTCTTCGGCGTCTACTGGTCGCTGTACGGCTGGCCACTGGCGTTAGGCATCGTCGTCTCGATCTACATCCACGAGATGGGCCACGTGGCGATGCTGCGCCGGCTCGGGATCGCGGCGGGTGCACCACTCTTCATCCCCGGCGTCGGCGCGCTCGTGATGCTCAAGCAGCACGTGGACGACCCGGTCACGGACGCGAAGATCGGTCTCGCGGGCCCGGTGTGGGGGCTCGGGGCAGCGCTGGCCGCGTTAGGCGCGTACGCCGTGACCGATGCCCGGATCTGGTTCGCGATCGCGCACCTCACCGGGTTCCTCAACCTGTTCAACCTCATCCCGGTGTGGCAGCTCGACGGCTCGCGCGGCTTTCACGCGCTGTCGCGGACGGAGCGCTGGATCGTGGTGGCCACGATCGGCGTGATGCTCTGGCTCACCGGGCAGCGGCTACTGTTTATTGTGGGTGGCGTCGCGGTATGGCGAGCCGCACAACGAGAAGTCGGGCCCGGTGACCGCCGCATCCTGGCGACGTTCGTGCTGCTGGTGGTCCTGCTGTCCTGGATCGCCAAAGGGGTTGGTTGAGACGCTGGAGGGTAGGAGCATGTATGAGCTCGTCGCAGTGGCCTTCGAGGACAAGCACCGCGCGTCCAAAGTTCTCGACCAGCTGCAGATGTTGAATGCGGATTGGACGATCAACCTGCACGACGCGGTTGCGGTCTACCGAACCGACGATGGAAGACTCCGCGTCGACCAGAGCGTTCAGCCGACCTCGGGGAAAGGCGCCGCCATGGGTGGCTTACTCGGCGGCCTGCTCGGCGCGATCATCGCCGCGCCATTCACCGCCGGCGCGTCCACGGTAGCAGCGGTTTCGCTCATCGGCGCAGGCGTGGTGGGGTTCGGGCTGCCGGGCGCAGTTGCGGGAGCCGCGGATGCTCACGATTGGAAAGAGGTGTACGGCGTCCCCGATGAGTTCGTGCAGCAGATCGGCGGTATGATGCGACCAGGCGAATCGGCGATCTTCGCCGTGTTCGACACCGGCAGGGCGGTCGTCGTGGCCGAACAGTTCCGGAGCTACGGGGGTAGGGTCCTGCAGACGGGGCTCACGCCCAGGAGGCCGGTCGAGGAGACCGAGGCTGTCGAGGTGAAGCGGATTCTGAACTCGGACCAGCCGCCGGCCCGCTAGCCATACAGGCGAGCGTCAGGCATCCAGAACAGAGGGAATCGTAAGCCGCAAGCACGCATCCAGAACCCAGGGTCGGACGCATGAGCGGCATGAGAGAGATCCTGGGGATCCATCCAGCTCGCTGAAGACCCCTCGCGCCATGTGCTGAAAATGAAAGGGAGCAGCTTTTCGGGATGGTGGCGTCCCGAGCGGCAGTTCCCCTTTTTCATTCGGCTTGTGGCGAGAGGGAACTTCCCGGTCGAGCGCGATGCGCAGCATTTGCTCTCATGCCGCTCATGCGTCCGACCCCTGGGTTCTGGATGCGTGCATGAGATCGCCCAAGGACTAAAAACCAGCGGACAGCCACGAGCCGCTTCTTGCCACGCTCAGAATGTGTAAGTAAGCCGCATGGCGGGGACGTCCACCTCGGTGGCAACGGACGCAGAGCGCGCACCGGCCCCGGCGGGTCCGTTAGGCGCGGCGATCGTGAACCGCACGCGCATCGTCTCGAGCGTGCAGGTGATGTTTCCAGTCGCCGTGAAGTTCGGACACGCAGCGCCCGGCGCGCCCGACGAGAACGATGCCGTTCCCGAGGTCGAACGCCACTCCGTCACCGCGCCGCCGCTGCCTACCGCCAACAGCATCCCGTTCACGAAGCCGGTGCCGTCACCGATGGTCCCACCCAGAGACGTCGGCGGTGTCGCCGTTGCGGATTCCGCAAATCCGCTCACCTCGACCAGGCTCGTGAGCTTCTCCGGATCGTCCATCCCCACGAGGGTCCAGGTGGAGAACGATCCGCCCGCGCGACTGACCGCGCGGTGGACCCCCACGAAGTAGAGCGGCTTGGTCGTGAGATTCGTTGTGACGTCCAGTCGCCTGGCTTGCACACCGGCAGTCAACACGAGAAGCGTGGAATCGACGAGCGCTTTGAGATTCGGGTTGTCGGGATTCGCCTGCGTGATGACCTGCCCGGTGCTGTCGAGCGCGCCCACCTGTTTGGTGGTAAGCTCCAGAACATCGGGCGCAGGTTCTGGCTCGGTGGAATCCGACCCGCCGCACGCGACGAGCGCTGACGAGACGAAGCAGAACAGGACGAGCTGCGTAACTCGGAGGGATGAGTCGCTGGTGCGCACGGGACCTCGGCGGGATGAAAGGCTGGACTGGTCTGTCGATACAGCCGTTGCTGAACCCTGATACACCAGTCCGCGTCACACGGACGACACACCCTCGGGCGGGTGGGTTGGCGTTAGGCTCGGGGAGGCCGTCAGCCGAACGCGCGGCCGGTGATCGTTGCGTCCTCGATGCGCAGAACGCGACCACCGGTGCGTGGCGGCGGCGCCGCAGCTCGCGGCGCGTCGGACGCGCGGACGCGCCGGTTATGGGCAATCAGGACATCGATCGCCGCCTGTCGCTCGGCAGCGTCGGTGAGCGTGCGCGCTCGACCGGCGATCGCCACGGACCGCCATGCATCGCCCGGTCCCACCTCGGTCACAACGACGTACACGTGCGGGTTGACGTCCAGGGCGCGCGTCTTTCGCCCTTCGGACGTTCCCAGGTATAGCCATTCGCCGTCGAAACCATAGAAGACCGGCACGGCGTACGGCTCCTCACCATCGACCACCGATACGACACAGAGACGCTGCCGCTCGAGCACCGCGCGGCAATCCGCCTCGCTCAGCGGCACGATGGCACGTGCCGGCGGCGTTGCCAGCGCGGGACCGGAGGCCTGCTCGTCAGGCATCGTTGCTCGGCCGCGATGCTACCTCGAACGCGCGCGCGAACGAGTCGACCGTGAGCTCGATGTCGTGCCTGTCGTGCGCAGTCGACGTGAAGCACGCCTCGAACTGCGACGGCGCGATGTACACGCCCTCGTTCAGGAGCGCGTGGAAGAGCCGAGCGAACATGGCGGTGTCGGACGTCTTGGCCGTCGCGTAGTCGCTGACAGATGCGGGCGTCAGGAAGAATCCCCACATGCCGCCGATCGCCGCGACTTGCACCGGCACACCAACCGCCTCGGCGGCGCGCTGGACGCCGCGAGCCAGTGCAGCGCTCGCCTCGGCCAAGTGGTCATAGACCCCGGGCGTCTCCAGCTCCCGCATCGTCGCGATGCCGGCAGCCATGGCGAGTGGGTTGCCCGACAGCGTGCCCGCCTGGTAGACCACGCCCGACGGCGCGAGCAGACTCATGATGTCCGCGCGTCCGCCGTACGCCGCGACCGGCAATCCCCCGCCGATCACCTTGCCGAGGCACGTCAGGTCTGGCGTGATGCCGTAGAGCGCCTGCGCGCCGCCAAGGGCCACGCGGAAGCCGGTCATCACCTCGTCGAGGACGAGCAGCGCGCCATGCTCGATCGTTAGGCGCCGCAGCTCGGCGAGATAGCCCGGGGCGGGGAGCACGAGGCCCATGTTTCCCGCGACGGGCTCGAGTAGAACGGCCGCGATCTCACCGCGATGTGCCGTAAGTAGGCGCTCCACCGCGGCGGCGTCGTTGAACGGGGCCACGAGCGTATCGGTCACCGCGCCGGGCGTGACGCCCGGGCTGTCGGGCAGGGCGAGCGTTGCCACGCCGGATCCCGCCTGGACGAGCAGCGCATCGGCGTGACCGTGGTAGCATCCGGCGAGCTTGATGAGCTTCCGGCGACCCGTCGCCGCGCGTGCCAGTCGCACGGCGCTCATGACGGCCTCGGTCCCCGAGGAGACGAACCGAACCATCTCCACCGCCGGCATGGCGCCGGTGATCCGCTCGGCGAGCAGGGTCTCCGCCTCGGTCGGCGCGCCGAACGACGTACCTAACGCCGCGCGATGCGTGACAGCCTCGACGACCACTGGGTGAGCATGCCCCAGCGCGAGCGCGCCCCACGACAGAACGTAGTCGATGTACTCGTTGCCATCGGCGTCGGTCACTCGGGAGCCGGCGCCGCGCACGATGAAGCGTGGTGTTCCGCCGACGCTCCGGAACGCGCGCACCGGACTGTTCACGCCTCCCGGGATCACTCGGCGCGCATCCTCGAACAACTCTGCCGATCTCGCGGTCGGCAGCGAAACGTCGGCAACGCTCGGGCGAATCATACGGCGACGCCCTCCCTCAACCAGCGGGCTGCCGCCTTCGCGTAGTACGTGATCACCAAATCAGCCCCGGCGCGGCGGATGCCGAGGAGGCTCTCCATCGCCGCGCGGGGCTCGTCGATCCAACCGCGCTCGGCGGCTGCCTTGAGCATCGCGTACTCGCCGCTCACCTGATACGCCGCGAGCGGGAGATCGGTCGATTGGCGAACCCGCTGAATGATGTCGAGGTACGGCCCGGCCGGCTTCACCATCAACAGGTCGGCGCCTTCTTCCTCATCCAGCCTGGCTTCACGGATCGCTTCACGCGCGTTAGACGGCGCCATTTGGTAGGCCCGCCGGTCGCCGAACGCGGGCGCCGACTGGGCAGCGTCGCGAAACGGGCCGTAGAACGCCGACGCGTATTTCACCGCGTACGCGAGAATGGCCACGTCCACATGCCCGGCATCGTCGAGCGCCGCACGGATCGCCGCCACCTGACCATCCATCATCGCGCTTGGCGCGACGACGTCGACGCCGGCGTCCGCGTATGCCACCGCGGCGCGAGCGAGGAGTGGGAGGGTGGCGTCGTTCGCGACTGCGTGTGTCGCATCGAGCACCCCGCAATGGCCATGCGACGTGTATTCGCAGAGGCAGACGTCCGCGATGACGCTGAGCGATGTGTCCCGGCGCTTGATCTCCGCGATGGCGCGCGGTACGGGCCCGGACGGATCCCAGGCACCACTCCCGGTCTCGTCCTTCTCGTCGGGAATGCCGAACAGCAGCACGGATCGAACTCCGAGGGCGTCGAGCTCGCCAACCTCGCCACTGAGTCGGTCGACCGTCCGCTGGGCATGCCCCGGCATGCTCTCGATGGGCCGCTCCGTGCCGAGCCCGTCACGCACGAACAGCGGGTACACGAGCTGCGCCGCTCGGAGCGTCGTCTCGCCTAACGCATCGCGCAGCGCGGCAGTTCGCCGGAGGCGCCGGGGCCGAGCTCGCGGCGTCTGGGCGCCGGCGGCGGCGACAGTGAATGCTTCCATCACACTAACCCCTCCCTCTCGGCTGCGCGAACCACAGAGCTGCCCGGTCGATCAACTCGTTCTGTGCCGTCCCATCGGCCATGACGACGAACTGAAAGCCTGCCTCCCGGGCAGCGTCCGCCGTGATCGGGCCGAGGCAGATAGCAACAGGCCAGCTAAAGTCACGTCGATTCGTCGTTGCATCGGCCACGAACGCATCCGCCACGAAACGCACGGCCGACGCGCTCGCGAACAGCAAGGCATCTACGGCCGATTCACGGGCGCCTGCGACGATCTCCGGAATCCCTGTCCCAGGGACGGTCCGGTACAC
>JBKOYV010000382.1:0-11410 GCA_046725585.1 Gemmatimonadota bacterium | reverse complement strand
GGGCGATCCGCTCCGAGCGCGATCCGAATGGCGAGCTCGCGGGAGCGCAATGCCACAGCGATCGCGAGCGCGCCGTAGAGGCCGAGCGCGGCGAGCACGAGCGCTGCCGACGCGAAGACGCCGATCACGCGCACGCCTACGCGCGGGACGAAGGTCGCCCCGTGGATGTGCATCGCAAGCGTACGCGCCTGGAGGGCCGACAGGTCGGGGTGAACGCCACTCAGGACGTCGCGCATAAGCGGTACCAGCGCGAGTGGTTCATTGGCGGTCCGGATGAGCAGGGTGACTGAGCGTTGCGGCCACTGATCGAGCGGCATATAGACTGCGAGCTGCGGCGGCTCGGCCAGCGTGTCGTACTTCCCGGTCGCCAGCACGCCCACGACCGTCGCCCAGCCGTGACCGGCATCGACACGCTGCCCGATCGGATTCTCGTTAGGCCAGAATCGCCGCGCAAATTCCTCGTTCACCAGCGCGACTGGAGTCGTGCCGGTGCGATCGGCATCGCTCAGGTCCCGGCCGCTCACGACACGAATGCCCATCGCGCGCGCGTAATCCGCACCCACGACGGCACGAAACGCGGACATGGATTCGTTCGGCGCCGGCGTAAAACCTTCAACCCGCACGTCGACCATGCGTACGCCGCCGAGTCCGAGCGGCACCGCGGTCGCAGCGCTGGCGCTCACGACGCCCGGCAGCGCGCGCGTCCGCATCAACACCTGCCGAAGTGCTATCGCGGTCGCGGTGTCGTCCAGACGGGCCGCCCCGAGATCGGTCCCAACGAGGAGCACCGCCGCGGGATCACGGAACCCGACGTCTATCGCGGCGCTCCGCTGCAACTCGCGCACGAACAGCCCCGCCGTCACGACACACACGAGCGAGAAGGCGAGCTGCGCCGAGGCGACTAACGATCGCAGTCGGCCATGCGATCGAGCGGAGGACTGCTTCGCAACACGCAGGGCGGCGGCTGGCGGCGACCATGCAGCCCGTCCGACCGGTATCCCGGCACAGAGGACCGTCACGACGGCTATCGAACCTAACGCGAACAGAAGGACGCGAGCATTCAGCTCGATTGGAAGGGTCAATGGGAACGCGCCGGTCGGGAAAAGCGAAACCAGCCAGCCGCCAGCGACCCTCGCGAATGCGACACCGACAGCGCCGCCTACCGCGATCAGCACCGTCGCCTCGGTGAGCACGAGCCCGGCTAGCCGCGCAGGCGAGGCGCCGAGCGCCAGGCGCAGCGCGAGCTCGGAGCTTCGCGCCGTGGCTCGCACGACGAGAAGACCGCCGACGTTCGCGCAGGCGACGAGCAACAGGATTGCCGTAATGACCAGCGTGGCTGACAGGATGGGGGCAATGACGCCACCGAGGTACTGCGTCCGGATGTCCTTGACCACGGCGCCGATGACGGGTCGATCACCCGCCTCATGGCTCAGACGCCGAGCGATCGCGTCGAGCTCGTGCTGACTATCCTGCACCGTGGCGCCGCTAGAGAGCCGGGCCACGACCTGGAAGGCGCGTGCGCGGCGATCGTCGAGCAGGTTCTGTCCCACGAGCGCCGGCTGGAGCGTGAGCGGAACGAAGACGTCCGGCACGACGCCGACATAGGTCCCCGCGAACTGCGGCGCCGCTACCCCAACGACAACGAATGCCAGGCCGTTCAGGAACAGCGTGCTCCCGATCGCGGTCGGATCCGCGGCGTACTGGCGGCGCCAGTACTCGTAACCCAGCACCGCCACGGGGGCACGCGCCCGTTCGTCAGCCTCGGTCAGCGCCCGGCCTAACGACGACCTGGTGCCGAACACGTCGAAGTAGCCGCCCGAAACCAGCATCACAATGATCGGCGCCGCGTTCCGGTCGCCCTCGATACGAGCCGACGCCCGCGTGATCGTCCACGCCGCGATCCTGGCGATTGTGCGCGCGCCGCCCTGCCACTCGCGTACCGTGGAGTACGACACCGGTGATTCGACACCGCCCGGCGACTGCGCCTCCACGCCGATCACTCGGTCGGGCCGATCGACTGCGGGAAACGGGTGGAGGACGAGGTTGTCCAGCCAGCTGAATACGGCTGTGTTGACCCCAACGCCAAATGCGATGGACAGCACGATGACGACAACGAAGATCGGGGACCGCGCCAACGCGCGTAGCGCGTGCCGGGCATCCAGAACAAACGTCTCGACCATGGCTCGGAAGGTGGCGATGAGACGGTCACCGCATGTGACCGCAGCGCTTCGGCTACACCTTTAGTCTCGCGGGCCCGGGAAAACGCTACACGTAGTCGCGCGGAGCCCGGGAAACACGACGACTCGCTCATGCCCAAGCCGTCGACGAGCCAGCTTGTAATGAATTCCCGCGATGCGATGACTAATCGTGATCGCGCGATCGGAGACACGTTCCGACCGGGATGGATCACATCCTCCAATCCTCGCTGATGCCGCAATCGGACGCGGCAAGCGAACGGTTCGACCGCGTTGCTCGCGAGTTCGGACCGCGCTTGTCCCGTCTGGCGGCGAGCTACGTCGACGAGCCCGCCGATCGAGACGATCTGCTCCAGGAAATACTGCTGGCCGTATGGCGCGCGCTTCCGACGTTTCGAGGCGACTCGTCGGAGCGGACGTTCGTGTATCGGGTCGCCATGAACCGCGCGCGTACGTTTCGCTCCCGCCGCTACCGTCGCGCCGAGCTTCCAGTGACGGAGGCGTTCCACGATCCTGTCCCGCCGCCGGACGCCATCATCGCGGAGCGCGACGAGCGAGACCGCCTAACGCGCGCTGTGCGGGCACTCCCGGCGTCGCTCCGCGATGTCGCCCTCCCTTACCTCGAGGACCTCTCGATCGCGGAGATCGCCGAGCTGCTGGGAATCACCGAGAACAACGTCCGGGTACGGCTTGCCCGCGCCCGGCAGCAGCTCAGGACACTGCTCCAGCCCGAACCATGACCGAGACGACCGACTGGAACCAATGGCGAGGCTCCTGGCAGACACACGGGCCGTCACCGGAAGAGCTGACGAGCACGGTGCTCCGGTTTCATCGCGCCAAGCGTCGCGCCGAGATCATTCAGGTGATCGAGTGGGCGATCGTAACTCTGGCCGCCGTGTTCCCGCTCGCGGCCATTCGACACGCCGCGAATCTCATGGAAGGAGTGCTGGGGATAGGCGCGGTGGTGATCGTGGTGAGTGTCGCCGCGTTCCGTGCCCGGAATCGGCGCGCCGAGCGCATCGCGCTCGCCACCAGCGCGCGGGAGTTTGAGGCCGCGGTGCGTTCTCTTCGCCAGGCCGAGCTCCGGTTCGTCCGATTTCTCTGGCTCGTACTCGGCGTGGAGGGGGTCTTTGCCGCCGTGTGGTGGGCCGGCGGAATCGAGGCGCACCACGCCGCACTGTCGCCCATCGCCCTCGGTATGCTCTGGCTGCCGCTCCTCGTCGTTGCTGTCGCGTTAGGCTGGAGCATCTCTCTCCGTGCCGCCGCGAAACGCGAGCTCGCGGCTTCGGCGTTTCGAGCCGGAACGGCGCGCGAGACCAGTCCCGAAGGGGGCGCCTAGGAAGCTGACGCTTAGATGGTTGCCGGCTCAGCCTTGCCGGGGCGCGCGAACGTCGGTGCGCTGGTCCGGCTTGGGCGCAAAGTCCGCCACCGGCACGCCGGGAAGCCGAGGTGTGTCGGTCTGTTCGGCCGGCACCGCGCGTCCTGCCTGATTGTTCTCCTCGCGCTTGGCATACCGTCGAACGATCGCACCGGCGGCGAGCAGACCCGCGGCGGAAGCGAACGTGAGCTTGTAAACGGCTATGTCGATGAGCGCCGCGGGGAGTCGCGATGGCTCGAATCCGGTCATGAGGCCGACCACCGCAGCGACGCCCACCGCCGCGCCGATCGCGAGCAGCATCCCGCCGAATCGACCTGTTTTCACACGACCTCTACTCGGGACGGTAAGGCGCTTTGATGCGTACGGGGACGATCGTTTCGCCCCAGTGGATGCGCATGACGGCTTCGTCGCGCAATACGACGGGAAAGTAGAACGCGAGCGTCTCCATGTGGCTGCCGCGCTCGGGCGTCACGTCGACGCGGAGCACATCCGACGCCTCGCCGGGATACGGAATGTGGAACACATGGGCGGCGCGGTTCAGAATGAACGTCCACGACTTGTTGGCGCGAGGGATGAGCCACACCGAATACTCACCCGCCTTCACGTCGCGGCCCTCGAGCTTCACGTCTCGGCTGAACGTCACACGCGTCGCCGAATCGGCGCCGGGGTGCCAGATGACGTCCCATTTCACCAGCGCCGAGTCGCCGAACAACGTGCGTCCACGCGCGACAGGTCGACCGTACGCCACTGAAATGTCGGTGAACGCAACCGTTTGATCGACGCGGGCGCGCTGACTGGCAGGGTATCCCTGAGCGCGACACGACGCGGCGCCAAGGCCGATCAGGGCCGCCGCAACCACGCCCGACGCGAGTATAGGCGATCTCATGCCACTACTATACCATGGATACCATTGATCGGCGCGATCGTCGATCGACGTGACGGGCCTGGGGGCCGGCGATAGATTCTCGCCCACATGCGCCCGGTCGCCCTCTTTCTGTTCGCCGCGTCTGCTACGGTCGCGCCGCTGTCCTCGGCGAAGCACGCGACGCTGGTATCGTCGGAGCCCGCCGCCAACAGCCGACTGCAATCGAGTCCCGCGCGAGTCAGGCTCGTGTACAGCGAGCCGGTCGAAGGTAAGCTAGCGAAGGTAACGCTCCTCCCGGCCGCGGGGGGGCCTATTGTCCTTCGCGCGGGCGCGGACCCGCGAGACGTGCACGCCGTGATCGCGCCCGTGGACTCGCTGGGTCCGGGCAGCTACAAGGTCGAGTGGCGTGTGGTGTCGGCGGACGGTCACCCGGTGGACGGTACGTTCAACTTTGCGGTCGGCGACACGACGTTAGGCACGCCGCCCGCGGCGGCCGTACCCGTCGCGCCCGCCGAGCCGGCGCCGCAAGCGGAGCCTGACGTGTGGGGACCGGCCGCCTTCGGGGCGCCGATCATCCCCGCAATTCTGCGCGGTACTGGGCTCGGCGCGCTGATGGCGGCGGCCGGTATGCTCTTGTTCATGGCCGGCGCAAAGCCTGACGGAGCACAACTCGGGGACGCGCGCGTGCGGGGCGTCACCACAGGGCTCCTGGTGGCCGCGGTCGTCCTCCTCGGCGCGCACCTCGTGGCGTGGCTCATCAACACGTCGCCCGACCTGCGCTTCGACCCGGCCTGGGCAACTTCCGCGCTCGGTACGACCGTGGGCCAGATCGAGCTCTGGCGGGTGGGCCTAACGATTCTCGCGCTCTGGGCATGGTGGCTCGCGCGCCGGACGCGGGTCGCGCTGGCGTTCGCCGCGGCGGCCGTTGCCGTGAGCGGCGCCGTCGGTCACTCCGCCGCGATCGCGCCAGTGTGGGCCGTGCCGGCAAAGGCCATTCACCTGCTCGCGAGCGCGGCCTGGGTCGGCGGTCTGTTCTGGCTGGTAGTCCGCCCGGCGGGCGATGACGTCATGCTCTTCGCCTCCGATGCCGAGCGCGTCTCCTCGAGGGCGGTCTGGGCGGTGGTCGCCGTCGCATTCACGGGGATCGTGCAGACGCGATTGTTCCTGGCGTCGTGGGCGGGCCTCGTGACGTCCGCGTACGGCGTGCTCGTGGTAGCGAAGACGGCCGGGCTGCTCGCGCTGGTCGCGTTCGGCGCCTACCATCGCCAGCGCCTCCTGCCGCGTCTGGCGGCTGCGGCGCGCAATGCGACCGACGTCGGCGTGCTCCGCGCCTCGGTCGCGCGCGAGGTCATCGTGATCGCGATTGTGATTCTCCTCGGCGGCCTCCTCGCGTACGTGCCTCCACCCGTCGAGGGCGACGCCGGCATGTCCGCCTCCTCCCACGAATCCACTTCATGAGACGCGCCTCCCGTTCCGCGCATCGCTCCCGCCAGCGGCGTATCGCGCTCGCCGCCGCCGCGCTCATCCTCACCATCGCGGTGCCGACGTTGTCGTGGGCACATGCCGTCGTGTTCCCGCGCCAGTCGACGACCGGAGGGTATGAGAAGTACGTCCTGCGGGTACCTAACGAGAAAGCGGTCGCGACGACCCGCGTCGAGCTCCACTTCCCTGCCGGGTTGCGTGTCACATCGTTCGCCGACGTTCCCGGATGGCAGCTCGAGGTCGTGACGGACTCGGCGAGGGCGATCACGGCGGCGATCTGGACGGGGAACCTTCCGCCCCAACGCTTCATCGAGTTTCCGTTCGTGGCCGCGAACCCGAAAACGGACACGAAGCTCCAATGGCCGGCCTACCAGACCTACGCCGATGGTGAGCGCGTCGAATGGACCGGGCCGGAAGGGTCGAAGCGCCCGGCATCGGTAACGACGATCGCCGCGGCAACGACCGCCGCGGGCGATGGCGCAGCATACACTCGCTGGCTGCCCTGGGCGGCGGTCGCGCTATCGCTCGTGAGCCTCGGGCTCGCGCTCCGAAAGCCCGACGTGCGGCCCGCTGCGTGAGGCCGCACGCTGCCTAACGAACCGACCTGACCGCGCGTGCGGTCAGCGGACGATGATCGTCGCCTTCATGTTCGGGTGGACCGTGCAGTAATACTCGTAGCGTCCCGCAGTCCGGGCCACGAACCGCCACGTCGCGTTCGCGGCGATCGCGCTCGAGTCCCATGCCGAATTCCGGGCCGTCGACGAATGCGGGACGAAGTCGGCGTTCGACCAGATCACGGTGTCGCCCCGCGCCACCGTCAGCTCGGCGGGTACGAACGCGAAGTTTCGGATGCTGACCGCGTGCGCGCGCGGTGCGGGACGCGCGCACGCGACGACCGCACCCAGAGGACACAGTGATGCGATCGCCGCAATGCGAACGTGCCGAGACACCTACTTCGTCAGCGACGACTGGATGTTTTTCGCCCGGTCGAGGTGGGCGGCGAATGCCGGGCGCACTTTCACGATGAGTCCCTTGAGATCCGCGTTCTGCGCGTTCGTGATGAGCGTCTTGTCGATCGCGTCGAGGACGGCCTGATGGTAGGTGACCTCGTTGTCGATGTACGCCTTGTCGAATGCCCCGCCGCTCAGGCCCTGAAGCTTCGCGAGGTTGGCGTCGCCGCCGGCCTTGAGCTGCTTGCTGGTGTCGTTGTCCTCGGGCGTCACATTGAGCTTCGTCGCGAGCGCCACGGCCTGTTTGTTCACACCGGTGTGATCGGTGAGCATGGTCTGAGCGAAGTCCTTCACCGCCTTGGACGTGCCCTTCTTTTTGGCCAGCTCGCCGGCAGCGCTGTCGACGGCATTGGCCGTGACGACGATGTGCGCGATTTGCGCATCGTTGATCGCCGGCGCCGCGGCGGCAGCCGGCTTGGCCGTGTCAGGCGCGGGAGCTACCGCGGGAGTGGCGGTATCGACGGGCGGATTCTCGGTCTTCTTGCAGCCGACCAAGGCGACGGCGGTTGCAATGACGGCGAGCGCACCAATTACACGACGGTCGATCTGACGGTTGGGCGACATGGCTTTTGGCTCCTGGGGTGGTGGATTCCAGCGCTGCGCTGTACGTTAGAGAAAAGACTAATTATGCTGTTTTATCTTTCGTATGATGGAATGGGTCGTTCGTCTTTGCAACCCCCATCGAGACCTCTTCGCCAGTGACCCAAGCGCGCGCTGACACCCGGAGCCGCGTTGTCGAGGTGCTTCGCCGCGGACCGACGACGCTCGACGATCTCGTGAACGAGCTCGGACTGACCCGCACCGCCGTACGACTGCAACTCGCAATCCTCGAACGCGACGGGTCAGTGGAGCGCCGAGGCGTACGGCGCGGACGCACGAAGCCGGCTCACGTGTACGAGCTCACCGGCGAGGCCGAGCAGCGGCTCTCGCGCGCCTACATTCCGGTCCTGACGCAGCTGTTGCACGTGCTGTCCGCCCGGCTGTCCCGCACGGAGTTCGACGCGGTGATGCGCGACGTGGGACGTGAGCTTCTCGCGGGGCACGCGAGACCGCGCGGCACCCTGCAGGCGCGCGCCGAGGCCGCGAGCGAGCTACTGAACGAGCTCGGTGGGTTGACCGATGTCGACGAAGAGGGCCGTGACCTCATCATCCGGAGCCACGGCTGTCCGCTCGCGGCAACCGCCGTCGATCATCCGGAGACGTGCAGCGCCATGGAGAGCCTGGTGAGCGAGTTCGTCGGCGCTGCGGTCACGCAGCGATGCGAGCGCACCAACCGTCCTCGGTGTCGTTTCCAGATTGCAGGGGACGACGGCGACTCCGCGGCCTAACGTCGCTCCACGTCACGCTCACCCATGACGCGCCGAGAGTCGCGCCCCTGGCCGGGGTGCGTGAGCGCGTCGTAGAAGCGCTCGCCTTTGAGCCGGAGGTCCACCATCGTCGCCTCGAACTCACGCGGGGACATCTCGCGTGCGACTTCGGGGATGAGCGCCTTGAGCAAGGTCACGCGGTCGCCGAGCGGCAGCGCGTTCGCCGAGTTCACCAGGTCACGAATGGCGGGATGGTTGAGGTCTTCCGTCTGGCGACTCGTCGTCATGCACCCTCCGCGGTCGATCGAGAATCGAGGCGATCGGCCGGCCTCACGCCGCGATCGGGCCCCGTAGCACCCGCAGGTTTCCGGCCTGCGCTGGCCGACGGTCTTGAACTTACCGATCCGCGCGGCTACGCGACATGTCCCGAGGCCCCTGGCGCTCGAGACTTGAGCCGCCGAGCGAAACGCCCCAGTGTTGACCGGACCGTCGCTCCGCGGTTGCCTCCAGGACCGGTAGACATGTCCTCAGCGCACTCCAATGAAGCATCGGCCAGGCCGGGCCAGATCTTCCCGCTTCAGGGCGGGGTGTCGGCGTCACTGCTCGTTGGAATCGGCGTGGCGGTCCTGGTCGAGGGCGCCGCACTGCACGTCTGGATCGCCTCGCGCAGTCCGGCGTGGGCGTGGACGATCACGGCGCTCAACGCCGCGACCCTGGTGTGGCTCTGGCGCGACTACCAGGCGAGAGCAGCGGCGGTGCTGACGTTAGGCGACCGCGACGTCATCGTCACGTTGGGGCATCAGCTGCACTGCCGGTTTCCCCGTTCCGCGGTCGCGAGCGCCGAGACCGCGACGTGGCGATCGGTGCCGGACCCAGACATGGCGCGCGACTACGTGAACGGTGCGAAGCCGCTCGAGCCTAACGTGATGCTGTCGTTCCGGGAGCCGGTGGAAGCGCGGCTCACACTCGGCATCAGGCGGCGCCTGACGCGGCTGGGCGTGCGGGTCAGCGAGCCGGAACGGCTCATATCGGAGATCCGCTCTACCGCTTCAGGCCAATCCCCACACTGAACGAGATCCCGTACGACACGCCATTGTCGTCGGCCGCGAAGGGGAACTGGACCGTCGGCTGGATCGCGAGGCGATCGTGGAACAGGGTGAAGCCGAGGCCGAGCTCCGCCACGCCGAAGCTGTCGGTGTACGTTGCCTTCCCCGTCACCTGGTCGGTCACGTCCGAGGCCGCGTACCCGACCCGCACCGACCCGTTCGGAATGACCTTCACGCTCGGCTCTGGATGAAGCGTCATTCCGAGTGCGACGCCCGCGGATGCGAAGCGCGACTTCACCTCGAACCCGTCGTCATCGGGGCCCGTACCGATGCTCCCTCCCACCACGGGACAGAGCTGGCCCCGCGTGCCCAGCGCACGCTGCCACCCGACCTCGGCGAACAGGTCGTCGCCGGTGTCGTCATAGCCATCGAAGTACGTGCGCGACACCCCGATGTCGCCGAATACGGAGTTGTCCTTGCCCGCGACGAGCGACACCGCGTAGCCCGTGTAGTCCTTGCCGAATACCGCACCGCCGCCAAGGCGCACCGGGATCGTGCCGAACGATACCGAGCCGAGGCAGGCCTGCGCGCGGGCTGCAGCAGGAAGAGTGGCGACGATCGCGGCCACGAGCGCGATTCTACGCATCTCGGCTCCGGAGAACGTGAGTGGGTGAAAACGTCCTGCGCCCGCGGGCGTAGCGTGCGGTGGATGTGCCGGATACGTTGCAAAGCCTGCGACGACCACCGCGCAGCCTGACTGGGACCAGATGAGGGTTCATGAGAGCGGCAGCGATTCTGGCAGCAACGATGCTACTGCCGGCGTGTTCCGGCGACCCGGCGGGTGTTTCCGTCTTCTCGGTGTTCATCACGGCTCCAAAGCAGACGATCGCGGTCGGCGAAGCGCTACAGTTGACGACTGTCGCTCGCGACGTGAACGGCGTGACCATCCCCAACGCGAGAATCACGTACACCGCGGCCCCCACTTCCATCATCAGCGTCAACGCATCGGGTCTCGTGACGGGAATCGCGCCCGGAACGGGCTCGATCACCGCTACGTCGGGCGGCCAGACCTCCCCGCCCCTCTCCGTCACGGTGTATTGATCCTGCATCCGGTGGCCGGGCAAGACAGGCTGCCGTTCGCGCGGGTCACCGACCGCAGGCCAACCGCCTAACGGCGGAGCGAGCCGCCCGGGGGCGATGGCGCACACCTTGCCCGTCACCGACCGCCGGAAGGTACGGCCTTCTGCAATCAGTCCAAAGGTATGGGAGGCGTATGCGGCGGTCGACATCACGGTGGGCCTGGCAAAGTGTGGTAGTCCTCATCGTGATGCTCGAGAGCACCGTTCCGAAACGCGCGTTCGCGCAATGGCGAGCGGAGATGCTGCCCGGTCTCCGTTTTGGACCACCACTCAAAGCCGGGGCGGCGTTCGGCGTGGCCTACGGCAACCGCCTGGGGCCATTGCCCTTCGCCGGTCCGCTCGCGTTGACGGAGGTCGGCCTCGGCGGCGCACGGGCGAGCGTTGGGTACTTCTTCGCCGGTCCGTTCGCGTCGGGGATCGAGCTTCTTGGCTCGGGGTTGCGAACATGGGGTGACCCGTCACAGCTCGAGCCGAATCAGACGCTCATCGGGGCCGAGCTGCGCGTAGCGTTCTTTCTCGTGAACGTTGGCTTCGCGGCGTTTCGTCCGGTTTCGGGATTCCCGGACGACGACCGCCGGTCGCGTTACTACCTGAACGTCGGGCTCGGGATCTAGTGGACGACGCGAAGGGCCCGCTGACGTTGGCGGCTGTGGCGGTTCGGAATCGTCCCCTGACCGCAACGCCGTATGGAACGGATGACTGAAAACGAAGGACCTACCACCAATCACTCACGACTCGCCCAGACTCTTCGTGATGTCCGGCGAGTTTTTAGTCGTTAGTGGTAAGTGGTAGGTCTTGGGTACTCCGTCATCGGTTTCATATGGCGGTCTTGCCGGGGCAAGAACCGCTAGTGGGTCAAGGCGTAGAAGAGGTAGTTGACCCCGAGCTCGTACGCCTCGTTCGACTCCTCCATCGGCCGGAAGCCTAACGCCGAGTATTCCCAGAAGTTCGAGATGTCGGTGTTGAAGTTGATCATGACCATGAGCCG
>JBKOYV010000335.1:0-12786 GCA_046725585.1 Gemmatimonadota bacterium | reverse complement strand
GGGGTGACCGGCCTATGGCCGTTGGCTCTCCAACAATGGACGAAATACGACCCGCACAACGGAAGCACTCACGCCGGTAGCCGCCGAGTCGCCCGGAGCGACGTCGAACAACTTCTTGAGGTTGTTGCCAGCGAGGTCCTCCAACTCAGTGTCCACGTGCAATGCATACGGACCTTGCCCCCACGGCCGGCTCGGTGCAAACAGCCAGCGCGTCTCGCGCTCGGTGACAACCGAGACACCGTCGATTCTCACGCCCGCCGAATCGTGCACGGTGACGAGCCGTGCGAGAAGCGCGCGATCGAGAGGCTCGGGAAACGTGACGACGAGCGAGTCGGTCGTTCCTGCGCGCGGTGGCGTGATGCGCCAGGTCGCCATCCGGATCAAGGCGCGATCCTGCGGACCGACGCGGAACTGCTTCGTGAAGCTGCGGACGAGCGGACGTCCCGCGGCGTCGCGCCAGGTGCTGTCGATCACGAGGCGGTAGCGCTTGCCCGTGCGCAGCGGCAACCCCATCTCCTCGTGCGGCTTGAGATCTCGCTTGATGCGTCCGGGGTCGAACAGGATCGTTAGGCGCGTGTGGTCGGGATCCCAGAGCTCCACCATGCCGCCGGCAGTGAAAAACGGTTCCTCGACGAGCGAGTCGCCTTCGGTGTAGAGCTTCACGAAGTCGTACGCGTGCCCGCTGCTCATGGGTGCCGAGAACTCGACGTACATTCGCAGGAGGTTCATCGGAACGACGGCGGCGGTCGGATAGATCGCGGTCACGACGGTCGATGGCGCGCCGCTGGGGGCGTCGTATCGCCACGTCGCGGTCGTCGCTCCAAACCGCGCGATGTACGTCACGCCCGGTGACGGAGGGAAGCGTGGGCGAAAGCGCAACGTGTCGCCGGCAACCGCATACGTGCCTAACACGGGAAGTGCCGTCGAGTCCTCACCGACGCGAACCGTCAGAAGGCGTTGCCACGACCCCGCCGACGGCTTCGACGACTTCAGTGCCGCCAGCACGCGTCGACTCAACGGGTAGACGCTCACTTCGCCGAGTCGTGTGGTGTCGGTGCTGAACGCGATCGTTGGCTTGGGCGTAGCGGGATCATCCGTGCTTACGCCGCACGACGTCAGGACAGCAAACGCGCACGCCGCGCTGACGAACAGCGCGCCGTGCGTGAATGACCCCTTCATCGCTTGCTTACAAGGCCGACTTCGCGATCGACTTGAGATCGAACCCGTTCCCGTTGCGCTGCACGACGACGACGTAGTTCGCATCGAGGTCCGCCATCTGTGCAATGCCCGTGGGTTCTGAGAGAGGCGTACGCGGGATACCTGCGACTTCTGGAACGGTGAGCGCTTTACCGGTCGCGACGTCGCTCGCATCGATGCGCATGAGCGGACGCCGATTGTTCACGACCATGATGACGTTCTTGCCATCGCGCGTGAACGGAACGAGGTCTGTCGGGGTGTTGCCCGCGCCGAGCTCGGCGACCGTACGGCCGACGACGTGCTTGCCCGGCACGAGGTCCGACGCCGCGAACGCAACGATCGGTGTGCAGGTGTAGCCGGCGACGACGTACTCCTTGCCGCCGATGTTCTGGATCGTGAACGACGTCACCGGTGATCGCGTTTCGCTCTGGCGATGCGACACGTGATAGATCTCGAGCGTCGTCGTCTCCATCGTCTTGCCGAACGGGAACGAGAAGCGGCGGAAGGCCGATGCGAACTCTTCGTTCGACAACCCGGCGACCCACACCTGACCGTCCGCGTACGCGATGTCGGTGATCGTCAGCGTGCGCGGATTGCGACGCGCGCTCGGATCGTCTGCGGGCGCGTTCGAGATCGCCGCGGTCGAGAACTTCACGTTCGTGAGCGGCACCTCTTCGATCGGACGGGCCGCGTTGCGCGTGACGCGCAGCAGCACTGGCGTGGCACTCGCACCCGAGCCGCGCGTGACCGTGAGGTAAACGTTCTTCGACGTCGGATGCACGGCCAGGTCGTTGATCTGCACGTCGGATGCGGCAACCCCGAGGACCTGCGCGACCTTCGCGTCCAGTCCTTCGAGGTTGATCGCGCCCGTGCCGCGCGCTGCGTCGTCGATCTCGACGGCGATGATCTGCGCGCCGGTGTTGTCACCGATGAAGAGGACGTTGCCGGGGCCGAAGGCCATGTGGCCGAGCGACTTGGCGGCGACGTTGCCGACCGTCATCCCGGAGTTGTCCGGTCGTACCCACGCCACGCTGGCTGCCAGCGCAGCGATGACGATTCCCGTACTGATGCGGCTGCCGCGACTCATGAGGGCTCCTGGTTTTGCTGGAACGTTCGGAGCTTACCGCCAATGGCGGCGAGGTTCAATCGCGCGAATGTGGGGTGAGCGTCAGAACGCTGCACCCGCTACAACGTTCTGTCCAATGGTTCCCGCACCTTTGTCTCGTCCAGGCCGGCCTCGGCAAGCAGCTTCGCACCGGGCTCGCCACGCTGACTCAGAACGCCCCTAACGAGGTGAAGAGGACTTACCGCCTCGCGACGACGGGCATCGGCTTCCGCCGCACCCTGGCGCACCGCGGCCTCCGCGCCCGGGTCGGCCGGAAGCTCCTGGCCCGCGAGCGGGTCGCTGTCCGGAAGAAGCCGCGCTCCGATCATCGTTCGCAGCCTGGCCATGTCAGTCCCCAATCCCCGGAAGAAGTCGGCAAACACCCCGCCCTGCACGCGCAGCAGCCCGACGAGCACGTTCTCGGTCGTGACGACGGTCTGCCCCTGTCGAGCAGCGTCGTCCGCGGCGAGCTGCATCGCACGCGACGTCCGCGACTCAGGCGGCGGTGGCGATTGCCGCTTCGCATCCAGCTCGGCCAGTATCTCGTCGACTGTTCCGGCGTTACAGATCGCGAGCAACCGCCGAGCATCTTCGGTTTGTGGATCGTGAGCGTTCGTGACTCGTGCGCGAGCGAGCGCGCGCGCCGAGCCGTACCCGGGCCATTCGCGATCGAGATCTGCCCCACGCCTAACGAGGTATTCGGCCAATGGTATGAGCATGTTCCCGACCGCCTCGAGAATGAGCGGCCACACTATGGGCGCATGATCCACCGGCAACCCCGCGTCGAGCAGTGCGTCCATCGCCTCCCAACGACCGTTCCATCCAGCGATCTGGAACGCCTCCCACATGATCTCCAGATCGTCAGCCTCGTGGCTCGGTGGCAGGTGGCCGCGAAAACTTCCCATCGCCACGAGATCGGGCCGATTCAGCCGACCCTCCGCCGTGAGCGATCCCTTTCCCGCGATGAAGCTTCGCACGCTGGCGACGTCGCCCAGCCCGGCAGCGATCCATAGCGCGCGGCGCGGCGTCACGCGCTCGGCTATCAGATCGACGCTCTCGGCGTCCCGGTACCGGACGATGGCGTGCTCGAGCACCGTGATCCCGTTAGGCGGCATCCAGTTCGGGTCGGCGCCGCGGTCGAGGTACCAGCGGACCCGCTCAGGCCGGCGCTCCCAATCGTGCGGGAAGCCGAGGAGCCGCTCGTTGAGCTCGCTCTGCACGTCAACACCGCGAGACGCAAGGAAGTCGGTGATGCGCCGCGCTTCGGGCGTTCGTGCGGTACACTCGGCGCTGACTGCCGTGGACGCGAGTGTTCGGCGCCACTCGATGTCCATTACCGATGAAATCAGCAGTTCCGGATGCTCATCCAGGATTGCGGCCAGCGCGTCGACGTCGTGTGCGAGTATTGCACGACGCGCGCGAGATCCTGGTGTGTTTTCGCCCTCCCATGTCATGCGATTACGGTTCGCACGTGACGCGCTCGCGCGCTCGACGAGCTCCTCCCAGCTCGCGCGCCGGTTTTCGCGCGCCACGACGAGTCGCGCGTCGTCTTCCGTGATCGAGGTCGTAAGGATCTCGGACAAGGGTCGACCGTAGAATCGCGGGACGAAGTGGGCGAGCGCGCGCGCGACGATTGGGTCACGGCGCTGATGGCGTCGGACCGTACTTCTCGCCATGCTCTGGAGATGATCGATCTCGTAGTCGGAGCTGTTGTGGCGCGCGCTGCTCCGGTGCCGCTCCATTTCCTCGAAATATTCCACGAGACGCGGCCAGCTCGTGAAGCCATACTCTCGCGCGATAACGTGCTGTACATCGGCGAGCTGCAGCTCTTCGGGCCGACGGTCGCGAAGCACGACCGGATGCGCCTGCTGAACGCGGCCTACCGCGTCAGGCTTTCCGGCGCGGACCTGTTTGAGCAGCGCCTTCGCGCTCTTACGCTCGAACTCGAGGCTCGGTGCGCTGGGGAGCGGGCGCACATGAGGCGCGATCGGATCGCCGCCCGCGGGGGTGGGGCTGGTGCTGGACATACGACCTCCTTTCGACTCGACCCGTGTCCGCCACGTGGGGTCCGAAAAGAGGTTGAGTTGTCTTGGGACCTATAGCCTGCATCGGAGGGGACAATCCCTTCCCGCGGACCGGTGGCGCTCCGACCGGCGCCGGGCAGGAATCTAACACGAACCAGCGCACGCTTCGAGACGGACGCACACACATACCGACTTTGGGGCTGACCAACCTGCAGAGGTACCGCGAGCAGTTGACCGAGCTGCCGACAATCGTCGCGTCGCTCGAGGCGCGCGTAGCCGAGGCGCGCGCCGAGATGGAGGTAGTAGCCGCCATGGCGCCGTCAGGGTCTGTGGACGCCGACGTGCCGGCTGCGCGGAAGAAGCGAGAGCGACGGCGGCGTTTTGCGGTCATGACTCCGGGTCAGGCCCGCTGTTCGCTGAGCTCGCGGTAGCGCCGTGGCGCGAGCACCTCTCCGTCCCGAGGGAACTCTTCGTCATCGAATTCCTCGGGCCGAAACGCCACGCGATGCTTCGGGGCGAGATGCTCGCGGCGCCGCGTCAGCGAGGCCCCTCCCGACCCCTGCAGTGAATGGGGAGGCCGTCCGCGCGGCAGCGACTCGATCTGGGCGCGTTCCTCCCTGGTAAACGGGCGGGTGGTCTCGTCGATCATGCGGTCTCACGCGGGTTGGAAGCGCTTCCGCTACTCGGCGCGAAGCGCCTCCGCTGGGTCAACGTGCGCAGCCCGCCTCGCGGGAAACCAGCTCGCGAGCGACGCCGTAGCGACGAGCGCGAGTGTCACCCCGCCGAGCGTAACGGGATCGCTCGGCGTGACGCCGTAGAGAAACGCTCTCAGGAATGGCGCCGCCATCGCGTAGAGCAAGAAGCCGGTGGCGACGCCACTTGCGACCAGCATAAGCCCGCGCATCGCGACTGCGCGTGCGAGTTGCCGGGGGTCAGCGCCCAGCGCGACACGTACGCCGAACTCACGGGTTCTGAGGGCGACCATGTACGCCATCACGCCATACAACCCGATCGTTCCGAGCACCAGCGTGATCGCCGCGGCGGCGGTCATGAGCGTCAGCGTCAGCGAGAGACGCGCCGTCGACGCGCGGACGACATCACTCATCGTCTCGACATTGAAGATCGGGACGGTTGGGTCGAGATCGCGCACGATCCGCCTAACGGCGGCCACGATGGCCGTCGGCGGTCCGGACGTCCTGACGACCAGCGCCATCGTCCGTCGCGCGCTCGGCTCGACTCTGGTATCGATAGGCACAGCCTGGGGCACATACACCATTGCGGACGGCGCCGTGGCCAGATCGTGGTCGCGCACGTCACCAACGACGCCGATGACTGTGTACGTCGGTCCCGAAGGCGCCAATGACAGGCGTCTCCCCACCGTCGCCTTGCCGGTGGGATCATTGAAGACGCTCGCCGCGGCACGCTGACTGATGATGACGTCCCCGTCGCGCTGAACCCCGAGGCGTTGAAAGGCGCGGCCCGCGAGGAAGGGAACCTTCATCGTGTTGAAGTACCCGTCGTCGACGGTGTTCGTGGGCAGGGAGAGGGTTCGCCCGTCGCCTTCGACGCGAAACGACTGCTCGCGCGTTTCACCGGCGCCGAGCGGCAGTCGCATCGTTAGGCCGACGCCGAGAACGCCCGGGAGATTCCCAGCCAACTCGGTCAACCGGGCGTAAACCGTCACGGCCGCCGAATCCCCGTAGCGGGCGAACGGCAATTGGGTCCACATCGTCATCACGTTGGTGGCGTCGAACCCCGGACGCTCCTCATACAACCGGTGAAACGTGCGCAGCAGCAACGCTGATCCCGCCGAGACCACAAGCGCCACGGCGATCTGAAGGGCGGCAATCGTTGCTCGGACGCGCTGCCGTGTCTTTCCTGCTGTCTCGCCCCGTCCTCCATCGCGAAGGTTGATCGACAGGCTCCGGCGCCGGATGCGAATAGCGGGTACGGCGGCGCAGACGATCGCCCCCACGATCGCGACGGCCACGACGAATCCAACGGTCGTCAGCCCGATTCCCAACTCCGCGACGCGAGGAACGTCAGCCGGCCCGAACGCCACAAGCGCGCGGACTGCTCCCCACGCTGCCAGCAACGCGAGAACCGCGGCGGTCGTGCCCAGCACGAGCGATTCGCCGAAGAAGTGAGTCACGAGGCGCAGGCGGCTGGCGCCGAGTGCTTCGCGGACCGCCAGCTCGAGTTGCCGGCCGTCGGCACGGATCAGCATGAGATTGGCGACGTTCGCCCACGCGACGAGCAACACGAGGCCGGCCGCGGCGGCCAGCATCCACAGCGTTCGGGCGATTCCGCTCGTGACCTCTTCGCGCAGCGGAATGACGACGGGCTTAGGCGTAGTCTGATCGAGCCAATCCGCCGTTGCCGTTCCAGACTCGAGACGCGGGAACAACTCGGCGACTCGTGGCAGCACGTGCTCGAGCTCACGCTGCGCACCGTCGGGCGTCGCGTTAGGCGCGAGGCGCGCCACCCCGGAGTAGGTGAAGTCCCCCGCCGTGGTGGTGTTCGGATCGATCCTCGCGGGAAGCCAGAGTCGCGTGTCGGCCGCGGGGAAGGAAAACCGTGCCGGCATGACGCCGACGATCTCCCGGGCAACACTGTTGACGTACAACGTCTTTCCGATGACGTCGCGAGCCGCGTTGAATCGCGTTCGCCACAGGGACTCGCTCAAGACGACGACGGTGGGACTGTTCGGCCGATCCTCGTCATTCCTGAATGAGCGACCGAGAATCGGCGTCACCTGAAGCATTTGAATGGTCGACGCGGTCACCCACGTCGCGGTGACGCGTTCGGGTGCGACGCTTTCATCGCGCGTCCAGATGTTCGCGTTCCCCGTCCGGTAGATCCCGATGTCGTCCAGGCTCCGCACGAAGCGCTTGTAGGTGAAGTAGACGGCCGGCGGCTGCTGGACGCGTCGCAGCTCGGACGTCTGCAGGCCGACGCTGATCAGTCGATCCGGGTGTCCGTACTCGAGCGGCGCGAGAAGTACGCCATACACGATGGCGAACATCGCGGCGACCGCACCGGTACCGAGCGTGAGCGTGAGGATCACCGCGACGGCGAAGACCGGCGTGCGCTTCAGTGATCTCAACGCGTGTCGGAGCCAACCCGGCATCATCGATAGCATCGTGCCGCAACGTTGCGCTGATGCCGTACCGACGACAAGTGGATTGACGCTCGTGGCGGTTGTGCTTTATAATAGAAAGTACTTCTCACAATAGGTCCCGGCAGGCAAAAGGTCAGAGGCGCGCTCGCAGACCAGACTGACACGCCCAGTACAGTCCAGACGTAAGCCTTTCGCGAACAGGATGAAGCACTCCGAACCGGATGAGCACCCGATGATGAACGGACTCGTTGCCCGCTCGCGCTCGCTCCGTTTTTCCCGGCTGGACTTCAAGGTCGGCTTCCGCATGCTGACGCGGTATCCGGGGCTCAGTCTGGTGGGCACGGTGGCGATCGCGGTGGCGATCGCGTTAGGTATCATATACTTCGAAGCGCTCAACAAGTGGCAGAACCCGCGGCTGCCAATCCGGGATGCCGACCGCGTGATCTCGATTCGCAACTGGGACGTGAGTGCGGTAGGGACCGAAGCGCGATCGCTCCACGACTTCGCGATCTGGCGCGAGCAGGTCAAGACGGTAGACCACCTGGGCGCGGCAATCTCTTTCGTGCGGAACCTCGCCACCGAGGATGGGCGAGTGGAGCCGGTGCAGGGAGCGGAGATCACGCCCAGCGCATTCGGGCTGGCCCAGACGGCACCGCTGCTCGGTCGTACGCTGGCGGAGCGCGATGAGCATCCGTCGGAACCGCCGGTGGTCGTCTTGAGTTACACGCTCTGGAAGAATCGCTTCGCGAGTGATCCGGGCGCGGTAGGTCGGGCGGTGAAGCTGGGGACGGCCGCGGCGACAATCGTGGGAGTGATGCCGGAAGGCTTCGGCTTCCCGCAGAACCAGCGCATATGGACGCCGTTGCGTGTGAACGCGTCGACGCTGGAGCCGCGCACGGGCCCGGCAGTGTCGACCTTCGGCCGCCTGGCACCCGGCGTGTCAATCGATGAGGCACAGGCCGAGCTGGGCGTGATCGGGGCGCGCATGTCGGCCAGCCATCCGGATACGCACAAGCATCTGAGACCACGAGTGACGCCGTACGCCAAGCCGGTCCTGGGCGGCGAAGCGGCTGTGCTCAAGAACATCCTGTACATCGTGAACGGCATTTTCCTGATGCTGTTAGGCATCGTCTGCGCGAACGTCGCCACGCTCGTGTTCGCGCGGACTGCGACACGCGGCTGGGAGATCACGGTTCGAACCGCGCTCGGAGCCAATCGAGGGCGCATCATCTCGCAGCTATTCATCGAGGCGCTGGTGTTGACCAGCATCGCAGCGGTGCTCGGCCTCATAGTCGCGAAGGTGGCACTGCACTGGGGATTGAGCCTGCTCGCCGGCAATGACGCGCTGCCGTACTGGATCGACGACAGTCTGTCATGGAGAACGGTGCTATACACGGCGCTGCTTGCACTGTTCGGCGCCGCGATCGTCGGCATTCTGCCAGCGCTGCGAGTCACGAAGATCAATGTGCAGGATGCGCTTCGCAACGAGGCTGCGGCACGCTCGGGGCTTCGATTCGGTGGTTTGTGGACCGCGATAATCGTGGCGCAGGTCGCGATCACCGTTGCATTCCTCCCGCTCGCCGCCGGTGGTGTCTTCGAGTCGAACCGATTCCGACAGAGGGCGGAGGGTATCGGTGCCGAGAAGTACCTGATCGCGGGCGTAGATATCGATCGTGAGAATTATGGGATCGACTCGGCCACGTTCGCGGCCCGCGAGCGCGCGAGCGTCGACGAGCTGGAACGACGGCTCATGGCGGAGCCCGGGATCGAGCGGGTCGCGTTTGCCGACCGGCTACCTGTGGAGGACCAGTTCAAGTATCAGATCGAAGTCGACACGTTGACCGGCGGACCCACGACCGGCATACGCAGGAGCACGCTCGTTCACGTGTCTCGAGGCTTCTTTGGCACGTTCGGCACGTCGGTCGTCGCCGGCCGGGACTTCGCGCCACTCGACTTCGAAAACGGCCATGTGCTGATCGTCAATCAATCGTTTGCGCGTTATGTGTTAGATGGTCGAAATCCCATCGGTCAGCGCATCCGCATCGTGACCGGTGAGGTCGAGAGCGTCGGCGGTAAGGCTTGGTACGAGATCGTCGGCATGGTCAAGGATTTCGGCTGGCAGCTGCCGGAGCCACAGGAGCAATCCGCGATGTATCGCCCAAGCCTGCCATTGGTAGGGCGTGCGGGTCAGCTCGCCGTTCGCGTGCGCGATCCGGAAACGTTCGCCACGCGCTTGCGTACGGTCGCCGCCGAGGTCGATCCCACGATGCAGCTGATCGATGTTCGGCCGCTCGCGAGAGCGGGCGGCGGCGAGGCAACGATCAATTGGGCGCTTACGGGCGTTGCCTGGCTCATCTCCTTCATCGTGCTGCTACTGTCGGCGACCGGCATTCATTCGCTGATGTCGTTCACCGTCGCGCGCCGGACGCGCGAGATCGGCATTCGCGCTGCGCTCGGCGCGAGCCCCGGGCGCATCATCGCCGGGATCTTCTCGCGCGCGTTCCTGCAGATCAGCGCAGGGGTGCTGGTCGGCAGTGGACTGGCTGCACTGTTGGGCCTCGGATCGATGCGCCAGGTACTGCTGCTCCTCGCGGCGGACGCCATCATGCTGGTCGTGGGACTTACGGCGTGCGCGGTGCCGCTGAGACGCGCGCTCAGGATCGATCCGACGGAGGCATTGAGAGCGGAGGGTTGATGCGAGCCGGCGAGGTTCCGTTGCACACGAGCACGATCTTGCCTGTCACGCCTCCACTTCCAAGCAGTTCTTGCGCACGCCTCGCCTCGGCGAGGGGGAATCGTTGCGCGATGAGCGGCTTGATCTTTTGCTGTTGGAGAAGATCGAGCAGGGTGGTCAGGTCCTGGTGTAGGTATGCCGGTCGCAGCCGCTCGAGCGTCTGGATGCTGTAGGGAACAACACGTTTCCGGCCCGGGAGAAGCCAGCCGCCAGCGATATACACCCCGAAGATGGCGATTGCGCGAAAGCGATGACGACCACCGGAACGACCTGAGGCCAGTCGCCCCTGATTCAGGGAAGCCGTCAGGCCGTAGGCCACTACCTTGCCGCCGGGACGGAGCGCTTTGCGGGATCTCCAGATGTGCGCGCCCCCGAGACTGTCGAAGACGACGTCGACGCCATCGTTCGTTAGGCGGTGAATTTCCGTTACGAAATCCTGACGCTGGTAATCGATTGGAGTTCCGCCCAGGTCGGAAACGGTCTGCGCCCCTCGCGACGAACAGGTGCCGTACATCTCGAGCCGGGCAAGGCGCCCAAGCTGCAACAGTGCCGTGCCGACTCCGCCTGACGCGCCGTGAATCAACACGCGCTGGCACGGCTGCACCCTGGCGGAGCGATGCATCATCTGGTACGCCGTGACGTAGTTCAACACGAGGCTGACGGCTTCCCCGGCGTCCAGCCCGGATGGCACCGGGACGAGCTTTCGGTGCGGCAGGCAGACGAATTCCGCGTACGCACCGTGTATTGGCAGTGCGGCAACCAACTGGCCTGGTTCGATTGCAGACACGCCGTCGCCGAGGCGATCGACCACGCCAACCAGATCCCAGCCTGGCGTGAAGGGCAGCGAGGGGGTCTCGGGGTGAATGCCCTCGCGCATCATCAGATCTGGCAGGGAGACGCCTGCCGCCAGCACCCTCACCCGGACTTCACCAGCCTTCGGCTCGGGACGCTCTTCTTCGACCACCTGAAGCGCATCGGGTCCGCCATAGTGCGTGACGACGATGCGCGTGTGTCTCGTCGTGGCCTCGTTCGCGTGGGCTTCGCGGCCGCGGGCTCCCTTCAGCAGTGTGGCCATGGTTTCCTCCGCTCGCGGATTCGATGGCCGACGGCGGCATCGCCAAGGTATGGCCACCCACGGCGGAGAATGTCAGGGGATCCACGGCGGACATGTCAGGAGGAGTCGGACAGGCGCGCGGCAGATCACGGCACGCTGGCTTCGATTGGATTGCCGAGCGCCCCGATCCGGTCGATGTCGACTTCCATCCGGTCTCCCGGCTTGAGGAACACCGGCGGCTTCCGCGCGAACCCGACGCCCGCCGGTGTCCCGGTCGCGATCACGTCCCCGGGCTCGAGCGTGATGCTGTTCGTGACGAATGCGATGAGCTCGGGCACACGAAAGATCAACTGACTCGTGCTAGAGTCCTGCATCACGGCGCCGTTGAGTGTGAGCGTGATGCGCAGCGTGTGTGGATCCGGGATCTCGTCCGTCGTGACGATCGTCTGGCCCATCGGCGCGAACGTGTCGCACGACTTGCCGCGCTGCCACTGTCCGTCGCCGAACTGGAAGTCGCGCGCGGTGACGTCGTTGAAGGCCGTGTATCCGAGCACGTAGTCGTACGCGCGTTCCGCGGTCACGTGCGACGCGCGGCGACCGATCACGACCGCGAGTTCCGCCTCGTAGTCGACCTTCTCGCTCGACGTGGGAATGACGACCGGCTCGCCCGGCGCGATCACGCAGCTCGAGAACTTCGAGAAGATCACCGGCGTCTTCGGGACGGCGAGCCCGCTCTCCGCGGCGTGGTCTCTGTAGTTCAACCCGATGCACACGATCTTGCCGGGACGCGGGACGGGCGCGAACCAGTACGCGTCCCGGCTCGGCACGAGCCACCCCTTGTCGCGGGCGTCGCCGAGCGCGGCGGCGTCTCGTTCGAGCCGCGCGGCCGTCTCGCGCGCTCGCTGGAACCACGGGCCGTCCATGTCGAACCAGGCAAGAGGATTCGACGGGCGCTCGGCCGGCGCGAACAATTTCTCACAATCGAGGCGCTCGCCGCTGTCCCGGCCGTTGGTGTGCAGAATGATCCCCATCCGGGGAGACTTCCAGTCCGATTCTGTCGTGGCAAACGAGATGATGCGCATCGAGCTCTCCGTGCCGTAGGCGTCGCGACGTCGTGGTGAGATCGCTCGGCAAACGGAACAAAGAGGTCCTCGAGAACCGGCGGCGTCAATACGGGCCGAGATCGCGGCGTGCAGCGCTTCGTCGCGGCGCCTAACGGCGAGGCGGAGAGGGGAAGAGCCCGCCGTCGACCCACAGATCGACGGCGGCGCTTTGTCCGAAGACCCAGGTCAGAACGAAGACCCCTCGCAGAGCGGAACCGACGTGTTCCAGTTCGTGAACATCCCGCCGGGGTTATGCTCCCACAGCCAGATGTGGAACATCCAGCCAAGGAACCGCGACGGCGCGAAGGCGATGTCGGGGAGATCGCTCATCGTGGAGAAGTCGTGCAGTGTGGGCGCCCGCTTGAAGTTCGGATCGGTCGGGCCCGGCCACTTGGTGCTGTAGGGGATGAAGTAGTCGAACGCGGCCAGTCTCCTTCTCGCTTCGCCG
>JBKOYV010000340.1:0-23132 GCA_046725585.1 Gemmatimonadota bacterium | reverse complement strand
ATCCGGCAACTATCCAGCAGCGCCGCTGGTCCGAAGGGGCCGGCACCGCTCGTAGCGCCGATGCCAGGGTTGATCGTTCGGGTGAACGTGGAAGTGGGCGCGAGCGTTCAGCCGGGCCAGGGCCTCGTGGTCATGGAGGCGATGAAGATGGAGAACGAGCTCCGGTCCGCGTCGGCCGGCGTGGTGAAGGCCGTCCGAGTCAGCCCGGGGACTGCCGTCGAGCGCGGGGCGGTGCTGGTCGAGCTCGAATAAGTCGACTGAGCGCTTCCGTTGACAACGCGTAAATGCTTGTCTAGCTTACGTGTCTGTCAAATTTAGCGTAGTAGTCGCGTCTGCCGCCCGCCTCGTTTTTGCTGGTGTGCGGCCCGTTCACGTTCGGAATCGTATTCTCAATGAGCACCTATACCGCGACGCCAAAGGACATCGAGCATCGGTGGTACGTCGTCGATGCGGATGGGATGGTCCTCGGTCGTCTCGCCGCCGAAGTCGTGCGCATTCTGCGCGGCAAGCACAAGCCGATGTACACGCCGCACATGGACACCGGCGACAGCGTGATCGTCATCAACGCCGCCAAGGTGAAGCTGACCGGGCGCAAGCTCGAGCAGAAGCGCTACTTCAGTCATACCGGTTACATGGGCCATGAGCGGTTCACGCCGGCCGCTTCCATGCGGGCCAAGCATCCCGAGCGCATGATCGAGAAGGCGGTCTACGGAATGCTGCCCAAGAGCGCCCTGGGTCGACAGACGCTCCGTCGCAAGCTTCGCGTGTACGCAACGGCCGATCACCCGCACGTCGCGCAGCAGCCCGCTGTGCTGAAGCTCAACGCCCGCACCAAAGGGACGAAGTAATGGCTGACAGCTCGACGACGCACGCAGTCGGCCGCCGCAAGGAGGCGGTGTGCCGCGTCTATATCCGTCCTGGCTCCGGCAAGTGGGATGTGAACGGTCGCACGTTAGGCGACTATTTCCCGCGCGCAGCGCTCGTGTCGGCGATCCAGCAGCCGTTCACGGCTACGGACACGCTTGGCCGCTTCGATGTTCGCGCGAACGTCGATGGCGGTGGACAGACGGGCCAGGCCGGTGCCCTGCGCCTGGCCGTGGCTCGCGCGCTCGTCGCGCTCGATGAGTCGTATCGCCGCAAACTTCGCGACCTCGGCCTGCTGACGCGTGACGCCCGCGCGGTCGAGCGGAAGAAGCCGGGCCGTCCGAAGGCTCGCAAGCGATTCCAGTTCAGCAAGCGCTAACGCGCTTGCGTCACAGCTATCAGCCATCGGCCATCAGTCGCTGCTGGCTGCTAGCGAAAAAACCACACGCTTCTCGAGTCACCGCGGGGTCTGGCCCTGCCAGTCGACGGCGACGCTGACGGAAGCGGACGACTAAACCCAACAGAGGTTCGAACAACGCAAATGCAGCCCAGTCTCCAACAGCTCCTCGAGGCCGGTGTCCACTTCGGACACCAGACTCGCCGATGGAATCCCAAGATGCGCCGGTTCATCTTCGCCGAGCGAAACGGGATTCACATCATCGATCTTCAGAAGACGCTGCGTCAGCTCGAGCTGGCGCAGAAGCTCGTCCGCGAGGTGGTCATGCGCGGCGAGAACGTGCTTTTCGTATGCACCAAGCGCCAGCTTGCCGCAATCGTCCAGGGCGAGGCGGAGCGCTGCAGCGCCATGTACGTCACCGAGCGATGGCTCGGCGGCCTGCTCACGAACTTCCAGACGGTGAAGAAGCAGATTCGCCGCCTGAAGGACCTGGAGGCGGGCTCCGAGGCCGGCGGTGAGTTCGAGAACTACACGAAGAAAGAACAGCTCCTCATGTCCCGTCAGCGCGACAAGCTTTCCAAGAACTTGTCGGGCATCAAGAACATGACCCGACTGCCGGGCCTCATGTTCGTCATCGACGCGAAGAAGGAGCGCATCGGTGTCAGCGAGGCCAACAAGCTCGGTATTCCGATCGTGGCCATCTGCGACACCAACTCCGACCCCGATCTCATCAGCGTTCCGATCGCCGGCAACGACGACGCGATCCGCTCGGTCGAGCTGATCACGCGGGCCATCTCCGACGCAATCGCGGAAGCCCGCCGAGAAGCGCCGGTCCGGCCTCAGGAAGAGGAAGGCGAGGAGAGCACGTACAGCTCCGATCGCGGCATGGAGCCAGCCGCGGGTGGCGAAGATGAGCGCCGCCGCCGGCGGCGTCCCCGGCGCCGCCGGGCGAAGCCGGAAGCGATCGCGGCCCGCCTCAAGGGCGGAGCCGGCGAAGCCGGCGAAGGCGGTGATGCAGATGAGGGAGGCGAGACCGAAGGCTAACGGGCGTATCGAGTGTAACTATCGCCCACTGTTACCAGCCTCTCCGACCGTCTACCATCATAACGCCGCCGGCGCAGTGCCGGCGGCGTTTCCACGAAACGCACGAATACGAAGGACTGATCAATGTCTGCAACGACCGTTACTGCGAAAGACGTTCAGCTGCTGCGCCAGCGTACCGGCGCCGGCATGATGGATTGCAAGAAGGCGCTCGAGGAAAACGGCGGTGACGTCGACAAGGCGGTCGAGTACCTGCGGAAGAAGGGCATTGCAAAGGCGGAGAAGCGGGCCGACCGCGCCGCGTCGGAGGGCGCGATCGTCGCGCTGGTGAGCGACGACGCCAGGACGGCGGCGCTCGTCGAGGTGAACAGCGAGACGGACTTCGTCGCACGCAACGAGGAGTTCCGCGCGCTGGCTCAAGCGGTCGCGACGCAGCTGTTCGGCGACGCGTCGTTCGACGGCGTGGTCACCGTCGCGCAGGAGGGCGAGCTCATGAAGCAGCCCTGGCACAAGGACGCCGGCAAGACGGTCGCGGACGTCGTGAAGGAAGCCTCCGGCAAGACGGGCGAGAACGTCGTCCTGCGTCGTTATGCACGATTCAAGACCGACGGCGTGATTGGCTCCTACGTGCACCATAACGGTCGCGTTGCGGTCATCGTCGATGTCGCGGGTGGGACTGGCGAATCGGTAAAGGCGCTCGCGCGCTCGGTCGCCGAGCACATTGCCGCCGGCGTGCCGAAGGTTCCGCTCGGCGTCAACCGCGACGAGATCAAGAATGACATCATCGATCGCGAACGGCGCATCTACGAGGAGCAGGCGCGCACCGCCGGCAAGCCCGAAGCGATGATCGGCAAGATCGTCGACGGGCAGATCAACAAGTTCTACGCGGAAAACACGCTGCTCGATCAGCCGTGGGTGCGCGACGACTCGAAGACGATTCGCCAGCTCGTCTCCGAGTCGAGCAAGGACAGCGGCGCGACGCTCACCGTGCGACGGTTCGCGCGCTTCCAGATGGGTGAGGAGTAACGAGCGGTGGCGACCACCGCCGTCGCGTACTCCCGCATACTCCTCAAGCTGTCGGGCGAAGCGCTCGCCGGCGACAAGGGGCTGGTCTTCGATTTCGATCGGGTGAACCGGTTCTGTGACGAGGTGAAGGAAGTGGCCGACATGGGCGTCAGTGTCGGACTCGTCATCGGGGGCGGCAACATCGTGCGCGGTTCTCAGCTGTCGAAAAACGGCATGGACCGCGTCGCAGCCGATTACATGGGAATGCTCGGCACGGTCATCAATGCGCTTGCGCTCCAGGACGTCCTGGAGCGCAAGGGGCTCGACACGCGCGTGATGACGGCAATCCGCATGGAGGAGCTTGCGGAGCCATACATCCGACGCCGCGCGCTTCGCCACCTCGAGGTCGGGCGGACGGTCATTTTCGCGGCCGGTACAGGCAACCCCTATTTTTCCACGGACACGGCGGCGGCGCTTCGAGCGATTCAGATCCAGGCCGACGTCATCATCAAAGCCACGAGCGTGGACGGCGTTTACACCGCCGATCCGAAAAAGGACCCGGCGGCGAAGCGGTACGAGTCGTTGAGCTATCGCGAGGTGATGGTGTCGGAGCTCGGCGTCATGGATCAGACCGCGGTGACGCTGTGCAAGGAGAACAACCTGCCGCTCATCGTGTTGAACATCCACACTGAGGGCGCCGTCGCGAGCGCGGTTCGCGGCGAGCGCGTGGGGACGATCGTTCGATGACTACTGCGACTACGATTCCGCAGATTGTGAAGGACTGTCGGGGGCACATGGACAAGGCGATCGAAAGCTCGAAGCGGGAGTTTTCGGGCATTCGCTCGGGCAAGGCGTCGCCGTCGATGCTCGACACGGTGCGCGTCGAGATGTACGGCTCGCAGATGGCGCTCAACCAGGTCGCGAGCGTGTCGACGCCGGAGCCGCGTGTGATCATCGTGACGCCGTTCGACAAGGGGCAGATCAAGGTCATCGAGAAAGCGATCCGCGAGTCCGATCTCGGGCTCGAGCCATCGACGCAGGGCGCCATCATCCGCGTGCCGCTGCCGCAGATGAACGAGCAGCGACGCAAGGAGCTGGTGAAGGTCGTGCACAAGCTTGCCGAGGAAGGCCGGATTGCCGTGCGGCACGCGCGCACCGTCGCCCGGGAACAGCTCAAGAAGCTCAACGGCGTGAGCGAGGACGACGTGAAGCACGCCGAAAAGGATCTTCAAAGAGTGCACGACGATTACATGCACAAGATCGACGACCTCCTGAAGCACAAGGAAGCCGAGATCATGGAAGTCTGACCGGGCGCGTCGTGCAGTCGACCAACGCTGCCGAGTTGCTCGCGCAAGTCCGCGTACACGGCGCGGTGCCGCGCCACGTCGCCATAATCATGGACGGGAACGGCCGGTGGGCGCGCGAACGGCGCATGCCCCGGCCGTTCGGCCATCGGTCCGGCATGCGCGCGGTACGAGAAGCCGTCGAAGGGTCGGTCGAAGTCGGGCTGGAGGTTCTCTCGCTGTTTGCGTTCTCGCAGGAGAACTGGCAGCGCCCGACGACCGAGATCGACGCGCTGATGTCGCTCCTGCAGGAGTACATCGCGCGCGAGTCCGACGAGCTGCACGCGCGCGGCGTCCGTGTACAAGCGTTAGGCGCCCTCGACCGCCTCACGCCGGCCGCGGCGGCAGCGGTCCATCGGGTCGTGACGCGGACGGTGGCGAACAACCGACTGACGTTCAATCTCTTCATCTCGTACAGCGGACGGGCCGAGCTCGTGCGCGCGGCGCGCCTGCTCGCGGAAGACGCGGCGGCCGGACGGATCGATCCGGCGGCCATCGATGAATCGACCTTCGCCGCGCGGCTGTACACCGAGGGATGTCCGGACCCCGACCTCCTCATCCGCACATCGGGCGAGCAGCGCGTCTCGAATTTCCTGCTGTGGCAGATGGCGTACTCCGAGCTGTTCCTCAGCCCGGTACTGTGGCCGGATTTCACGCGCGGGGACCTGTACGCGGCGATTCGCGATTACCAGTTGCGCGAGCGACGATTCGGCCGCGTGAGCGCCTAACGCGTGAGCGACCTGGCGAAACGGATCATCTCGGCCGCCATCGCGGCGCCGCTCGCGCTCATCATGATCTATCTCGGCGGCCTTCCGTTGGCCGTGTTTCTCGCCGCCGTCTCGTCCGGGTGTGCCTGGGAGTTCTATCGAATTGCCGCCGCCGGGGGCGTGGAGCCGCTCGACCCGGTTGGGATTCCGCTGGCGGGCGCCGTCCCGCTCGCCGTGTACGCGGCGGCCATCGGCCTCTACCGGCCTTCGCTCGATGTGCCGGCCGGCGTCATGCTCGTGATCCTCGCCGCCGTGATCTGGACGCGGGGAACGCAGCGACGGCCGCTCAGCGCGGCCTCGGCGACGGTCATGGGCATCCTGTACACCGGCGGGCTCCTCAGCTTCGGCTACGCACTGCGTGAGCACCCCTACGCGGTCGGTGATCGCGCCGGAACGGCGCTCGTGGCGTTTCCGCTGGTGTTGACGTGGGCGTCGGACATCGGCGCATTTTTCGTTGGCCGCGCGGTTGGGGGGGCGAAGCTGATTCCTTCAGTCAGCCCGGGGAAGACGATATCGGGGGCGTTAGGCGGCCTCGCCATGACGGTCGTCGTGTCGTGGCTCTATGTGCGGTTCGCGCTCCGCCCAGTTGCCTTGCTGACCATGACCGTACCGGCCACGATTCTGTTCGGGGCGTTGATCAGTGTGTCGGCACAGATCGGCGATCTGGTGGAATCGCTGTTCAAACGCGAAGCGAATGTGAAGGACAGCTCTCACCTCATCCCCGGGCACGGCGGCCTGCTGGACCGTCTCGACAGCTTGTTGTTCGTGCTTCCTGTTGCATATCTCATGTTCGGCTGGCTTCTGCTTCCTGCGGTGCCGTGATGCGTGGGATCGCGCTCCTGGGCTCGACCGGCTCCATTGGTACGACGGCGCTTCGCGTGCTCGACCGGCAACGCGACCGCTTCCGCGTGGCGGCGTTGACGGCCTTCGCGAACACGAGCCTGCTCGAGCAACAGGCGTCCCGCTACCATCCGTCGTTCGTGGGACTGGTGCAGAACGGCTCCCAGCATGACTCGCGCTGGTGCACAGGAGAGCGCTGCCTCGTCGAAGCCGCGACCCGGGATGATGTCGACATCGTCCTCAACGCGGTGGTGGGCGCCGCCGGCCTCGATGCGACACTTGCCGCCCTCGAAGCCGGCAAGCGGGTAGCGCTGGCGAACAAGGAAACGCTCGTCATGGCGGGAGACCTCGCGACGGCGGCCGCAAAACGCGGCGGCGGCGAGATCGTCCCTGTGGATAGCGAGCATTCCGCGATCCTCCAGTGCGTGACGGGCCGGCGGCCCGCCGAAATTCGCCGGGTAATTCTCACCGCCTCTGGCGGGCCGTTTCGTGCCTGGCCAGCGGAGCGGCTCGCCCGGGCCACCGTTGAGGACGCGTTGCACCATCCAACCTGGACGATGGGACGGAAGATCACGGTGGACAGTGCAACTCTCGCGAACAAGGCGTTGGAGGTGATCGAGGCACACTATCTATTCGAGCTTCCGTACGACCGCATCGACGTTGTCGTCCATCCCCAGAGTGTCGTGCACTCGCTCGTGGAGTTCGTCGACGGCAGCGTCCTGGCTCAGTTGAGTGCGCCGACAATGGAGTTGCCGGTCCTGTATGCCCTCACGCATCCTGAACGCGTCCCCGACGACGGGGTACGACCGTTCGACCCCGTCACATGCTCGCCATTGACATTCGAGCCGGTGCGCTACGACCAGTTTCCTGCACTGCGATTGGGCATGCAGGCTGGACGTGCGGGCGGCGCGGCCCCGGCGGTTTTCAACGCCGCGAACGAGCAGGCCGTGGCACTGTTCCTGGAAGGCCGCATCACGTTCATCGACATCGCTAATGCGATCGACTCCGCGCTCGAGACGTTAGGTGA
Organism: Gemmatimonadota bacterium; assembly: GCA_046725585.1. Lineage (GTDB taxonomy): Bacteria > Gemmatimonadota > Gemmatimonadetes > Gemmatimonadales > Gemmatimonadaceae > JAJKIV01. The sequence goes on along the minus strand of JBKOYV010000340.1, from coordinate 15,848 downwards.
CACGGCGAGCGGTAGCCGTGAAGCGCTACTCGCCGTCGACTCCGAAGCGCGCCGACATGTTCGCAGGTTGTTCTCATGCTGATCTGGCTCGCACCACTCCTCGTCTTCGGGCTCGTGGTCTTCGTACACGAGCTCGGACATTTTCTCGCCGCGAAGGCGCTCGGGGTCTACGCCCCGCGCTTCTCCATTGGATTCGGGCCTGCGCTCTGGCGCCGTCGATGGGGCGAAACGGAATACGTGCTCGCGCTGCTGCCACTCGGCGGGTACGTGCGGATGGCGTCGAGACAGGATCAGGCGACGGCGTTCCTCGAGGGTGGCAACGAGGAGCGCGAGGTCGCGGAAGTTGGCGCCAATGGCGTCCCGCCGACGATCACCGGGACCGAGGGCGAGCGCGACTGGGACCCTAACGCGATGAAGCCGTTCGGCCCCAAGCCCATCCCGGATCATCGGTGGTTCGAGTCGAAGCCGCTGATCGGCCGCCTGTTCATCCTCGTCGCCGGCGTGACGATGAACGTCATCCTCGCGCTCCTGATCAACGTCGGCTCGGTCAGCCACTACGGTCGCCTGTACACGCCCCCGGTTGTCGACACGGTCCTCGAGGGTCGCCCGGCCGCGCTGGCTGGACTCCAGCGGGGCGACAGCGTTGTCGCGATTGACGGATCCCCCGTCACCGAGTGGCAACAGCTGCTCGATCGCGTCAGCGCGTCTCCCGGCCGGACCATCGCGCTCGAGGTCGTTCATGGCGGATCGCGCCGTACGGTGTCGGTTCGCCCAGAGGAGCGAGACGTTCAGAACGAGATGACCGGGCGGCGCCATCGCGTCGGTCGTATCGGAGCCGGGCCGGTGAGGCGGTTCGGGCGCGAGCCGCTCACGTTCTCCGACGCCGTCGTGATCGGGGCGGATTCCACGTGGAAGCAGGCGAGCAGCATCGTCTATCTCGTCCGCGGCATCTTTGCCGGCGACGTGTCGACGTCGACGCTCGGCGGACCGATAGCGATCGCCGAGGTGTCCGTTCAGGCGGCGAGGTTCGGGCTGGAGACGCTCCTCGGGCTCATTGCGCTCCTCAGCGTCAACGTGGCGGTGCTGAACATGCTGCCGGTACCGATTCTCGATGGCGGACAGATTCTCCTGAACGTGCTGGAGGCGGCAAAGGGCAGCGCCTTCAGCGAGCGAACGCGAGAGTACATCCTGCGGGTTGGTCTCGTCGCGATTGCCCTGTTGTTCGTGCTCGTGATGTTCAACGACATCAAGGGAATCGTGCAGCGCATCCTGTGATGAGGCATTTCCTGGTTGTGCTCACGGCGGTCGTAACGGTTGCGCTGCCGTGGCGCGCGCGCGCACAGGAGCGCGATGTCCGGTTCGCCATCACGAACGTCGGCGACACCACAGTCACGTTTCAGGTGGGGAAGATGACGTGGGTCGTGCGATCGCCACGAGCGATCGTGGTCGACCCGCGTCGACGCGACGCACTCGTCGCTCAGCTCAAGGTCCTCTCGGTGGGTGCAAACGGGGAAGCGACCGCGCTCGTCACCGCGCAGGCGGGACGCATCACGACCGATCACATTGTCATCGGCACCGAGCCGAAGAGTCGATGGTATCGAAGCCCGCTGCTCTGGATGGGGACGGCGTTCGGCTTGCTGGCCGGGTTCGGTCTGGGGCGGATCTAGCCTAACGAGTCGGGCCGCGGACTAGCGACAGAGGAGGGTTCGCTTGGGGAGCTTCTCCGAGGCGCCTACGTGAACGGTGTCGCCGTAGTCGACGCACTGCTCGTGCGTAATGATCCTCAGGTAGTCACCGACCGGGAGCAGCAGGCGTTCGCCCGGCAGGGTGCCGCGACGGGCCGGGACCGAGTCCCCGGGAGTGAGTGACGTGAGCACGTACCGGGAGCCTTTGGGCGACGCATCGAATGACAGCAGCGCACAGCCGCGGGGCGAAAGCCTAACGCGAGCGACCTTCGATGTCGCTCGCACGAGCACGGACTGCGTCGCGGTCGCCGTAGGGCACCCGTTGGGAGCAGGCACCGACGCCGACACTTGGTACGACCCGGGCTTCAGGCTGTCGGATCGCCATCCGTTCCCGATCGCCTGTTCGCGACCATTGATCGAGATCGTCGCATTCTCGGGCGCCTCGACGACGAGCGACCCGACGGTTCGAACCGGGCGCACGACCGAGTCCCTGGGCGGGAGTGTCTCGGTTACGGGCGACGTGACGGGTGGCGGCGCCGGTGGCGGCGTGACGGCAGCTGCGGAGTCAGTTGGCTTCACTGGCGGTGCCGATTGCGCATCACGCGAGTTGCTGAACATGGAGACGGCAACGGTCAGGCCGGCGACCAGCAACGCGCCCGCGATCCACGGAATGCTCGAGCGCTTTGGTCCAGCGCCATTGGCGGCTGCCGCCGGATACCCATCCGAGCGAACCACGACGGTCGGCTCGGACCCGGTGATGCGCGTCCTGTATGCAGATGTCTCGAGCGTGGCGGGCAGGAGAGCAACGAGCTCCTGCGCGAGCAGCTCGCCTGTGGCCGGCCGATCGTCCGGCTGCTTCTCGAGGCAGTGGAGAATCGCCGCTTCGAAGCCGGGGCTCAGGTCCGGATTGATGCCGCGAGGCGGCGGAGGCGGTTCCTCGACGTGCTGGCGCGCGATCTCGTACCAGTCGTCGCCCTCGAACGGCAGGCGACCAGTTGCCGCCCGATAGAGCGTGACGCCGAGGGAGTAGATGTCCGCCCGGCCGTCGAGGGGCTTCGCGCGCGCCTGCTCCGGTGCGAAGTACTGCGGCGTCCCGACCACCATGTTCGTGCCGGTCTGTCCGCTGTAACCGCTGAGTGCCCTGGCGATCCCGAAGTCCGCCACCACGGCGTTGCCGTGTGTGTCGAAGAGGATGTTGTCGACCTTGATGTCGCGGTGGATGACGCCTTCGCGATGAGCATAGCCGAGGGCCTGGGCGACGTCGACGCCAACCCGCAGGACGAACTCTTCGGGCAGGGTATTGGACACCTCGAGCCGGTCGGCAAGGCCCGAGGGGTAGTAGTCCATGGCGAAATAGACTGCGTCGCCGTGGCGACCGACCGAGTAGATCTTGATGATGTTCGGGTGGCGGAGCTTTGCCGCCGTGGCCGCTTCGCGCCGAAACCGCTGCTCGAAGGTCTCATCGCCGGCGAACTGCGGTTTGAGCACCTTCAGCGCGACGTGAATCTCGAGCTCGGGGTCGAACGCCTTGTAGACCCAGGCAAACCCGCCGGAGCCGATCAGCTCATCGATCCGGTACTTCCCCAGGGTTTGTCCGAGGTGGCGTTCAGACACTACACGGAGCCTTTACAGGGGTGGGACGGTCCAGTAAAATACTGTGCTTCAACCAATTGGACGCTCAAGCGTAGCTGGACGCGCGGGGAATATACACCATGGCTTTTGAAAAAGCACCGACGGTCGTGAAGCACAAGAAGCACGACAACGACACGGGATCGACACGGGTGCAGGTCGCGCTCCTGACGGAGCGGATCAACTATTTGAACGACCATCATTTTCGTTCGCATTCCAAGGATCACCACAGCCGTCGCGGGCTGTTGAAGATGGTCGGCAAGCGGAAGCGGCTCCTGACGTATCTGCGCCGGACCGACGTCGAAGGGTACCGGCAGCTCATCCAGGAACTTGGAATCCGCTACTAACTGCTGAGTCTTTACCTCCGCGCGGGCGCGCACCAACTGCGACCCGCGCGTTTTTTCGTTCCTCCGAGGCCGAAAACAATGATGCAACAAGTTGAACGGACCTTCGCAGGTCGCCGTCTCCGCATCGAGACGGGACGTATGGCGAAGCAGGCCGCAGGCGCGGCCGTCGTCCAGTTCGGAGACACGATGGTGCTCGCCACCGTCACCGTCAGCGACCAGCAGAGCCCTCTCCCATTCTTTCCGCTCACGGTCGAGTACAAGGAAAAGACCTATGCGGCCGGCAAGATTCCGGGCGGCTTCATCAAGCGCGAGGGTCGCCCGCAGGACGCCGAGATCCTCTCGGCGCGGATCATCGACCGCTCGATCCGGCCGCTCTTTCCCGAGGGCTTCAAGAACGAAGTCCAGGTGTTCGTCTACGTCATCTCGGCGGACCAGGAGAACGACGCCGACGTCCTCGCGCTCATCGCGACGAGCTACGCACTGAACGCATCGAAGATTCCGTTTGCCGGACCCATCGCTGGTGTTCGTGTCGGCCGAATTCAGGGCAAGTGGTTCCTCAACCCGACGTTCGAGCAGCTCCGCTACAGCGACATGGAGCTCGTCGTCTCGGCGTCGAACGACTCGATCGTGATGGTCGAGGGCGGCGCGCTCGAGGTGAGCGAAACGGACGTGCTCGACGCCCTCACCGTGGCACAGAAGGGAATTCGCGAGCTCATCGCGGCGCAGGAAGAGCTGCTGAGCAAGGCCGGCCGCGCACCGAAGATGGAGTGGGTCAAAGCCGAGGCGCCCGAAGGACTCGTCACTCGCGTGAAGGAGCTCGCGCAGGGCAAGATCGCCGACGCGCTCAATCAGAAGGACAAGCACACCCGCATCGAAGCGGTCGAGCGCGCGAAGAAAGAGCTCGCCGAGCTGCTGCTCTCCGACTTCCCCGACAACCCGAAGGACATCCACACGCTGCTCGGTGATGTCGAGTACCACAGCCTGCGGTCGCAGGTTCTCGCGTCGGGGCATCGGGTGGACGGCCGGACATCCACGGAAGTTCGCCCGATCACGATCGACACGAGCCTGCTGCCGCGGGCGCACGGCTCGGCGCTGTTCACACGCGGCCAGACGCAGGCGCTCGTCGTTGCCACGTTAGGCACCGCCGATGACGTACAGCGGCTCGATACCATCGACGAGCCGGGCGAGACGACGAAGTCGTTCATGCTGCACTACAACTTCCCGCCGTTCTCCACGGGCGAAGTGCGGCCCGTTCGCACGACGAGCCGGCGGGAGATCGGCCACGGGAACCTCGCGGAACGTGCGCTCCAGGGCGTGCTGCCGCCGTTCGAGGAGTTCCCCTATACGATCCGTATCGTCTCCGACATCCTCGAGTCGAACGGCTCGTCGTCCATGGCGTCGGTGTGCGGCGGGTCGCTCGCGCTGTTCGACGCGGGCGTTCCAACACGCGCGGCCGTCGCCGGGGTCGCGATGGGCCTGATCAAGGAAGAGGAGAAGTACGCAATCCTCACCGACATTCTCGGCACCGAGGATCACCTCGGCGACATGGATTTCAAGGTCGCCGGCACGACCAACGGCATCACGTCCATTCAGATGGACATCAAGGTCGAGGGCCTCGACCTGAACATCATGCGGGAGGCGCTCGATCAGGCGCGTGAGGGCCGGCTTCACATTCTCGGCGAGATGGAGAAGGCGTTAGGCGCACCGAGAGCGGACCTGTCGCCGTACGCGCCGCGCATCGTCACGGTGCAGATCAACCCCGAGAAGATCGGCGATCTCATCGGGCCCAAGGGCAAGACGATTCGCGGGATTCAGGACGAAACCGGCGCCGAGATCACCGTCGACGACTCCGGCACGGTCACGATTGCGGCCGTCGGCGGCGAAGCGATGGAGCGGGCTCGCCAGATGGTGCAGGCAATCACGCAGGAGCCTGTGGTCGGCGAGGTGTACGAAGGCCTCGTGAAGAGCACGACGGCGTTCGGGGCGTTCGTCGAGATTCTGCCCGGCACGGAAGCGCTGCTCCACATCTCGGAGATGCGCCACGGCCGCACAGAGAAGACCGAGGACGTGGTGAAGAAGGGCGATCGCGTGAAGGTGAAGCTCATCGATCGCGACGAGCGCGGCCGCTTGCGTCTCTCGATGAAGGCGCTTCAGCCCAAGCCCGAGGGCGAGCCGGGCGAAGGCGCGGGCAACGGGTCGGAGCCACGGCGAGAACGTGGCGATCGCGGGGATCGCGGAGACCGCGCTTCGCGCGAGACCGCTGGCGCGGCGGCGGATGAAGCCGGTGAGCCGTCGTTCGCCGCCCAGGGTGGCGGCGAAAGTGAGGAGCCGGCGAGCCGTGGAGAGCGCGGAGAGCGCGGTGAGCGTCCTCGTCGGCCACGTGGTCGCGGCGGGCGTGGTGGCCGCGGAGGTCGCGACCGCGAGTGACCACCAGCGTCGATAGGCGCCTCGCCCCGGCGCTGCGGCGCTCCACGCTACCGAATGGACTGACCGTGCTCTCGGAGACCATGCCGGGAGTGCGGTCGGTCGCATTTGGGGCCTGGGTGCGCTCGGCGTCGATCCACGAGACTCGCGAGCGGATGGGCGTGTCTCACATGCTCGAGCACATGGTGTTCAAGGGGACGCGCAATCGCACCGCGAAAGACATTGCCCTCGCGCTCGAGGTGCTCGGCGGTTCGCTGGACGCGTACACCGCACGGGAACACACGTCATTCCAGGCACGAGTCCTCGATGAGCACCTGCCGCAGGCTGCGGACGTCATCGCCGACCTGATCTTTCGGCCCGCATTGAGGGCGACCGACCTGTCCCTCGAGCGCAAGGTCGTCCTCGAGGAGATCAGCATGGTGGACGACACGCCCGACGATCTCGTGTTCGAGCTGCATAACGAGGCGCTCTGGGGCGCGCACCCCTACGGCTACTCGATTCTGGGCACGCGGGACACCGTGTCGTCGCTCAGCGTGCGCGACCTCCGCGAGCTGCACGATCGCGCCTACCACCCCGAGCACATCGTGGTGGCCGTTGCAGGCAACGTCGATCACGATCGACTGCTGGACACGCTTCAGCAGACCGGATGGGCGGACGTGCCGCGCGGCGACACGCCCGCTGCCGCCACGCAGGCGCCGGTGTCGCGCCCGCCACAGACCGTGCACGTCGAGCGGGACACGACGCAGACGCATCTCGTGTTCGGCGCGCCGGCGGTTTCCCACGGCGACCTGCGCCGCTATGCGATGTCGCTCGTGAGCATGTTGCTAGGCGGCGGAATGAGCTCCCGGTTGTTCCAGCGCGTGCGGGAGGAGCTCGGACTCGCGTACTCGGTGTACACGTATCAGTCCTTTCACGCCGACGCTGGCGTGCACGGCGTGTACGTCGGGACCGCGCCGGCCACGGCGAACGCGGCCGCGGAGGCCATCCGAGCCGAGCTCCATCTCCTGGCCGAACGGGGCATTCCGGACGATGAGCTGGCCGCCGGGAAGAGCCAGCTCAAGGGACAGATCACGCTCTCGCTCGAGAGCGTGTCGTCGCGCATGTACCGCGCGGCAGCGGTCGAGCTGTACAATGAGCCGTACAAACCGCTCGACGAGTTGTTAGGCGAGATCGATCGCATCGATAGCGATACGGTTGCGACGATCTGTCGCGATTATTTCGCGCCCGAGACACACACGGTCCTGAGCCTCGGACCCGCTGACGCGGCGCGCTGACCACGACCCACTTACTCACACGGCACGAACATGCGTATTGGAGTTCCCAAAGAGATCAAGACCAACGAGAACCGCATCGCTCTCGTCCCGGCTGGCGCTGAAGCGCTGGTAGCTGCCGGACACACGGTGATGATCGAGCGCGGGGCCGGCGAAGGCAGCGGGTTCGCCGATTCGATCTATACGGATGTCGGCGCCAAGATCGGGGCTGACGCCGCGACGGTGTGGCGCGAGGCGGACATGATCATGAAGGTGAAGGAGCCGATCGAGTCCGAGTGGAAGCACATGAGGCGGGGGCAGGTGATCTTCACCTACTTCCACTTCGCTGCCGACGAGCGCCTGACGAAAGCGCACATGGACTCCGGCGCGATCTGCATCGCGTACGAGACGGTGGAGCTGCCATCCCGAGAGCTCCCGTTGCTGACGCCCATGTCGGAGGTGGCCGGGCGCATGGCGGTCCAGGAGGGTGCGAAGTACCTCGAGAAGTTGTACGGTGGCCGCGGCGTGCTGCTCGGTGGCGTGCCGGGTGTGGCGCCGGCGAAGGTCGTCATTCTGGGTGGCGGTGTGGTCGGCATCAACGCGGCCAAGATGGCCGCGGGCATGGGCGCGAAGGTCGTCGTGCTAGACATCTCGCTCGAGCGACTCCGATACCTGTCCGACGTCATGCCGGCCAACGTGCAGCTCATTCATTCGAACCGCCACAACATCCTCGAGCAGATCTCGACCGCTGATCTCGTCGTGGGTGGCGTGCTGATCCCGGGCGCCAAGGCACCGAAGCTCGTGCGCCGGGAGGACCTCAAGCGGATGCAGCCCGGGTCCGTCATCGTGGACGTCGCGATCGACCAGGGTGGCTGTGTCGAGACCATCCACGCGACGACGCACGAGAACCCCACGTACGTGGTCGACGGCGTGATTCACTACGGCGTCGCCAACATGCCCGGCGGCGTGCCGCGGACGTCGACGCTCGCGCTCACGAACGCGACGTTCCCGTACGCCCTGAAGCTGGCGAACAAGGGCTGGAAACAGGCGCTCCGCGACAGCCAGCCGCTGCTCAAGGGGCTCAACATGATCGAGGGCAAGGTCACGTATCCGGGCGTGGCCGAGGCGTTCGGCCTCGACTACTGCGACCCGGCCGCGTTCCTGTCGTGAGCCGCGTCCGCTTTCTCCGACTGCCCACCAATCTCGACTTGCCGCTTCCATCGCGGCAGACCACCGGCTCCGCGGGGTTCGATCTGGCCTCCGCGGAGCCGGACTTCGTTCTGGCGCCGGGCGAGCGGCGAGTCGTCTCCACCGGCCTGGCGATGGAGCTGCCGCCGGGCATCGAGTGTCAGGTGCGGCCACGGTCGGGCCTCGCGCTGCGGCACGGGATCATACTGCCTAACGCGCCAGGAACCATCGACTCCGATTACCGGGGCGAGCTCCGAGTGATCATGCAGAACCTGGGCGCCGAGCCCGTGACGATCGCGCGTGGTGATCGGATCGCACAGCTCGTGTTCGCCCGCTACGAGACACCGGAGCTCGTCGACGCGACCGAGCTGGAGGAAAGCGCGCGCGGAAGCGGCGGTTTCGGCAGCACCGGCGTTTGATCGATGCGATTGGGGTCAGACTCGTAATTCATCGTTCGGTTGCGCCTCGAGGCGAATCGTTGCGGTGCGCGGTTTGCTTCCACCGCAGTCGTGCTCCCTCCAGTCCTCTGCTACCACAAGGTCGAGCGTCGCCACGAGCTTGGCGTGACCCGCCTCTCGCCGCGGAAGTTCGCGAGCCAGATGCAGGCGCTGGCGCGTGAAGGCTGGCGGGGCATATCCCTGAGTGAGTTCGCCGGCATTCTTCGCGGTGAGCGCCCTGCCGGCGACCGGGAGCTGCTGATCACGTTCGACGACGCGTATCGCGGCCTTCGCGATCATGCGTTCCCCGCCGTGCGCGACTCCGGCTTCGCTGCCGCCTGCTTCGTAATCACGGACTACGCCGGTCGGCTGAATCGATGGGACGTCGCCTACGGAGGGAGGCGATTTGCGCATCTCGCGTGGCGTGACATGGAAACATGGAGCGAGCGCGGTATCGCGTTCGAGTCACACACGGCCACGCATCCGCGGTTGCCCCGGCTGAACGATGCGCAGTTGTTGGATGAGCTCTCCCGGTCACGGGAGGCAATCGATCGCGCGTTAGGCGTGGCCCCCATGGCGATTGCCTATCCATTCGGTGCGCTGGATGATCGGGTAGCGCGCGTCGCCAGGGTGTGCGGCTATTCGATTGGGTTCGGGCTCGGCGCCCGCTGGGACGGAGACGCAATGCGAGTCCCGCGGGCGGCGGTGCATTGCTGGTCGGCGCGGTTACCGGTGGTGGGATCTCTTGGTCCCCTGGAACAATGGGCGTCGCGTCTGGCCTGTCGCTGTTCGGTGGGGACGACGCTCTGGCACGGCACGGCCTGACGGCAACTCCAGGTTGCGCTACGCCGGTTGGATACGCAACCGAGTGATGCGTTGCGAGTCTGACCCCTTACTAAACAAAGTATTTCGCAACAACCGGCAACAGCGTGGGCTGCCTGACGAGTGCCTGGCCGAAGATGCGACGTAACGTGCGTCGCCGCTCTGGAATTCGGTTCACGGTGCGCGCGAGGTTGTCGTAGAACGCGTCATCGAAGCGCGCGAGCGCTTCCTTCACACGGTAGAACCGCACGTGATCATCGCCGAGGAGGCGCATCCATCGTGCATGATAGGCTTCGAGCGCGCGCTCGCTCGTGTCGCCGGAGCGGAGAGCGGCAACCGCCGTCTCCGCAGCCAGGCGACCCGACTTCATCGCGTTCACGATCCCGCCGCCCGAGAGCGGGTTGATCATGTGGGCGGCATCGCCGCACAGCACGAGGCCATCGGCGAATGTGCGTGCAAGCGTCGGTGACACGATCACCCCACCAACCGTGCGAGCCGAAACTCTCGCGTTAGGGAAGTGAACCGCCATGTAGTCATCGAGCCACGCCACTGCCGACCGTCCGCCAGCGCGGAGCCCGAGGATCCCCAGCCCGACGTTCGCCGAACGCGTGCCTTTCGGGAACACCCAGGCGTAGCCACCGGGTGCGACGCGGTCACCGAAGTGGAGCACGATCGCATCGGCGTCAATCGTGGTGTCTTCTACGACGTACTGCGCGCAGCTCTCCATGTCGTGCGCACGGACGCGCGTGTCGATACCCGCCCGCCGTCCGACGGCGCTCTCGACGCCGTCGGCGCCAATCACAACACGCGCTCTGATCTCGCTGCGCCCGTCGCTGGAATCGACCGTCACGCACCATCGATCGCCGGCGCGCTGCATCGCAACGGCATCGGCGCTCGTCCGAATCTCGGCGCCGGCCTGCATCGCCTGGCGGGCGATTGCCGGTTCGAACGTCGCGCGATCGAGGATGTAGCCGACGTCACCTTCGGCGACGCGTACTTCACATCCATCGGGGGCACGAAAAACGACACGGCTTATTCGACGCGAGATCCACGGGGCGAGAGACCCGGATGGGCGGGGATCGAGAAACTCCGACAACCCGGCCGAGCCGACGCCTTCGCCGCAGCGCACCGGGGTACCTATGGCGTCATCGCGTTCGAGGAGGATGACGGAGAGAGCATTGTCCGCACGCGCGGCTTCACACGCGGCGACGAGCCCGGCCGGTCCGCCGCCGATGATAAGAAGATCGCAATCCTCGACGCGCACGTGCCTACGACGCGATCGGTGAAGCGCGGTCGATCATCGCGAGCGCCAGCACGGGACACGGCGCAATGCACTTTTGACACCCTGTGCAGACTGGCGCGTCTATAAGCAGTCCGGTCCGCCGGAGCTCAATTGCGCCGGGCGGGCAGAGCGGTACGCAGAGGCCGCACTCATCGCACCGATCGGGGTCGACGACAGCAACGCGGAGGGAGGTCGGTCGTACCATCGCGCGCGACGTTACGGATATGCCTAGGTTGTGTCAAGCCAATGCCTTGCTCGCTCTTACCCGCTCCACTACCTTACGCCCCGATGCACCGTTTCACGATCTCTCCGTGCCTCCGGCACGTCCCGAGCCCCTGCTAGATGCGCTGGCCTTTTTTGAAAGCGGGAAGGTCGTTCTTCCCGGCGAACGCGATTGCCGTTGATCTCGGTACCGCAAACACGCTGATCTACGTCAAGGGCGAAGGCATCGTACTCAACGAACCCTCGGTCGTCGCGATCGATCGCGAATCGAAGAAGATCAAGGGCGTCGGTCTCGAAGCCAAACGCATGCTCGGCCGTACGCCGGACGGCGTGCTCGCCGTCCGTCCGATGAAGGACGGCGTGATCGCCGACTTCGACGTGACCGAGAAGATGCTGCGCTACTTTCTCACGCTCATCATCGAGAACCACGTGTTCAAGGTGAAACCTCGCGTGATCGTGTGTGTACCCTCTGGTATCACCGAGGTGGAGAAGCGCGCGGTGCGAGACTCGGCACTCGGCGCGGGGGCGAAGGAAGTGTTCATGGTGGCCGAGCCGATGGCGGCGGCGATCGGCGTCGGGCTTCCGGTCGAAACCCCGACCGGCAACATGGTGATCGACATCGGCGGCGGCACGACGGAGATCGCGGTGATCGCGCTGTCCGGCATCGTGAGCGACACGTCGATTCGCACCGGCGGCGATGAGCTCGATACCGCGATCGTGCAGTTCATGCGAAAGAACTACAATCTGCTCATCGGCGAGCCCACGGCGGAGCAGATCAAGATCAACATCGGTTCCGCCGCTCCCGTCGGGGAGGAACGCGAGATGGATGTGAAGGGCCGCGACCTCGTCTCCGGTATTCCGAAGACGGTGCGCGTGCACTCGAGTGAGATTCGCGAGGCGGTACAGGAACCCATCCAGCAGATTGTCGACGCGGTTCGTCGCGCGCTCGAGATCACGCCGCCGGAGCTCGCGAGCGACATCGTCGACCGCGGCATCGTGATGACCGGCGGTGGCGCGCTCATTCGCGGTCTCGATCTCATGCTGGCGCAGGAAACGGGGCTGCCCATTCACGTCGATGAGGACCCGCTGACGTGCGTCGTGCGCGGCACCGGGCGGATTCTCGACGACGAAGAAAAATACTGGTCCGTCCTCAGTAGCTGAGGCTCCCAGTGGCTCGCGCCGTGCGGTCCGGCACACGCGTGGACACCGTTCTTCTGGTGGCCTGCTGTGTGATGGCCCTGCTCGCGACCGTCCTCCCGCTCAACCTTCGCGAAGCCATTGCCGGCGGTCTGCGGCGAACGGTCGTCGCTCCGCTCGTCTCGCTGCAGGAGCAGGCCGTGCGTGGTCGGTCCGCGTTCCTTTCGCGTGACGCCACGACGAGTCGCCTGGACAGCGTCGCGCTGCGGAACATGCAGCTCGCGAGGCTCGAGACGGAAAACGAGCGGCTGCGCGCCTTGTTAGGCCTGGGGCGCGAGCTGCAGTGGGGGTTCGTTTCGGCGGAAGCGCTTCGCATCGCCGACATCGGTGAAGAGCACTCGCGGACACTGACCGTTGGATCGCGCGTTGGTGTCGAGCCCAAGACACCCGTCGTCGCGCCGGAAGGGCTCGTCGGGATGGTTCGCACGGTCGACCCCAACAGCAGCATCGCCATTCTGTGGACCCACTCGGACTTCGCAGCGAGCGCGATGTCCGCGGACCGCAGCGCGTACGGCATCGTCTATCCGCATCTCTCGGAGTCCGGGCGCGACGAGGAGATCCCGCCGGAGCGCTACCTGCTCGAGATGCGCGGGGTGGCGTTCCGTTCGGCGCTCAAGCCGGGCACCCAGATCGTGACATCCGGGCTTGGGGGCGTCTACCCCGCGGGTATCCCGATCGGCACGGTGCTCGGCGAGCTGCGAACGTCGGAAGGTTGGGCGCGAACGTACCTCGTTCGACCTGCCGTTAGGCCTCCCGACGTGTCGAACGTGATCGTTCTCTTGCCGAAGCGGATTCAGGGTCAGTCGCTCGACCGGGTGTGGCGGTCCACTGCGAGCGCGGACTCGGCCGCTCGGCGCATCGCGGCGGCGGGGGACTCGCTCGCACGCCGAGCTGCTGCCGATTCGATGCGCGCCGCGGAGGCCACGGCCGCACGACGCGCGGCTGATTCCGTGGGCGGCACAGCGTCGCAGCCGCCTGGCGTGCGACCCGTCGAGGCCGACAGCGCGCGACGCGCCCCACCGCGGCCCGATACCACGCGCCCTCCGACGCGCCGTCCGGACGCACAAGGACCAGGAGCGCGTCCATGAGCTGGACGCGCAGTGCGCGAGCTGTCCTCGCGTTCACGCTGCTGGTGCTGCTGCACTATACGATCCGGCCATTTCTCGGCTGGCGGACGCCGGTGGACTTCCTCGTGATCGCGGTGCTACTGTCGGCGGTGCGCGTGCGGCCCGGCGCCGCCGCGCTCATTGGCTTCTGCACGGGGCTCGTTGCTGACTCGCTCACTCCGAGCGCGTTCGGCGCCGGGGCGCTCGCGATGACCGCCGTCGGCGCGGCGGCGTCGTGGCTCAAGGCGGTGTTCTTCGCGGACAACGTGGTGCTGCACGGGTTCTTCTTCTTTGTCGGGAAGTGGGCGTTCGACATTGTGTACGTGACCGCTGAGCGTCGCATGCACGGTGTGGAGCTCGCTACGCAGATGCTGCTCTGGTCGCCGCTTTCGGCCGCGGCGACCGCGGTTGCCGGAGTTGTTCTGCTGCTGATGTTGCGGCCGGTGCTGGAGCCTCAGGCGGCATGAGCTTTCATCCTAACGAGGTCCAGCGGCGCGGGCGCACCGCGTCGTTCATACTTGTTGGCGCCTTCATGTTCCTCGCGGCGGCGTTCTTCCGTACGCAGATCCTCGAGCACGCCGCCTACAACCTTCAGTCCGAGACCAATCGACTTCGCGAAGTACCGCTGCCGGCTCCGCGGGCGATCATCTACGACCGCCACGGCTCTGTCATTGCCGAGAACCTGCCGGGCTACTCGGTCTCGATCCTCGCCAGGACATCCGACTCGCTGCGTGTCGCCCTCAAGGGGCTCGCCGGCGTCATCGCGCTCTCGCCGGAGCAGATGGAGGCGGCCGTACGCCGCTTCAGACAGGCGCCTAACAGGCCGACGGTCATTCTCGCGGACGCCAGCTTCGACGTCGTGTCCGTGCTCGAAGAGCATCGGGTCGATTTTCCCGGCCTGATCATCCAGGCCGCGCCGAAGCGCTACTACCCCGACAAGGAAGCCGTCGCCTCGTTCGTGGGATACACTGGCGAAATCACCGAATCGGAGCTGAACCAGCGACAGTACCGCAACTACAAGTCAGGACAGGAGATCGGCAAGGCCGGCCTCGAGCGCCAGTACGAGGACCAATTGCGTGGCAAGGAAGGAACGCACTTCGTCGAGGTCGACGCGCGCGGGCGCGTGGTGGGCGAGGCGGGTGGTCGCGGCGACATCGCGCCCGAGTCACCCGACCCGTTGTACACGAACATCGATCTCGACCTTCAGCGCTTCGCGGCCTCGCTCTTCGGCGACACGCTTCAGGGCGGGGTCATGGCCCTGGACCCCAAGACGGGCGAAGTGCTCGCGATACACAGCGCGCCGAGCTTCGATCCCAACCGGTTCATCGGCGGCGTGTCGACGCAGTATTACTCCCAGCTCCGCGACGATCCGCGCCGCCCGTTGTACAACAAGGTCATCCAGGGTTTGTATCCGCCGGGCTCCACCTTCAAGCTCGCGACGGCGATCATGGGACTCCAGTCCGGCATCGTCAGCCTGGACGATCACATGCCGACGCCGTGCACGGGCGGCTTCTTGTTCGGGAACCGATACTTCCGCTGCTGGGACAAGAAGGGCCACGGCGACGTCAACCTTCGTCAGGCGATCGAGAAGTCGTGCGACGTCTACTTCTACCAGCTGGGGCTGCGACTTGGCATCACGCGTATGCTCGCCGGCGGCGTGTCGCTCAAGATGCGGGACAAGAGCGGCATCGACCTGCCTAACGAAAAGCAGCCGCTCTGGCCCTACGCGGAGGAGTACTTCAACAAGCGCTACGGCGTGCGCGGATGGAGCCCCGGCGTGGTGCTGAGCCTCGCGATTGGACAGGGGGAGAACTCGCAGACGGTCGCCAACATGGCGCGGTTCTACACGGCGCTCGCGACCGACGGCTCCATGGTCCGGCCGGAGATCGTGAAGCGACAAACGGAGCGCACGCGTCTGTTTCACCTCACAGCAGAGCAGATGGATGGCCTGAAGCGCGCGATGGCCGGTGTCGTGTCGTCACGCGGTACGGCGGCCAGCGCGCAGATTCAAGGCGTAGTGATCGCGGGGAAAACGGGAACGGCGCAGACCGGCATTTACCGGAACGGGGTGGAGCTCAACCACGCGTGGTTCACGGGTTATGCACCAGCCGAAGATCCGAAGATCGTGATCGCAGTGATGCTCGAGCAGGTTTCGTTTCACGGCTCCGTTGCCGCACTCATCGCGTCGAAGATGATCGAGCACTACCTCAAGCGACCGACCATCCAGGGCGCCCAGTTGGAGGGTGATTGATCCGCAAG
>JBKOYV010000483.1:0-5296 GCA_046725585.1 Gemmatimonadota bacterium | reverse complement strand
GACCCGAGCTGACCCGACCGACCATAGGAGAGATCGCTATGAGCGACCGCCGGAGCCGCAGAGAGTTCATGGGCCTAACGACCGCCGGCGCCGCCGGAATCCTCACCCGGCCCTGGCTCGGGGAATCGGGCGGATTCTTTCCCACACCTGTCGCGCAGAACCAGCAGGGGGTCGATCCCGACCTCGTCGTGTTCAACGCCAAGGTCTACACCATGGACGCCGCGATGCCGCGCGCCGAAGCCTTTGCGGCGAGCGGTGGCCGGTTCGTCGCCGTGGGCAGTACGACATCGATCAAAGGCCTCGCCGGGAAGCGCACGCAGACGCTCGACGCGAAGCAGATGACGATCGTGCCCGGCTTCACGGACTGCCACAATCACGCGGGTGGCACGACGCTGCTCTACGAAGTCCTCGTGGGCAACCCGTTCGAGGTCGAGTTCGTGACCATCGCCAGCATCATCGAGAAGCTCAAGGCGAAGGCGCGTGAGACGCCGCCGGGAACATGGGTCGAGGGCTACTTCCACGACGACACGAAGCTCAAGGACAAGCGGCCACTCAACCGCCATGACCTCGATCAGGTCTCGACGGAGCACCCGGTCGTCGTGCGGCATCGCGGCGGGCACACGTCGTTCTACAACACCAGGGCGCTCGAGATGGCCAAGGTGACGAAAGACACGCCGAACCCGCCCGGCGGCACCTTCGACCGCGATGCGAGCGGCGACCTCAATGGCCGAGTGACCGATCGCGCGCGCGAGGTGTTCAACGGCGTGGGGCAGCGCCCGTCGTTCACGCCCGAGCAGCGCGCGCAGCGCGAGCGCGACGGCATCGCCCACATCTCGAAGCAGTTCGTGCGCTACGGCCTGACGAGCGTGCACCACGAGGGCGGCGACCTGGCCGCGATCCAGGACGTTCGCGCGCGCGGCGAGCTGCGCCACCGCGTGAGCTACGAGACGAGTGGGCGAATCCTGGATGCGATGATCGCGAACGGGATCAGGAGCGGCTTCGGCGATGAGTGGATCAGGTTTGGCGCGACGTCGGAGCACACGGTCGATGGCTCGTTCTCCGAGCGCACCATGGCGTTGAGCATCCCCTACCCCAACGTCAACCCGCCGTACAAGGGCAACATCACCGAGCCGCAGGACGAGCTCAACGCGTGGGTAGAGCGCGTGCATCGCGCTGGCATTCAGGTCAACTGCCACGCGAACGGCGACGTCGCGATCGACATGTATCTCACCGCCTTCGAGCGCGCGCAGAAGGCGTTCCCGCGCCCGGACGCGCGACCGAAGATCACGCACTGCACGCTCATCAACGACGACCTGGTGCGCCGGATGAAGGCGTTAGGCGCCGTGCCGGCGATGTTCACCACGTACGCGTACTACAACACCGACAAGTTCCCGTTCTACGGCGAGGAGCTGATGAAGCGGAGCATGGCGTTCCGCACGCTGCTCGACGCGGGCATTCACGCCGCCGCCGGGTCCGACTTCAGCCCGGGGCCGTTCGCGCCACTCATGGGCATCCAGGGCATGGTGACGCGCACGGGCTGGGATGGGAAGACGTGGGGCGCCAACCAGCGCGTGAGCGTCGACGAGGCGATCCGGATCAACACGCTCAACGGGGCGTACGCGTCGCACGAGGAGTCGCTCAAGGGATCGATCACGACCGGGAAGCTCGCCGACTTCGTCGTGTTGGCTGACGACCCACATACGGTCGCGCCCGACAAGATCAAGGACATTCAGATCGTGCGAACGGTCGTCGCGGGAGCGACGATGTACCAGACGTGAGCACGTCGTCGGTGTAGATACCCGAACGTACGTCGAATGCCGTGTCTGCTGTTTAGCAAAAATTCAGACTATGGCCTGACGCTTGCCTTTTTGGGACCCGAACGGTTTCTGGCAAACCCGACGGAAGCGAACGGCACGGCGTGCATACGACTCTCACCCTCGCAATCGGAATCCTCGGAATCCTCCTCGCGCAAACGGCCAGCGCCCAGAGCGCGCGGTCTAGCCTCCCGGCTCGCATCGCGAGCAGCGATAGCGCAACCATCGCCGCCGGAACGTACTACGACGCTGGACCGCTCAGCCGGTTCTTGCTTGGCAACACGTACCGCGACTATTGGATCAAACCCATCCGCGTTCCGGTTCTCGATCTGCGCACCTACGCGGGTGGGCTCGAACCGCTCAAGGAAGGCGGCGGTAAGCAGACGCTGAACCTTCGGCTCGGTGCGCTGGACGGATCGGAGTTCGTTTTCCGCCCGGTCAACAAGGCGACTGTGAATCCGCCGGAGCGGCTTCGCGGCACGATCGTCGAAGCGCTGTTCCGCGATCAGGTGAGCGCGATGTATCCGGCCGCCGGTGTCGTCGCGGCTCCGCTCGTCGAGGCGGCGGGTGTGCTGCACGCGACACCCGAATTCGTCGTCATGCCCGACGACCCGCTGCTGGGAAGTTTCCGCGAGCGGTTCATCACGCAGCTCGCGACGATCGAGGCGTACCCGACGAAGCCGGAAGAAGGGCCCGGCTTTGGCGGCGCCGTCGAAATCATAGACAGCGAAGAGCTCATTCCACTGCTCGACAGCCTACCCAATCACCGCGTCGATGACCGTGCGTTCCTCGCCGCGCGGCTCACCGACTTCCTGCTCGGGGATAACGACCGGCACCTTGGCAACTGGAAGTGGGCGCGGTTCGGCTACCGCAAGCCCGGTCAGCGTGACGCGCTTCAGGCCATCCTGCTCGAGAACGACGGCGGCATGCCCGGGTGCCTGAGCTACGTCATCGCCCAGGACCCGGCCGACGCCGACGCGCTCTGGATCACCGAGGTCTGGAACGATCAGGAGAGCCACGCGGCGTCGCTCACGCTCCCGGCGGTCCAGCAGGCCATCGCCCGCGCGCGTCCGCTGATTGCCGGCTTCAGCAACCGCGTCGTCACGACGCCGATCGGCGGCATTGGGCTGGGCGGCCGATGAC
Organism: Gemmatimonadota bacterium; assembly: GCA_046725585.1. GTDB lineage: Bacteria > Gemmatimonadota > Gemmatimonadetes > Gemmatimonadales > Gemmatimonadaceae > JAJKIV01. Next base: position 2,339 of record JBKOYV010000483.1, on the reverse strand, counting down.
CAGCCGCGAGCAAGGCCCGCCCATCATTTCGGTCATGCTCGCCGTCACCCACGCGCCGACTGCCGTCGCGTGGTACGAGCGCGCGCTCGGTGCGACCATGTTGTGGAGTCTGGGGTCAGTTGCGGGGCTCGAGCTTTCCGGCGCACCATTCTTCGTTGGCGAGCCGGAGGCGAACGGATGGGAGAGCCCGACCGTTCTCGGCACGACCTCCACGAGAGTCGAGGTCTTCTGCGATGACCCCGACGCGCTCATCGCTCGTGCGCTCGCCGCGGGCGCGACCGGCAGCCTCGATGATCTCTGCGATCACCCGGCGCCCTGGGGTATCCACCGTCAGGGTCACTTTCTCGACCCATTCGGGCACATGTGGCTCGTGGGAGACAGGAGTCCGCTGAAACGTTTCGCCTGACGATCGGCAATCCGTCGCAGTTAATGAGCCTCACATGAATCGGCTAAGGTTCTGAAGCGGCAACCGCAAACGGCAACTGCCAAACGGCAACTGCTAAACGGCAACCACGAACGCTGACCACGCTGATCTGTCGACCGCTGTGGCCGCTGAATCGTTTTGTCGCGAGAGCCTCTAGATCGGAGAACGAACTCAATCACCTGAACAAACAATTGAGGTTTGCTGGTTGTTGTTTTTTTCCCCAAACGGCACCCTCAGAGCTCTCAGCGCCGCTCGCGTCTGTGGCCTTAGCGTTCGTCGTTGCGATTTTTTTAGTTGCCGTTTTTGCGGTTGTCGCTCGGGGCAAACTCGGGGATCACGCGGGGTATCCGATCCAGATGACCTATCGCACTTCCATTGCCGCGGCTTTCGCCTTCCTCCTCGGCGTGAGCGCCAGCGCGTCATCGCAGACCCCGCCCGATTGGACGGAGCCGTTTCCGGCATTCCGCATTGCCGGGAACCTCTACTACGTCGGCAGCAAGGGGCTCGCGAGCTACCTGATCACCACCCCCCAGGGCCACATCCTCATCAACAGCGACCTCGAAGCGAACGTGCCGATGATCCAGGCCAGCATCGAGCAGCTTGGCTTCAAATTCAGTGACGTGAAGATCCTCTTGATCAGCCACGCGCACTGGGATCACGACGCCGGCAGCGCGAAGGTGAAGCAGCTCACCGGCGCGAAGTACATGGTCATGGAAGGCGATGTGCCGGTAGTCGAATCCGGCGGGAAGGCCGACTTCCAGTACGGCAACGACCCGGCCATGCTGTACCCACCGGCGAAGGTGGACCGAGTGCTGCACGACGGCGACAAGGTTACGTTAGGCGACGTCGTGCTCGAGGCGCATCTCACGCCGGGGCACACCAAGGGCTGCACGACCTGGACCCTGACCGTGCGCGACGGCGGCAGGACGTACAGCGCCGTGATCATCGGGAGCCCGAACGTGAACCCCGGCTATCGGCTCGTCGACAACGCGAAATACCCCACGATCGCCCAGGACTACGAGCGGACGTTCCGGGTGTTGAAGTCGCTCGAGTGCGACCTGTTCCTCGGCGCCCATGGCGCTTACTTCGACCTCGAAGCAAAGTATGCGAGAATGAAGGCGGGCTCCCCCAATCCGTTCATCGACGGAAAAGGCTGCGCGGCGTTCGTCTCACAGAAGGCGGGAGAGTTCCGGGCGGAGTTGGAGAAACAGCGAGCTGCCACGCGCAAACGCTGAGTGACGATCGCCCGCGCGCCGTCGTGCGGTGTTTCATTGATGTCGCAGCTCGGAGTCGGATTTCGTGTCATAGGTAGCTCCACCCCAACGCCCCGACCCAGATGAGCCAATCGTCCGAACACGACTCCGCCACGCCGCGACGTCAGTTCATCGGCGAGCTCGCCGCCGGTGCCGCGGCGCTCGCTGCCGTCGCCTGTGCCCCCGCCGCCGCCGCAACGAGCGCGGCGAGCCAGGCGCCCGCACCCGCGACACCGTCCGCGGCTCCGAAGGACTCGCTACCGCCGCAGTCGGCGATGAAGTGGGATACGACCTGGCTGGAGAGGATCACGGCGAAGCACAAGGCCGTCTTCGACTCGCCCCAGATCAGTGACGGCAGCGCCCTGTACATGGCCGACGCCTACCTTGGCTGGGTGAAGGACGTCTTCGGCACGGGTGCCTCGGACGCCACCGTCGTCGTGGTGCTGCGTCATGCGGCGGTTCCAATGCTCTACAACGACGCCATGTGGACGAAGTACCCCCTTGGCACGCTGACAAAGACGGTAGACCAGAAAACGAAGGAGCCGGCCAAGCGGAACGTCTTCTATCAGAAGCTGGCTAACGACGGGCAAGCGGAGAGCGACGAAAAGCCTTCGCCGACCATCAAGTCGCTGACGAAGCGCGGCGTGATCTTCGTCGGGTGC
>JBKOYV010000183.1:0-9026 GCA_046725585.1 Gemmatimonadota bacterium | reverse complement strand
CGCTGACCCCGCCACCTAACGCACCGATGATACACAGCACGAGCCCGACCACGATCATCATCGCCGAGTACGCCAGCACGTAGTACCCCAGCGCCCCCGCGAGCGACACGCCGAGCCGGGCGGCCGTCGGAGCCACGAGCGCGAACACGCCAATGGGTGCGAGCGCGATCAGCCACCGCACGATCTCGAGCATCGCGGCGCCGATGCCGTCGAACACGCGGAGCACGTGGTCTCGCCGATCGGGCGTGATGCGGCGCAGCGCCAACGCAAACAGCAGCGTGAATACGATGAGCGGCAGCATCGCTCCATCGGCCGCAGCGCGAATCACGTTGGCGGGCGCGAGCCCGGCTAGCCACTGGCCGAACCCAGGTAGCGCGCGGACCTGCTCGGTCATCGTCGCGCTCGCGGCCGTCGCGTCGGCCTGGAGACGCGCCACGCTCGCGGCGTCCACCGGAACGCTCGACATGAGCGCAGGCACCACGGCGAGCGCAACCATCGCGGCGCAGAGGTGGAGCGCGATGAATGTGGCGAACGCGAGCCCGCCGAGGCGGCCAACTCGGTGAGTTTCGCCCCCGCGTGCCACCGCGCCCAGCAGCAGAGACACCACGAGCGGGACGACGGTCATCCGGATGGCGTTCACCCAGATCGACCCGATGGGCTCGAGCAGCGCCACGGCCCGACTCAACCACGGAACGCCCGCGCGGGCGACGGCGATGCCGACGATCAGGCCCGCGATGAGGGCGATCGCGACGCGTCCAACGCGCCGCGAACCACCGTTCGATCGGACCGCGTCAGGTTCCGTCAACGCTCGGTCGGGCGAACCCACGCGAGCGTCGCCGCAAGATCGATGGTCCGCTCCACCCGATGACGGGCATGGAGCCGGCGCTCGTGAGCCTCGAGCAGGTCGCTCCGAGACACAATGCCGATCACTCGTCGCGGATCGCTTCGCGACACGACCGGCAGTCTCCCCACCCGCTCCCGAACCATGTGGTCGGCCGCTTCACGCGCCGAGCTGTCGTCGTAGATCACGACGGCCGGCCGCCTCACGAGACCGCCGACCAGCGCCGTGAGCTCGATGTCGAGGTCGAGCAGATCACGACGCGTCACCACGCCCACCAGATCGCCTTTGGAATTAACCACCGGAAATCCCTGATGCTGCGAGCCCGGCACGCGCGCCGCGATCCGGTCCCGCACCTCTTCGACCGGCTCCTCGGCAGCAAGCGTGACGACCTCGGTCGACGCGATCTCGCGCACGAGCACCTGCTCGAGAAAGTCCGCCGCGTACTCGGACCGAATGCGCGTGCCGCGACGGGCCAGCTTCTCGGTCATGATCGAATGACGCATCCCGAGCAGCGAGACGAGGTAGGCCGCGCTGCAGCCGGCCAGCAACGGAAGGAGGCCGAGCGGCTGGCGGGTGGTCTCGAACGCGAAGATCACGGACGCGAGCACCGCGTGCGAGGCGCCGGCGAAGATGGCAGCCATGCCGACGAGAGCGGCAATCCGCGGATCAACGCCGAGCGACGGGAACGAATGTGCCAAGACGCCGCCCACGAGCGCGCCCGCACCGCCACCGATGGTGAACAGCGGCGCCAGCGTCCCGCCCGAGGTACCGCTGCCGAGCGCGATCAGCCACGACACGAGCTTGAGGGTCACGAGGACGAGCAGCGCACGACCCGCGATCGTGCCCGCCACCATCTGCTCGATGTTCTCGTAGCCCACGCCGAGCGTTCGAGGCGCAAAGTAGCCGACGACGCCGACGACGACCGCGCCGATCGCGGGCCACCACATCCAGTGGACCGGCAGATGCTCGAACGCGTCCTCGACCGCGTACAGCCCGCGCGTCACGAGAATGGCCACGACGCCGATCGCCGCACCTAACGCGATGTACGTCGCGAGCGCCTCGCCGCTGGGCGGCGCGATGTTCGGCATCGGGAACACGGGCGCCGCACCGACGAACGCGATGCGGACGCCGGTCGCGGTCGCGGCAGCAAGCGACACCGGAATCAGCGAGCGCGGCCGATACTCGAACAGCAGGAGCTCGACGGCAAGCAACACGGCCGCCACCGGGGTCCCGAACGTCGCCGCCATGCCGGCCGCGGCGCCCGCCGCCAGGAGCGTCTTCCGCTCATCAGCGGTGATGTGGAACAGCTGGCCGATCACCGAGCCTAACGCGCCACCCGTGGCGATGATCGGTCCCTCGGCGCCGAACGGTCCGCCGGTGCCGATCGAGATCGCGGCGGAGAGCGGCTTGAGGAACATCACCTTGGGCGAAATCCGGCTCTCGTTCAGGAGAACCTGCTCCATGGCTTCGGGAATCCCGTGACCGCGGATTGCCGCTGATCCGTACCGGGCGATGAGGCCAACGAGCACCGCGCCTATGATCGGAACGACAACCACGCCGAGGCCTAGCGAATTGCCGGACGGCGACACGAACGACATCGACCATCGACCGTAGAACGCGACGTTCGTGATCAGTCCGATGAGCCGAGTGAGGAGCTGCGCAGCCACGGCCGCGAGAAATGCGGCGGCGATGGCAAGCGCGCTGATGCGGAGCGTGCGGCGATTGGGCGCGTCATCTTCACGCGGGGCCCGAACCGCTTCGAGCACGGGCTCGAGCGATGGGGCAACCGGGAGGCCATCGCTCACGAGTCCGTCCGGGCCGCGACCGGTTTCGCCTTCGCCAGCAGGTCGCGGAGCTCCGTTTCCGGAGCCGTCGCCCAGTAAAGCGGCAGCGGGGCCAACCGACGCCTGTCATCGCCACTCTGAAATGCCAGCCATCCGCCGTCGAGCGTCGGACCGACCCACTGGCTGGGTACGACATCCCACACTTCCCACTCACGGCCGCTCGAATCCTTGAACGTCCTATGCGCCATGTCTAATGGTACTCGCAACGAGCGCGTGACCGAACCCCTCGCGCCCTCGATCAATCCACCAGTCCCGGTCGTCCTCGGACCGCCATCATCGTTCCCTGCATCACGGTGACGACGGACTCCGCGCCGCCGGCGACAGCGATGACCTCACCCATACAGACGAGAAGCGTTCGCCCGGGTTTTATCACCCGGCCTATCGCGCGCATCCGTTCGCCGACCGCCGGCGCGAGGAGGTTCACCTTGTACTCGACGCTCAGCACGGCCGACTCGGCGTCCATGAGCGAGAGCGCGGCATATCCGCACGCGCTGTCCACGAGGGTCGTGACGATACCGGCGTGAAGAAAGCCGTGCTGCTGCGTGAGGTCCTCGCGGAACGGCAGCTCCAGCTCGACCTCCCCCGGCTCGACGCGGACGAGTCGAGCGCCTATCGTGTGCATCGCGCGCTGGCGGGCGAAGCTGGCGCGGACTCGTGATTCGTACGACTCGTCGCGCGGCTCGAAGCGATTGGGGGTCATCGTGAAAACCGTGACTATCGGGGTCTTGCTGGCTCTTACCGCCTCCGGCGCGGTCGCTCAGACCAACGCGGCCGCCCCGGCAACCGGACCAACCATGGCGAGCGCGGGGACGGATTCGCTCGCCGTCGCGCGCAAGTATACGGCGTGGTTCTTCACGGGTCAGGTCGACAGCCTGTGGGCCCACCAGTCGGCCGAGGCGAAGAAGACCAACACGCCCGCTCAGCTCATGTCGACTCTCATGCAGCTGACCGGCGAGGTCGGAGTGGAAGAGAAGGTCATCGAGGAGCGCTTCGTGAAGCGTCTTGGAAAAACCCAGTACTGGAGAACCGCGCAATTCAGCGACGGCGGCGAACCGTTCATGGTCCGCATGGTGCTCACGCCACAGGGAGAGTTTGCGGGATTCGGCTTCAACCCCCGCAGGCAGGCACCGGCGATCGATCCGTGACGCGGATACGCTCCCAGCGAGCCTGGTGATACTTGCCCGAGCTCCCCGACGTCACCGTCTATATCGAAACGCTGCGAACCCGGATTCTCGGCCAGGAGATCCGCGGCGCTCGCGCGCTCAACCCGTTCGTGCTCCGGACCGTCGATCCTCCGCTCTCGGCGGCGGTCGGCCGGCACGTGCGAACGATCAGCCGACTCGGCAAGCGTATCGTCATCGGTGCGGACAACGGGTTGTACGTCGTCATTCATCTCATGATCGCCGGCCGGCTGCGATGGCGTGAGGGCGGAAAGACGATCGGCGGCAAGCTCGCTCAAGCAGCGTTCGAGTTCGAGCGAGGGACGTTGTACCTCACCGAGGCAGGCTCGAAGCGACGCGCATCGATCCACGTCGTACAGGGCGCCGATGCGCTGGCGCAGTTCGACCGAGGTGGGCTCGAGGTGCTGGACGCGGACCTGGGCGAGTTCGCTGCGCGTCTTCGCAGCGAGAACCATACGCTCAAGCGGTCGCTCACAGACCCTCGGCTCTTCAGCGGGATAGGGAACTCGTACTCCGACGAGATCCTCCATCGCGCCAGGATGTCACCGCTCCTGCTCACCTCTCGCCTCGCGGACGAACAGATCGTGCAACTGTTCGAGGCGACGAAGGCCACGCTGATCGAGTGGACGAACCGCCTGCGCGAGGAGGTGGGCGACGGGTTTCCGGAGAAAGTGACGGCGTTTCGGGAGGGGATGGCGGTGCACGGGCGATACAAGCTTCCCTGCCCCGTGTGTGGCTCGCCCGTGCAGCGGATTCGATACGCGGACAACGAGACGAACTACTGCGCGCGCTGTCAGACGAATGGGCGGCTGCTCGCGGACCGGGCGATGTCGCGGCTCCTCAAGCAGGATTGGCCGCGATCTATCGACGAAGTTGAATAGACGGGCCGGCTGCTATCAGCCATAGCCGCCCTTCGGGCGGCAGCCATCAGCCATCAGCCATCAGCCATCAGCCATCAGCTCTAACTACGGCTTCGTTGCCTCGTTCACGACGGCCTCTATGGCGCCCGTCATCCTCGTCAGCAGCTCATCACGACCCGTGACCTTGTGTCTTCCGGCGATCGACTTGATGGGATCGTACGAGACCCGCGCCTTGCCGTCCTCGCCCTGCCAGACGAGAAACCGCAGCGGCAGCTCCACCGCCATGGTCTGATCGGCAAGCATGAGCGGAGTGCCGGCGGCGGGGTTGCCGGCGATGATGAGCGTCGTGGGACGCAGCGTGAGCCCCGCTCGCTTTGCCGCGGCGGCATGGTCGATCTTCGCAGCGACGGTCAGGCCCTTCGCGACGGCAGCGCGCTCGAGGCGTGCGAGTGTCGAGTCGAACGGCGAAGCACTCACCACTGTCACGATGCCGGAAGCGTTGGGCGCTGCGCCCTGGGCATGTGCAGCAGTCGTGAGGGTCGCAAGCGCGCTCACGATCGCGAAGACCTCACGAATGCGCACTGGGACGCGAGTCATGGAGAGGTGGGGCCTGGGTCATGCGGTGTGCCGCTCGGCGTCGCAGCACCTCCGTGCATACCAACGGGCGACGACTGGGAGCGGAGCTCCGCGAGGAAGGCAGCGGGTCCGGCGCCGTCCGGTAACGCACGGAGGGCACGCAGCGCCTCCTCGGCGCGGCTGGTGAGGCCTGCCACCATCTGGTCTGGGTCAACACCAACTCGTTCCAGCTCCTCGACGAGCTGTCGAACAATTTCCGCGTGCGGCATCCGGCTCCTGACTGGGGCTGGAGACGACGTTCCTACGTACAGCGGCTGTTAGGCAGTGATCGTATCGAATGAACTAGGTCGCGGTGCTCGACAGCTCACCAGCGGTCGCTGGCGGCGTCTGCGTCTCGTCGTAATCGTGCGGTCGGGGCAAAAAACGGCACGGATGCGTCGCACTAGCGGAACCGTGCGAGCCGACGAGTGACGCGCGCTGGTGTCGATTGCACGCGTATCTTGGCAGGAGATTCGGTGAAGGTAGTTGAAGGTGACGCCCTCGCGTATCGGCGATGTCGCATCTGCGGATCGCAGTGATACATCCGCCTCTAAGCTGTTGCCTTGCGCGCCATCGCACAACAGACAAGGCGCGCAGCGGCCATCCACGGGCTCCGAGCGAGCTCGACCGGGCGTGATGGTTGGGTCTCCATCGATTCGGCCCTTCGTTGCAGCGGCAGCCCTGGTCCTCGCGGGTAGCCGGGTTGACGCACAGTTCAGCATTCAGCCGAGCGGGCCGCGCTTCTGGGTGGCCGCCGGTGGAGCGATAACCGCCGCGGCGCTCCTCGACGAAAGTGCACGGACCTTCTCGCTCGACCACCACTCAGGGTTCGCCCGGACCCTGGCCGACTTTGGCAACGCTGCCGGGACCGGCCGGAACATCATCGCGGGTCTCGCCGTCACGTACGTGGTCGCTCGGGTTACCCACCACCGCCGGGCGGCGGACGCAGTGCTCCGCATCTCCGCCGGGTATGCGGTGTCGAACGTGATCGTCGGCGTGCTGAAGCCGGTCGTCGGGCGGCACCGGCCCGATAGCACCAATGATGCGTGGCGCTTCAAGCCCTTCTCGACGGAGGGCGAGTGGCACTCGTTTCCATCGTCTCATGCGGTGCACGCGTTCTCGATCGCCGCGGGCGCCGCGATCGCGACGAGACGATCATGGGTCGCCGCGCTCGGGTACGGCGGCGCGACCGTCGTCGCGTGGTCGCGCGTGTACGACGATGAGCACTGGACGAGCGATGTCACGACGTCGGCGGTCATAGGCATGTCCGCCGTGGCGACGACGATGGAGTGGCTGGATCGCCGCTGGCCGCCGCCGCGTTAGGTCGCCGGCGGCCTGTTCCCGATGCCCCGATCCGTTTCGAGCCACTCGCGCGGATTCCAGTTTACCGGCATCGCCCCCACGCGCTCGAACTTGATACGCGGGTCGTCCGACTGGACGAGCGTGAGCAACCGCCGGCCCGTCAGCAGTAGCCGGCGGGAGGTCGTCTCGAGCGCATCGAGCACCGACCAGGCGAGATGCGGCTCGGTCTTCGCGAACCGATCGTAGCGGCGCATCTGAACCGCCACTGCGCCGCCAGGGGGAACGTCGAGCTCCGCCAACGCGTCCACGAGCGACGCGAGGTTATTGGTGTAGTGGCTCGGGAACGCGAACACGCGCTTCACGTCTTCGTGAAACGCCCTGGCGTCCTTCCACCCATGCGCGTCGAGCTCTCGCAGCTGATAGCCCTCGCGCACCAGCCACGCGGCGTGCTCGGCCAGGATCTGCTGCTTGTGATACAGTACCACGCCGCCGTTCTGGAATAGCAGCCAGTCGAGCCGCTCGCGATCGGTGGGGAGATCGCCGAACGCGGCCGGGATCGCGGCGTTTCCACGCGGGGCGCCGGCCGATGTCTTGCGAAAGGCTCGGAGGATCATCCGGCGCGGAGCTCGGTCAGTCGCTTCTCTACCAGCTCGACGAGCTCGCTCATCGTCTCGGCATCGAACACCAGGCGCGCACCGGCGGCGCGGTAGATCTCCGGCAGTCCCACGGTCCCACCTAACGCGAGCGCCTCGCGATAGTGCTTGACGGCCGTCGCCTGGTCAGCCAGGCTGTGACGCCAGACCTGCAGCGCCCCCATCTGCGCGATTCCGTACTCGATGTAGTAGAACGGGTACTCGAAGATGTGAAGCTGGCGGTACCAGCGCGCGACCCGCTCCTGGTCGAGTCCCGACCAATCGATGCCACGCTCGAATCGGCTCCGGATGTCGAGCCACGCGCGGTCACGTGCCCCGGCATCGTGCCCCTCGCCGCTGGTGTAGATCCAGCTCTGGAACGCATCCACGCTCGCGATGTGCGGAAGGCTGAAGAGAACGTCCTCGAGGTGCTCGATCTGCGCCGAGCGCGCCTCGTCGGGCGTATAGTAGCCATCGGGCTTCTGCAGGTACCGGGACGCGAGCAGCTCCATGCTCATCGACGCGAGCTCCGCCGCTTCATGACCCGGGGAACGCTGCCAGATCAGCGGCTGGTTGTGTGCCGCGAAGTCGTGGAACGAGTGCCCCGCCTCGTGCACGAGCGTGTTCACGTCGTCGGCGACACCCACGGCGTTCATGAAGATGAACGGCTTGCCGCGGAAGCTGAGCTTCGTGCAATACCCGCCTGGTGCTTTCCCCTTCCGGCTTTCGAGGTCGAGCAGCCGGTCCGCGGCCATCAAGGCGAACTCGCTGCCGAGCGCCGGGTCGACCCGGCGGAAGATCGCCTTCGCGCGGTCAACGAACACGCCCACGTCCTCGAACGGTTTGAGCGACTCCATGCGCTCGAGCTCCACCCCCAGGTCCCACGGCCTAACGCGATCCAGGCCGAGGCGCTCGCGACGATACTCGAGCTGGCGGGCCACCGCGGGAACGACTGTCTTCTCCACGGCATCGTGGAAGCGGCTGCAGTCCGCGGGCGTGTAGTCGAACCGGTGCTTGGACTTGAACGCGAACTCCTGATAATTCGGAAAGCCCGCGTTGCCGGCCACCTTCGTGCGCGCCACGAACATCTTGTCGAACAGCGCCGCGAGCTCGTCGCGGTGCGCGAGATAGGCTTCGTTGCCGAGCCGCCAGGCCCGCTCCCGCACCTGCCGATCCCGCTCCTTGAGGTATGGCTGCAGTTGCGGGATGGTCTTGGTCTCACCCTCCCACTGCGCCGTCAGTCCGCCCACGATCTTCTGGTACTGTGCGGAGAGCTCTTCGAGCTCGGCAAACAGGGCGACGTTTTCCTCGCGGAAGATCTCGGCGTCGGTGCGGAACCGACGGACGGTCGTCTCGAGCCCCGGTCGGGTGTACTCCAGGTCGAGCAGTCGCTTCGACAGCCGAACGCCCTGCTCGTGCGCCTGCGGGAAGATCTCGGCCGAGAAGCGAAGGTGAGCCTTCTCCTTCTCGGCATCGGCGGTGTCGCCCGTATAGGCGATCATTGCCATGGTCCCGGCTTCGTCGATCAGCTCCTCGAGCTGCGACCAGCTCTTGAGCCAATCTTCCACGTTGTCACGCGAAAGCGGCGACGTGGCCAGCTCTTCATAGTAGGGTGCGATGTCGGACCAGCCGGCGTCGGCGAACGCAGCGGGCGAAGCGGGAAGAGAAATGGTCTGCACAGCAGCAGCTTGCCGTCGTTGAGGGACCGGAAAGTTTACTGTTTGCGCGAGCCCAGACCAGTCCACCAAACG
>JBKOYV010000325.1:0-14439 GCA_046725585.1 Gemmatimonadota bacterium | reverse complement strand
ACGCTGTAGCGTCACCCGCAGCTCCCGCAACGACCTGAACTGGATGCTCGGCTGATACTTCGGCTCCGGTGTCTCCAGCCGGAACGACGACACGCGCTCGGCCAGCCCCCGAAAAAATTCCTGGCCTTCGACCCGAGCCAGCGCCGCGCCAAGGCAGAAGTGAATTCCGGAACCTAACGACACGTGCGGGTTCGGGTGTCGGTCGATGCGGAATTGGTCCGGCTCCGGGAACACCTCGGGATCGCGGTTCGCCGCAGCAATGATCCAGCGAAGCCGCTCGCCCTTGCGAATCGTCCGACCCCCAATCGTGACGTCAGCGGCCGCGATGCGCTGTGTGGACTTCACTGGCGGATCGAAGCGGAGACATTCCTCCGTCGCGCGGCGCGCAAGCTCCGGGTTCGCGCGCAGCTTCTCCCACTCCTCGGGATTGCGAATGAACGCGAGGATCCCGTTCCCGATGAGATTCACCGTCGTCTCGTGTCCCGCGAAGAGGAGGAGCGCACAGTTCACGAGCAGCTCATACCGATCCATGATCCCGAGGTGCTCGCCTTCCGCCAGCACCGAGATGAAGTCGGTTGCGGGCTCGCGGACGCGCGCTTCGGCCAGCGGGGCCGAGTAGTCGAGGATGCCGCGAATCCCTTCGACGAGCGTAGCGAAGCGGTCGGGCTCCCCGCGGTTGATGTAGAGGAGCTTGTCGGCGAGCTCGCGGAGCTTTGGCCGGTCCGCTGGCGGCACGTCCATCAGGTGTGCAATCACGCGAACGGGAAGGGGGGCGGCCACCGCAGTCATGACGTCGAGCGTCGCGCCAGGACGCAGCTCGTCGAGCAGCTCAGTGACCGCCGACCGGATGAACGGACGCCACTTCTCGATCGCCTGCGCCGTGAAGTACTGGTGCAGGAGGCGCCGCATGTTCGTGTGTCGCGGCGGATCCTGTTCCACGAGCTGCGCTCCGCGGAACCGGCGCACCTCGTCCAGTAGCGTTAGGCCATTGTCGTCGAGTGGCGGGTACGGCGCCCTCAAGTCGGACCGAATGACAGCGGACGAAAACGCCGCGTGATCGCGGACGATGGAGATCACGTCGGCGTGTCGCGTGATGATCCAGAGCTGGTGGCGCGCGTTCCAGTGAACGGGGTCCGTCTCGCGAAGCCGCCCGAAAAACGCGTACGGGTCCCTGATCGCGTCGTCGGCGAACAGGTTGTCGAGGTCAACGTGCTGGAGTGTTTCTGTCATTCCGAGCGAAGCGCCGAAGGCGCGGAGTCAAGGCGTGCCCTGAGGAGCACAAGCGACGAACGGAATCGCCGGTGTCCCGATACAGGGATGAAGCGAATGCATTGGCGCCCAGCATGTCCCACGCTCTAGAATACCCCCGCCTCCAGCGCCAAGCCATTGCATGTCACTTCAACTCACGAAGCTCGAGTCTCCCCGCGTCGCCGGCTACGAGGAAGTCTGGGTCGCAAAGGATCCCGCCGCGTCGTACCACGCCATTCTCGCCGTCCACAATACGCAGCGCGGCCCTGCCCTCGGCGGCACACGTCTCATGCGGTACGCGGACGACGATGCCGCACTCACGGATGTCCTCCGCCTCGCGCGCGGCATGACGTACAAGTGCGCCGCCGCGAACATTCCACTCGGCGGCGGGAAGAGTGTGATCCTCGAACCGCCGCCCGGGTACGATCGCGCCGCGCTGCTGCGCGCACACGGGCGCGCTGTGGAGTCGCTGAACGGTCGTTACGTAACGTCGGTGGACATCGGGACTGGTCCGGTGGACATGGTGATCGTTCGCGAAACGACGAGGCATGTGACGGGGCTGCCCAACGAGCTTGGTGACCCGTCCCCGGTCACGGCGCGGGGTGTCGTGTGTGCGATCGAAGCCGCGCGATACGTGCGGACGTCCAGCCGCGATCTGTATGGTGTCCGTGTGGCGATCCAGGGGTGTGGTCATGTGGGCAACGCGCTCGCGTTGCAGTTGCACGCGTTAGGCGCTCGCCTCATCGTGTCCGATGTCTCGGCCGTGCGTGCCGGGGCGACGGCCGCACAGTGCGGTGCCGAGGCGTGTGCTCCCGACGAGATCTACGATGCTGACGCTGACGTCTACACGCCGTGCGCGACGGGCGCGTCATTGAACGCGCGGACGATCCCGCGCCTCAAGACGAGTATCGTCGCGGGTGCGGCGAACAATCAGTTGGAGACGAACACCGACGGCGAAGCGCTCCGCGCGCGTGGGATCACGTACGTGCCGGACTTCATCGCGAATGCGGGTGGCGCGATTTATCTGTGCCGAGTGCTGGCGGGTTGGACCGATGCGGAAACGGACGCGGCTGTCGAGTCGATTTTCGATTCGTCCGTGGAAGTCTTGACGCGCGCGGAGTGGGAAGGGATCTCGGCGCAGGATGCGGCGGAGCGGGTGGTGGAGGCGCGTCCCGGCGTGGGTGAAGCCATCTGACGGCGAGAGCGGTTGCGTTGGAGCCGCCAAGCATGGAGAACAGCCAACAGACTGAGGCCAGGCTGGAAGAGGAGCGATACCTCGCTGTGCTTCGCACGAACACCTAACGTTGGATGTCTCTTCGGCGGACGCGGTGTACAGGCCGGGGCTCAACTCCCGCACCATACTCGGATCCGACAGCAGTGATCCGAATGGGTCGCGCTCTCCAACCGCGGCGACGCTCACTACCAGACGCCAGGTAGTAGCCGGTACGGCACGCGCTTCATGTACTCCTGGTAGCCCGGCAGCGTACGTTGAAGGAACCGCTCCTCCAGCCCGATGCGTACCACTAGCAGTCCGAGGGGGATACACGCGAAGACTGCACTCGTATATGATCCCAGCCACAGGCTCAGGCCCAGAAGGACAAGCGGGTTTCCCGCGTACATCGGGTGCCGAATGACGCCGTAGATTCCTGTGTCCACGACCGTATGCCGTCGTTCGCTTTGCACGCGGACTACGGTGACGGCAAACGCGTTCTCCCTCAGGGCCAGCGCCGTTATCATCCAGCCCAGAGCGAACAGCACGAGCCCGGCGACCGACAGGAACGGGGGAGGACTCGGCACCACGTGCCAACGAAACACATCCAGGGCAGCTATCGCCGGCACGCCCAGGAACGCCGTCGCCATGAAGGCGAGCAGGATCGCTTTGTCGGCCCACGGCTGCTCTCGGTGTGTCAACACGGAGGCGCGTTCGCGGAGAAGGGTTGGGTGGACGTGGAAGACGGCGACCGCAGTCGACAGCCTAACGACCAGCAACGTGGCGAGCAGCACCCAAGCTCGCGGCCAGGCGAGCGTGTCGGCCGCTGCGAACAGCACGATGGCCACCACAACCGCATCGGCTACGACTCGGAGCAGGATCGCAAACACGTTATCTGGAACATATGGATCCGCTGAGCGACGAGAAGATTGTAGACTCCTGGCACACGAACGCCGCACCGTGGACCGCGGCGGTGCGGGAGCAGCGCATCGAGAGCCGGCGACTCGTCACGGATCGGGCGATCATCGACGCCGTCATCCGGCGACAGCCGCGGTTGGTGCTCGATCTCGGATGCGGTGAGGGATGGCTCGTGCGCGCACTCGCAGCGCGCGGTGTCCCGAAAGTCATCGGGGTGGATGTCGTCCCTGCACTCATCGACCAAGCACGCGCCGCGGGTGGCGGTGACTTTCGCGTCGCGTCGTTCGAGGCCGTCGCGCGCGGCGAGCTCCAGGTCACGGTCGACGTCGCGGTCGCCAACTTCGCCCTCATCGGCAAGGAGGCAGTTGACGCGCTCATCCAGTCCGCTCCGAAGCTACTGACCCCCGGTGGCGCGCTCGTCATCCAGACCCTCCACCCGGTCGTCGCCTGCGGCGACCTACCATATATAGATGGGTGGCGCGAAGGATCGTGGGCGGGCTTCAGCGAGGACTTCACCGATCCCGCGCCCTGGTACTTCCGCACGCTCGAGACCTGGGTTCGGCTGATCGCGTCGAGTGGTCTCCTGCTCTCAGAGATACGCGAGCCGATCCACCCGGCGACCAACAAGCCCGCGTCGGTCCTGTTCATCGCGCGTTCCGCGGCGTAACGGCTGGACTAGGTGTCCCACCGGACAGTATCCTGTAGCGCTCAATCTCGCGCAGGGACTTCGTCTGCGCGCGAGAACCCGGACTCGGAGAATCTCGGATGGCTCACACTTCGTTTCGTCGCGTGCGCTTCCTTCGCCGCTGGCGCTCCTCAGGAGGGCCCTCAGCGCAGGCTGTTCGCCGCAGTGCGCTAACGCTGGCGCTCGCCCTCGCCTCGCTCCCGTCCCTCGCCGTCGCACAGGCGACCACCGGCACCGTTCGCGGCCGCGTCGTCGACGCGGCCGGTGGGCGAGCTATAGCCGACGCCCAGGTCACCATCGAAGGCACCCGACTCGGCGCCATCAGCGGCGCGAACGGTGACTTCACCATCCTTACCGTACCCACCGGCCCGCACAACGTCATCGTGCGTCGCATCGGCTACGCACCGGGCTCGAAGCTCGTGGCCGTCACGGCCGAGGGAGGGAACACCGGCGACATCGCGATCACCGCCAGCGCGCTCAACTTGACTGAAGTGGTCGTCACCGGATCGGCGGCGCCGACGGAAAAGCGAAAGGTCGGAACCAGCATCGCGTCCGTTGACTCGACGATGATCAGCCGCGCCGAGGCCGTGACGGTCGACCAGGCGTTGCAGGGGAAGGTTGCGGGTGCGCAGATCACGCAGAACTCGGGCGGCCCGGGTGGCGGCGGCGTCTCGGTGCGACTCCGCGGGACCAACTCGTTCATCTCGGGCTCGGACCCGCTCTACATCGTCGACGGCGTGATCGTCGACAACGGTTCGGCGCAACTGGCCGATCTTGGCATTCGATCCAATCCGCAGAACCGTCTGGCCGACATCAACCCCGACGACATCGAGCGTGTCGAAGTGATTCGCGGCGCGGCTGCCGCGGCGTTGTACGGGTCGCGCGCGAACAACGGCGTCGTGCAGATCTTCACGAAGAAGGGCACGCTCGGCAAGCCGAGGTTCGGTCTGTCCACTCGTCTCTCGTCGAACGAGCTGCGCGAGGAGCAGCCGTTCAACTTCTACCCGTACAACGAGAACGGACTGCCAATCCAGCGGTTCAACTACCAGCCCGACATTTTCCATCGCGCGTACGCCCAGGAATACAACCTCACGGTCGAAGGCGGCAACGAGCAGACGCGGTACTACATCAGCGGGAACGTCCTCGACGAGGACGGGATCATGAAGTCGACGTCGTCGAGGCGGACGGGTGGGCGCGTGAACCTGCAGCAGCAGCTCGCGTCGAAGCTCATCGGTAACGTGACGGCGAACTACATCACGACCGAGAACCAGATGCAGGCGTTCGGCGAGCAGAACGACTACGGTATCATGGGCTCGCTGTTCTTCGCCCCGACGAACGTGGACTTCAGGCCGGTGAACGGCGTCTACCCGCTGCCGCCGTCGTTAGGCACGAACCCGCTCCTCGCCATCGACAAGATCCGCAACCCGCAGACGATTGAGCGGTTCATCGGCTCGGCGAAGGCGACGTACACGCCGATCACCAATCTCCTGCTCGACTACACGATCGGGATCGACAACGTCGGCTTCGAGCAGCGCCAGTTCGTGCCGCGCAACGCCGTGCTGGGCACGGCACCCATCGCGACCGGCCGATCGCAGTCGGTGTTCCAGAACACGCGCGTCATCAATCAGGATGGCGTCGCCAGCTACACCTGGGACCCGATGCGGGATTTCGAGCTCAGGACGACGGGTGGCTTCAACTTCACGTCGCAGCACGTGCGGACGACGTCCGCGACGGCGAACGGGCTCGCGCCGGTGGGCGAGCTCGTGAGCGCCGGCTCGATCTTCAACGCGGCCCAGTCCGAGGTCGAACTGCGGACGTTAGGCTTCTACGCGCAGCAGGAGGTGGATTGGCGCGATCGGCTGTTCGTCACGGCGGCGGTGCGGCTCGACGCGTCGTCGACGTTCGCGCCGTCCGAGCGCTGGCAGGCGTTCCCGAAGTTCTCGGCGTCGTACATCGTGACGGAGAATCAGCCGGGACTGCTGAACAGCCTGCGCGTGCGAAGCGCGCTCGGATGGGCCGGGAGCCAGCCAGGCGTCGTCAACGCGTACTCGCAGTACATCAGCTACGCGCAGGCTCCGTTCGCCGGACGGCCGGGGTTCGTCAACGACATCACCTACGGGAACCCGAACCTGAAGAACGAGCGGGCCCGCGAGTGGGAGCTTGGCGCCGAGCTCGGGATGGCGAGCGGGCGCGTCGGGCTCGAGGGCACGTACTACAATCGAATCGTCGACGGCCTGCTGTTCTTCCGCCCGCTGCCCACGAGCACCGGGTTCTCGCGCCAGTTCGCGCCGATCGGGTCGATGTCGAACAAGGGCATCGAGCTCCTGCTGCGCACGACGAACGTCGACCAGCGGAACTTCCAGTGGTCGTCGACCATCACGTATACCCACAACAAGAACCGCGTCGAGAGCCTGGACATCCTGGACTTCCAGTCCGCGGGCGGGTACCCGAACCGCATTCGGACCGGGTATCCGGCCGGCGTGTTCTACGGCTCGTACGCGGGGCGCAATTGCGTGACCGGCGCCCTCCTCCTTGACTCGTTAGGCCGCTATCGCCGCAGCAACCAGACAGTGGACATGGGCGCCACGCTGGCGCAGCGGCAGGCGATCTCGGGCGGCACGTGCAACGACTCGCTCAACAAGATCATCGGCGACCCGAACCCCAACTGGATGGGATCGTTCCTCAACGAGTTCACGTTCATGCGGAAGGTGCACGTCCGCGCGCTTCTGGACGGCGTGTTCGGCAACGAGATCATGAACCTGTCCACACGGGCGCAGAACGCCGGCATCGCAAGCAACTCGAAGACGTACGAGCGTGAGCTCCTGCCGTACGGCGATCCTCGCAAGCTGCCGCCGGGCTACAACGCGCGCACGCAGGGCATTTTCGAGTACTGGATCGAGGACGGGACATTCATCAAGCTGCGCGAGCTCTCAGCCTCCTACACGCTGACCATTCCGGCGGTGCGACGCGTATTCCGCGACGGGGTCGAGCTCATGGTCTCGGGCCGCAACCTCGTGGTGTGGACCGACTACAGCGGCTACGACCCGGAGATCAACCTGTTCGGGACGAACGCGGGCGGTATCGGGTCGGTGCAGACCACTGCGGCGGACCGCGGGTTCGACTTCGGTGGCTACCCGATTCCGCGCACGTGGTCGTTCAGCGCGCGGTTCACCTACTGAGATGCGGAGACCACCCATGCGCGTGAACAGGAAATGCGCGGTGGCCGCCGCCACCGCGTCACTCGGGTTGCTGGGAGCGTGCAGTCTCGACCTCAGCAACCCCAACTCACCGACAGAAACCCAGGTCACGTCGAACGTCGACGCCGTCATCGGGCTCGCGACCGGGCTGCAGAGCAGATTCGCGCAATCGTACGGCAACTTCGGGTACATGGCCGGGCTCGTGACCGACGAGTTCTCGGCGACGAGCGCCGCCCTCATCTCGATCAGCGATGCCGAACAGGGTGCGGTGCCGTCGGGCACGGCTATCGCGGACAACGTGTTCAACTCCGTGTATCGGACCGTTCGCACCGCCGACGAGCTGCTGCAGGGCTCGGAGACGCTCGCGGACGAGATCGACCCCGGCACGCGCAGCGGCCTCCGCGCGCTCGCGTTCGTGCTCAAGGGCGAGGCGTTAGGCGAGGCACTGCAGTCCTATCAGCGTATCCCGATCGAGACGTTCGGGGTCACCGAGCCGACGTACGTGCCGCGGTCGGAGGCGCTCCCGTACGTGCGTGCGCTGATCGACTCGGCCGCCGCGGAGATCGCGGCAACGCCCCCCAGCACGCTGTTCAACACCAGCGTCCTGACGCCGGGTGTGAATCTGTCGAACGTGATTCAGCTGTTCCGCGCGCGTTATGCGCGCATCGCAAACGACGACGCGACGGCACTCGCGGCCGCGAATCTCGTTGGACGAGTCGGCACGTCGGCGTTTTCAGTGCTCACGTTCCCGTCACCAGCCGTGAACTTCTACGCCAACGTCACCGGCGGTCCGAACGGCATCGCGCCGCGCCGCCAGTACCGGACATCGATGGCGCCCCAGGATCAGCGGTTCACGTACTTCGTGCTCCCGTCCAGCACGCTCACGGGCCGCATCGGCGCGCCGCTCGACCCGTGGAATCGTTATGCGAGCCCGCAGGCGCCGCTGGCGGTGTACTTTCCGGACGAGGCGCTGCTCATCAAGGCGGAGGCGCTGGCGAACCAGAATCAGCTGGCACCGGCGCAGGCCGTGCTCGACTCGGTTCGCACGGATTGCGCCGGCGGCCGGGGCATCGACGATCCGAAGGCCTGCCTGCCTGCGCTCGGCGCCCAGCTGTCGAAGGATCAGCTGTTGACCGAGATCTACGCGCAGCGGAAGTACGAGCTCCTCGGCACGGGGTCGCGGTGGGAGGACTCGCGACGTCGCAACGCCATCATCGGCCCGGTGGCGTCGCCGAACATCCCGACGAGCGGCCAGCGCTGCTGGCTGCCATACGCCGTCGGTGACCGGAATGCCAACCCGAACGTACCCGCTGACCCGTCGGAGCCGACCAGCTTCCCGGCGAGTTGCCCCCTATGAGGCCCGATTTCATGACCGTTTCGATCGATCGCGTTCGTTCTCTCCGTTCTCTCCGCTTGGCGTGCACCATGGCGGCGGTCTTCGCGGCGGCGTGTGGCACGAAGGACGCGCCGGACCCGCTGCAGCCGACTGCCGGACAGGGGCGGATCCGGTTCGTGAATCTCATCACGGATCCGTCGCGGAATCCGGTGAACGCGATTCTCGAGAACGAGCCGTTCGGGGTGAACCTGGCATATACGGGGACGACGCCCTCATCGCTGCCCTCGCCGTCGAACGCAAACTTCGCTCCGATCTACGAAGGGGCGAGGACGCTGGTGCTGAAGAAGACGGCGGACACGAACGTCGTAGTGGCGACGCTCCCCATCACGGTTAGTGCGGGTACGGACTACACGTTGTACGCGACGGGCGGGACTGGTGGTGGTGCGGTGAGCGGGTTCACGGTGGCTGAGAGCAATCCAGCGATCACCACGGGACAGGTGCGGATCAAGTTCGTGAACATGAGTCCGACGGCGGGTGCGGTGGATGTGTTCATCACGGCGGCTAACGCTGATCTCGCGACGGCGACGCCGGCGGCGACGAACGTCGCGACTCGTGCGGCGTTTCCGGGGGCGCTGTTCGCCGCGGGGACGTACCAGATTCGGACGGTGCCGGCGGGGACGGCTCCGGCGGCGCGGGCGGGGGCGGTTAACAGCTCAGTGACGCCGCCGGCGATTCCGGCGAATGCGGGAAGGACGATCGTGCTGGCGGATGCGCCTGCGGGTGGTGCGCCGCTCCGGTCGTTTGCGTTGCCGGATCAGTAAGTCGGTTGGGGGTCGGAGTCGTTGAATTCGCGATCGCTACATTGGCGGGATGGCTGTATTCAACGACTCTGACCCCTTGGCGGTTAGGAACCTGATTTGAGAACCCAACCGATGATGAAGAAACGACGTTAGGCCGGACTTACCAGCCGTCTCGATCGGCGAGCCCGATCGTGCCTAACGTCCTTCATCGGGGGGTGGTATGTTATTCCTGCTCAGCGGCGCCGCCGCGTCAGGCAAGAAGACCGTTGCGCGACAGCTGATCTCCCGCGTCGTCGACCTCGCGGCCCACCACGAGAACGAGATCCCGGCCACCGACGGCCATGAGCGCATGGCGAACATGGAACGGTGGGTCGACACCGCACTGGACCTCGAAACCCGCGGCGTCGACCTCCTCCTGCTCGCCGCGTCACCGCTTGGCGAGCTGCTCGCCTCTCCGCGAGCACCGGAGCTGTTGGGCATCGCCGCCTGTCTGCTCGACTGCCACGACCACGAGCGCAGTCGCCGAATAGCGGAGCGGGAACCCGATCCCAACTGGACGTTCGGGATGGACATGCTCTGTTGGGCGGCGTGGCATCGCATGCACGCGATCGACCCGCAGTGGGAGCAGCGCGTGTTGATTGATCCTTCGCGCGCACATTATCACTGGGATCGCTGGCGCAACTGGAGTCGTGACGATCCGCGGTGGCAGGTGGAGCTCATCGACACTACTGGACGCCCCGTGACCGAAACCGTGGACGCCGTCGCCTCGTGGGTCACTCGCGTGAGACTGCAAGGCACCCCGCTCGCGCGCGACGCGGCTTGGTGGAGTAGGGACTAGGGACTGGGGACTGGGGACTCGGCCGGGATGCTTCTACTCGCGCGGAGCCTTCCTCGGCGGTAGAAGGTTCCTTGCCGAGTCCCCAGTCCCTAGTCCCCAGTCCCTAGTCCCCAGTCCCTAGTCCCCAGTCCCCAGTCCCCAGTAGAGCGTACTCAAGGCGCCGAAGTCCTGTGTCGGTCGAGCATCTCTCGCACGCGGACACCGAGGGTCCACGGCGTGAACGGCTTGGACAACAGCGTCGTATCGCGATCGACCACGTCTTGGTCCGGAATAGTGCCGGCAGTGTACCCCGACATGTAGACGACGGGAAGCGTGGGACGATCCTGACGTAATCGCGCCACCACCTCGCGGCCGCCGAGCAGCGGCAACACGACATCCGTCACGACCACATCGATGTCGCGCAGCCGCTCGCGCCCGATCCTCACGGCCTCCGCACCCTCGGTCGCGACGATCACCGTGTAACCCTGTGCCTGCAGCGCACGAGCGGCCACTTCCCTGATCTGGGCTTCGTCCTCGACCAGCAGAATCGTCTCCCGCCCACGCGGCGCTGCCACATTCACCTCGGCAGCGTGCGGTGTTTCAGGTGCCGCGTCGACCTTGGGCAGATGGACCTTGAACGTCGAGCCCCGGCCCGGCTCACTGTACGCCCAGATCGCACCGCCGGCCTGCCTGACGATGCCGTAGCAGATCGCGAGACCGAGCCCGGTACCACGGCCGTGCGCCTTGGTCGTGAAGAACGGCTCGAACAGACGGCTCAGTGTCTCGCGATCCATTCCGTGCCCCGTGTCGGTCACCGCGAGCTGCACATACTCCCCCGGCACGACGTCGGCGTGACCCGCCACGTAATCAGGGCCGAGTACGACGTTGCTCGTCTCGATCGTCAGGCGACCGCCATTCGGCATCGCATCGCGGGCGTTGACCGCGAGGTTGATGATGACCTGCTCGAACTGACCGGGATCGATGCGGACCGCGCCCACATCGGGTGCGAGCAGCGTGACGATCTCGATGTCTTCGCCGATCAGCCGCCGCAGGAGCTTGTCGGCGTCACGCGTGAGCGCGTTGAGGTCGATCACGCGGGCCTCGACGACCTGATGCCGCGCAAACGTCAACAGCTGGCGGCTCAAGTCGGCAGCTCGCCGCGCCGCCTTTTCAACCTCCTGCAACTCGGCCACGGCTGGAGCGTTAGGCGGCAGCTCCGTCCTGGCGAACTCCACGTTGCCGAGAATGGCCGTCAGGAGGTTGTTGAAGTCGTGCGCGACTCCGCCGGCAAGGCGACCGATCGACTCCATCTTCTGCGCCTTCGCAAGCTGCTGCTCCAACCGGGTCCGCTCGGTGGCTTCGATCGCGAGCGCTACGAAGCTCGCGACGGATGTCCCGAACGCCTGCTCCTCGGCGGCCCACCGGCGAGTGCCGCCTTCGTGTTCGCTCGTGAGCACGGCAACCATTCGTCCGCCCGCACGGACCGGGATGTCGAATTGCGCGGTGACGCCGGAACGCACGGCTCCGGCCTCCACGAGCGCATGCGTGCGGTAATCGTTCCGCGCGTCCTGCACCACGACCGGCGCACCATCGCGGAGAGCGGCGAAGTAATCCGGATATTGGTCCCAGTGAACTTCCGCGCCGGTCGAGTGCTGCCGCGTCGATTGGTCGAAGATGTCGAGGCAGACGAGCTTGTCCGGATGGTAGGTCCAGACGCCCACACGCGCGACCCGCAGCGTGTCGGCTGCCATCTCCGTGATCTGCGTCAGCGTTGCCGGCAAGTCGCCGCTGCCTAACAAGCGCTGCTCGGTCAACGCGAATTGACGGAGCCGCTGGTTGAGCTCACGCACGCGACTTCGCTCGCTCACATCTTCGACGACGGCGACGTACACCGGGGGATCGTCCACGGCCGAGAGCTGAAGCCGGATCTCGACCGGGTAGACCGAGCCGTCCTTGCGGGCCTGGCTGCACGTGAGCACGACGGACTGTTGCTCGCCATGCCGGAGCGTCGCGAGCGCGGCCTCCAGCTCGTCGCGACGCACGTCGCGTAGGACATCGAACGGGGTCAGCTCCCCCATCTCCCGCATGGTGTAGCCGAGGTTCGCGAGAACGCCGCGGTTCGCCTGGACAAAGCGAAGTGTGGTCGCGTCGAAGAGGTAGATCTCGTTCGACGATTCGTCGAGGATTCGCCCGAATCGTTCGGTGAGATTTTCGTGGCGGCGCGTGGCTCGCTCGGTGCGTTCGCGAAGGACGTTCGTCATCGCGTTGAAGTGCGCGGCCAGTCGGCCGAGCTCGTCGTCTCGCGACACGGGAGCGTCCGAGGACAGGTCGCCGCCCATCACGCGTGCAACGGCGGATTCGAGTTGGGCGATCGGGCGATAGAGGCGGTCGCGGACGATCCACACCGTGAACGCCAGCAACACGGTGCCGAGCACGGCCCACCCGAGCGCCCATCGTGACACGAGCCGAGCGGAGCCGAGGAGTCGATCCTCGCGCGCGATCAAATCCGAGAGCGCGGTCCCCTGCGCCGCCTCGAGGTTCAGCGCCGTCGAGTCCAGTAACGATTCGGCACGCTGCACCGCCATGCCGGCGTCCCTTGGTCGGCCAGCCTCCATGGCGCGGACGGCATCGAGCATCGTTAGGCCGGCGTCCGTTTCCGTCTCGACCGCCGTCGCGAGGCGGAGACGCATGCTGGGCGGCGCAGGGCTCAAGTGAAGCGACGTTCGCATCGCGACGACGCTGTCGAAGCGGGCGGTGATCGGTCGGGACAACGCCAGCGCCTCCCTGCGTTCGAGTGGGCGCCCTCGCGCGGTGGTCGTCTGCAACGCCGCCCCGACGCGGTCCAGCGAGGCTTGCAGCGTGTTCATGTGTTGCCGAATCGCCTGATGCTCTCCTAGCAACGCTCCAGCGTGACTGCGATTCACCGCTGCGGCCGGCGCGATGATGACGGCGATTTCGAGAATGAGGCTGAGGACGTATACCACCGCGGCGACGGCGAGACCCACGAGCAACGTCCGGAGCGGCACTGTCTTCCCGGGACGCATCATCGTGACAGCACCGGCTCGGTTTGCCCGTTCATCAGTCGGGTCATGATGAGCGGGCGCGGTGCTCCAGGCGTGAATGCGATGGGACCGGTAATGCCGCGATACGGCGGACGACTGCGTCCCAACTGACCGAGGTATTTCGCGACCGCGGAGCGGGAGGGCCCTCCGTTGCGTATGGCGTGTCCTGCGAGCATGACGGCGTCGTAGAACATCGCGTCGTCGTGGCGCGGATCGCGTCCGACTCGCGCCCGAAACCGTTCCGTGAAGGCGCGAGATGCGGAGTCGCCGTGCGTGCGGTGCCAGAACGCGACGAGATACATGGAGTCGGCGGCCGGACCCGCGAGCGCAACGAAGCTCTGGTCGACCAATGCGCCATCACCCGCGACAAAGCGGGCTCCGACCACTCGCTCGCGGATCGCACGGGCAATGCAGGCGGTCTCGAGGGAGCGCGCTGCAAGCACGACGACATCAGGGGCGCCATACCCGAGCACGTCCGCGACGACGTCGTCGTACTCGTTACTGGGACTACGTGGAGGGCACGCTTGCATCGGCCGCACCGGCATTCGCACGGTCAGCTCGATGCGTCGTCTCCGTAGTGCCACCTCGCTGCCTCCCGCGAGCCCAACGCCGTACTCATCGGGGACGTACATGATGGCCACGCGCCGCGCGCGCAGCCGTTCCGCGACGAACTGGCCGATGAACTCGCCCTGGATCGAGTCGCTGGGGGCGAGCAGAAAGAACAACGGACCAAGGCCGCGAAAGTGGCTGCTGTTCCCTATCGGAATCACGTTGGGAAGGCGGGCGTCGCGGTACACAGGCGCCGTTTGCAGCGCTTGCCGGCTACCAGCGGGGCCGACGACGGCGACGATCGACGGGTTACTCGCGAAGCGAATGGCGCGATCGACCTCGTTGAGTAACGCATCCACGGAGGGCCTGGTGGAGTCACCGACCGCAACGACGATGCGCCGTCCTCCGGGCGGGTGCGCCTCGTCCAACGCGGCTTGCGCGACGTCCGCCGCGCTTGGGGATCCAAAGCTCGATGCGAATCCGACCCCGACGGTCGACGGCGGGTCCGAGCACGCCGCGAGCGACGCGGCCAGCGTTGCGATGGCGGCCCACAGGAGACCACACCGACGTACGTGGTGCTGAGGTCCCATGGTCCCCAATAGGAAGCACACCTGTGC